>NZ_CBVY010000019.1:89715-92387 GCF_000513435.1 Halorubrum sp. AJ67 | reverse complement strand
TTCCGTGGCGTCGCCGTCGAGCCGGACGGCGCGAGCGAGGAGTAGACCGCCGACGCTCGGCTGCGAAGCGTCAGTCGTCCGCGGTCGCCCGGCCCCCCGCGTCGAGACCGTCGCCGGGGTCGGGAACGGTGCCGTCGTCGTTCCAGCCGCGGATCGCGTAGTACTCCGAGAGCGCCGCGTCGAACCCTGAGATTGCGTCGGCGTACGGGAGGGTGTCGTCCTCGCGGTCGAAGCCGCGGGCGTTGTTGAACGCGCGCTCCAGCTCCACGACGCGAGCGCCGAGCGACTGGAGGTCGTCGTAGTCGGCGTCCAGCAGGGCGGCGAGGTGGTCGTCGGTGACGGTGCCTCGCGAGAACTTACAGACGACCGCCGAGTCGAGGACCGCGTTGCGGTTCTCCTTCTCGACGAGCTTCGGCGGCTTCCCGTCGAGCCCCGTCGGGTCGAAGGCGTCGTCGGGGTCGACGAGCGGGTACTCGTACGGGTAGAACTCCCCGTACATGTGGTCCGCGCCGCGGTTCGCGGTCGCGAACGCCAGCCCCTGCCCGTTGAGCGCGCGGCCGTCGTGGCCGGAGAAGGGCATCCCCTTTACGGTCCAGTCGTCGGCACCGAACTCCTCGTGGGCGCGGTGGACGCCCTCCGCGAGCTTGTCGCCCACTCCCTCGCGGTAGGCGATCTGCTCGACGAGCGAGCGGACCAGCCCCGCGTTGCCGAACTCGTCTTCGGACTCCAAGAACATCGAGACCACGTCGCCACAGGAGATGGTGTCCATCCCCAGCTCGTCGCACAGCTCGTTCGCGCGCATCACGTCGACGATGTCGTCGACGCCGGCGTTCGAGCCGAACGCCATCACCGTCTCGAACTCCGGGCCCTCCGTCTCGACGCCCGTCTCCTCGTCGCGGGTCGGGAGCTTACAGGCGAACGCGCAGCTTGAGCAGGTCCCCTTCTTGTACTTCTTCTCCTCGACGCGGTCGCCGGAGATGCCCTCGACGCCCTCGAACGACCGCTCCGCGAAGTAGTACGACGGGAGCGCGTCCACCTCGTTGGCCAGCTCCGTCACGCTCGTCGTCCCCTGCCGTTTCATGATCGAGTCGGAGGTGGCGGCCTCGCGGTGGATCTCGCCCGCGTCGTCCGGCCAGTCGAGGTCGATCTCTGCGTCCGCGTCGCCCGCAAACGTCAGGGCCTTCACGCCCTTCGACCCGAGGACGGCCCCCAGCCCGCCGCGCCCGAACGCCCGCGTGTCCGAGGTCATCACCGACGCGAACCGGACGCCGTTCTCGCCCGCGGGACCGATGCAGGCGACGTGTTGCGGCTCCAAGTCGTGCGTCTCCGCGAAGCGGTCCGAGACGGCCGACACCTCGGCCTGCTGTAAGTCCGGGACCTCCTCGAAGGTCACGTCCGGCTCGCCGCCCGGGCCGACTTCGCGGACGTGGACCGCGAGGAGGTCGTCGCTCGCGCCGACGAGTTCGACCGCGGCGTACCCCGCGCCCGTGACGTTCCGCGAGAGGAACCCGCCCGCGTTCGACGACAGGAGACCGTTCGTGAGCGGCGAGAGGCCCGTGGCCGCCATCCGGCCCGTGTACGAGGTCGTCGAGTACTGCATCGGGCCGGTCGAGAGGTACAGTCGGTTCTCCGGGCCGAGCGGGTCGGCGTCGAACGGGATCCGGTCGTACGCGAGCGACGTGTTGAGCCCGCGGCCGCCGACGAACGAGTCGAGCCGGTCGTCGATCGGCGTCGTCGTCGCGGTTCGCTCCGTCAGGTCGACGGTGAGGAGCGACCCCTGTGCGTGTCTCATGGGCGTACGGAACGAGCGAGCGGCGATAAAACTCGGGGTGAGATCGGGGAGACTACGACGGGCAGATTCGGTTCGGAGACGTACCCGTCCGGCTCCGAGATAGATCGATTATTCAGACACGGACCCGTATGAAACAGCCGCTTGATGGAATCTGCGAAGAGAACACGGTCCGCTACTATGACCCGAGAACAGCTTCGGGAGCAGAGAGTATGAGGATGAGTAGCCCGGTCAGCAAGACGATTGCGGTGACACGCAATCCACCTGCTAACTGTCGGCGCTCCGATGGGAGGGACTCGGCAAGTCCAGACAGAGCGAATCCAACCGCCGCAACAAGCGAATTGATGCTGGGGACGCCGCGTAGAATACCGAAATAAATGTAGATGCTTCCCATACAGACTGAGCTAGCGAACATGACGAACGCTTGGGCTCGTCCGGAGGGTTCACTGAACACAACCTCTTTGATTTTGGAGGGCACGGAACAGGTTATCCCCTAGACACGGTAAATAGGTGTGGTACGCTCAGAAATCAGCCAAGCTGCTCCACATGTGGCCTGAGAATCGACGGTCGGAGAGCCCGTTTCGGCGTCGGGTCCGAGTCAGTCGTCGAGGACGTGATGCGTCACCGCGTCGACGCCCGACTCGGCGGTGTCGAGCGTCGCGACCCGGAAGGCGTCGTCCGCGCCCTCGACCGGGATAGGGAGTCCGCCGGGGTTCACGCGGACCGTCCCGTCACGCTCCTCGACGCCGTGGGCGTGAGTGTGGCCGTGGAACGCGTAGTCGTAGTCGCCGCAGTCGACGAGCGCGTTCACGACGAGGTCGCTCGTGCCGTGCGTGACCGCGATCGAGACGCCGTCCGACTCGCCGGACGCGTCTCCGTCACC
>NZ_CBVY010000019.1:86814-89695 GCF_000513435.1 Halorubrum sp. AJ67 | reverse complement strand
CGATCACGTTGTAGCAGTCGCCGGGGAGGATCGCCTCCAGCCACTCACGGATGCGCTCTTCGCCGCCCGGCGGGATCCCCTGCGCGCGGTCGGCCGGGTCGAAGCTGTCGTACATCTCCACGAGCGCCTCGCGGGCCTCGTCGTCCCCCTCGTACGGCCGGACCTCGATCTCGCGGTCCTCGCGGTCGGTGAACGTCGTCGGCGGCGGCGGGAACTCGTCGGCCACCGCGTCCGGGTACCCTCGGTCGCTCATCTGACCAGCGTGACCGAGGTCTTGGCGTTCAACAGGACGAACTCCGCGATCGACCCGATCGTGATCTTCCCCATCGGACTCGTGTGTCCGCCGCCGAGGACGATCTCCTCGAACCCCTCCGTCTCCGCGATCTCGACCAGCCGGCTCCCCGGGTCGCCCTCGACGCGCCGCACCTCGGCGTCGATCCCCGCCTCGTCGACGGCCGTCGTGGCCCGGTCCGCGACCTCGTCGGGCGACACCGAGGAGTCCTCGTTGTCGACCACGGCGATCGTCAGGTCGTCGTTCGCGACCGCCGCGCGCTCCACCGTCCGGTCGAGCGCGCGGAACGAGTCGTCGCTGCCGCCGATCCCGCAGAGCACCTTCATGTGGTGTCCCTCCACGCGACGGTACAAAAGTGGATCTCCGAGCGGTCGGCCACCGACAAGGCTTTTGCCCGGCCGCGGGGTTTCAACGGTATGAGCGACGACACCGGTCCGGCCGCCGACTCGGCCGACGAGACCGGCGGCGGAGCGGACGTCCCCGGCGGCGAGACCGGTGACAAGGCAGACGCGCCCGGCGACGAAGCGGACGTACCCGGCGGCGAGAGCGACGAGACCGGCGCAACGAACGCTTCCGACGGAACCGACGAGACCGGCGCAACGAACGCGTCCGACGACGTCCCGCGCGACGTCCGCAAGTACGAGCGGTTCAAGAAGATGGACGGGGCGCGCTACGAGCGCGTCAACGAGTTCCTGCGCGACCGGACGTACATCACGGCCCGCGAGTGGGCGATCGCGCGGCTCTGCGCCGACTTCCGCACCGAAACCGGCGTCGAGATGACGAAGATCGGCGAGAACCTCCCGGAACTCGTCCCCTTTATGACCGACACGTACACGCCGCAGGCGGTCAATCAGGCGCGATACTCCTTCGAGGAGAAGGTGACGAAGGCGGGCGCGACGTTCCTCTACGGCGCGATGTCAGGCTTCTTCACCGCCGAGGACTTAGACGAGATGATGTACGAGGTGACGGAGGTGGCGAAGTTCCTGCTGGAAGTGGAGGGTGTCGACCTCGCGGTCGCGGACGAACTGGAGGCCGAAGATAGGATTAGCGAGGTGATGCGCGACGTGCGCGCCTCCTCGGCCGACCTCCGTGGCGAGGAGGTCCGCTGCCCCGAGTGCGGCCACGTCCACGAGCCGACAGGGGAGTGACGATGGACGGATTCCCGGCGGCGTTCGACGCGCTCCCCGACCCGGTCGTGACCGTCGACACCGACGGCGTCGTCCGGGGCGGGAACGCGCGCGTCGAGTCGGTGCTCGGGCACGCGCGAGACGACGTGGTCGGGATGGCCGTCGGAGAGCTGTTCTTCGACCCCGACGGGGGGGACGCGGGCGGCGAGCTACGCCGGTACGTCGCCGACCCGGAACACCGGTCGATGTCGGTCGGGCTCGACCTCTGTGCCCGCCGGGCGGACGGGAGCGCGCTGCCCGTGGCGCTCGGGTTCGCCCCGTTCGACCGGGACGGCGAGACGCGCCTGCTGGTCACGGTCGTCGACGACAGCGCCGAGCGCAGGGCGGAGACCGACCTCCACCGCCGGACGCAGACCCTAGAAGCCCTCCACGAGGCGACGCAGGACCTCTTAAAGACCACCGACAGGGAGGTGGCCGCGGAGGCGGCCGTCGAGTACGTCGAGGAAGTCCTCGGCCACCCGATCGCGGCGATCTGGCTGTACGACGCGGACCGGGACCTCCTCGAACCCATCTCGTGGACGGCGCGGGCCGACGAGGTCGTCGGCGACCACCCGACGTACACCGCCGAGGGTCGGAGCATCTCGTGGGCGGTGTTCGAGTCCGGACAGCCGGAGTACGTCTCGGACACGCGGGCGGACCCGGACCAGTACAACGCGGACTCGCCGATCCGGAGCGAACTCGTGCTCCCGCTCGGGCGGTACGGGGTAATAAACGTCGGGGCGACCGAGCCGGAGGCGTTCAGCGAGGCCGACCTCGCGGTCGCCCGCCTGTGGGCCGCGACGGTGACGATGGTGTTCGTCCGGATCGAACGCGAGCGACAGCTCCGGACGCGAGAGGCGGAGATCGCCCGCGAGCGGGACCGGCTGGAGGAGTTCGCGAGCCTCGTGAGCCACGACCTCCGGAACCCCCTCAACGTCGCCGCCGGGAACCTCGACCTGCTCCGCGAGCGCCTCGAAGCCGGACAGGAGGACGTGACGGAGCTGGACGTGATCGGCCGGTCGCTCGACCGGATGCAGGAGCTAGTCGAGGACATGCTGGCGCTCGCCCGACAGGGGACCGAGATCGACGACACCGAGGTCCTCTCCCTGTCGGCGCTGGCCGAGGAGTGCTGGGACGGCGTCGACACCGAGTCGGCCGAGCTGGTCGTCCGGGGCGACGTCGCCGTCCGGGCCGACCGGAGCCGACTGCGGCAGGCCCTCGAAAACCTGTTCGCGAACAGCGTGGAACACGGTTCCACGAGCAGTCGGGCGGAGCCCGACGACAGCGTCGTCCACGGCGGCGACGACGTCGCCGTCGCGGTCGGGTCGCTCGACGACGGCGAGGGCTTCTACGTCGAGGACGACGGGCCGGGGATCCCCGTAGAACAGCGCGAGGAGGTGTTCGAGCCGGGGGGTCTCGACCG
>NZ_CBVY010000019.1:80165-82433 GCF_000513435.1 Halorubrum sp. AJ67 | reverse complement strand
GAAAAGCGGCGTCATGAACCACGCGTCCTCCGCGCCGAAGCCGGCGGAGTAGGCGTAGCCGCCCATCGCGCCCGTCTCCGGGAGGACGGCGGCGTAGGTCGTGAACATCCCCGGCGGGTCGCGGTTGAGCAGCTTCGTCCGCGGCTCCGCGGGCGCTCCCTCGCCCACCTGTCGGTAGGCGTCGCGCACGGCGGCGACGTAGTCGGCCGGCTCCGCGAGGTCGTCGACCTCGGCGCTCGATAAGAACAGGGTGTCGGTCATATCCCACCCGTCGAGACCCGGGGACTAAACGGTACAGGAGCCGGCGATCGGTCGAGCGCCACGCGGACGACCGCCCGCCCGGACCGGACGGGGGATGGCGACCGAAGCCGAACCGGACAAGGAGAGTTAGCGAAGCCGAACCGGACAAGAAGAGTTAGCGAAGCCGGAAGTAGAGCGCGCGCCAGCCGCCGAGCGCGAGCGATCCCAACACGAGCATCACCGCGGCGAAGCTGAGTTCGGCACCGCCCCGGAAGACGAACGCGCGGAGCGCGAGGCCGACGACCGCGGCGGGGATCCACGACCGGACCACGAGCGGGACCGACGACTTCGCGGTCTCGGCCGCGCCCGCGGAGTAGGCACCGACGAGCGGCGCGATCAGGACCCACGCGATCAGGAAGGGCGCGTACACCTCGGGGAGGTACAGCGGGTTCGCGGTCAGGAACTCGACCGAGGTGTGGTTGAGCGTTCCGACGGTCAGGAGAGCGAGCAACGCGATCACGTCCCCGACGGCGAGCGGCGCGGCGTCGCGGTCGAGGCGAGCGGCGAGAAACGGCGGAGCGTCCATACCGACCCGTGGGACCCGCCCCCACTTTTACGCACGGATCTCTCCCGCGGGACGGCGCGGGTGTCGTCGAAGGCGGTGGCGACCGGTCGCTACTCGTACAGCGGGTGCGCCTCACAGAGTTCGACGACGCGCTCGCCGACCTCGTAGATCACGTCCTCGCTGTCGACGTCGTCGACGACGCGGTAGATCAGGTCGCCGACCTCCTCGATGGCGTCCTCGTCGAACCCGCGCGTGGTGAGTCCGGCGGTGCCGGCGCGGATCCCGGAGGGGTCGAACGGCGACCGCGTCTCGCCGGGCACCGTGTTCCCGTTGAGGACGACGTTCGCGGCCGCGAGCGCGTCCTCCGCCTCGCCGCCCGAGAGGTCGGGATGCGAGTCGCGCAGGTCGGCCAGGATCAGGTGGTTGTCGGTCCCGCCGGAGACCAGAGAGAGGCCGTGTCCCTGAAGCGTCTCGGCGAGCACCTCGGCGTTGTCGACGACCTGCTGTGCGTACGCCTCGAACTCGGGCGCTAAGGCCTCCTTGAAGCCGACCGCCTTGCCGGCGATGTTATGCATCAGCGGGCCGCCCTGCCCGCCGGGGAACACCGCGGCGTCGACGTCGTCCGCGAACTCCTCGTCGCACATCACGATCCCGCCGCGGCCGGCGCGGATCGTCTTGTGGGTCGAGCCGGTGACGAAGTCGGCGACGCCCACCGGGGAGGGGTGGACCCCGGCGGCGACGAGGCCGGTGATGTGGGCGATGTCCGCGAGGTGGTAGGCGTCGACCGCGTCGGCGGCGGCCTGGATCCGCTCCCACTCGACCGTGCGCGGGTACGCGGAGTAGCCCGAGACGACGATGTCCGGCTCGAACTCCTCGGCTGCCTCGCGGAGCCCCTCGTAGTCGATGTAGCCGGTCTCGGTGTCCACCTCGTACTGCTCGACGTCGTACAGCTGCCCGGTGAAGTTCGCGGGGTGGCCGTGCGAGAGGTGGCCGCCGTGGTTCAGCTCCAGCGAGAGGATCTTGTCGCCCGGTTCGAGGACCGAGTAGTACACCGCTTGATTCGCCTGCGTGCCGGAGTGGGGCTGGACGTTGACGTGGTCCGCGCCCCACAGCTCCTTGGCGCGCTCGACGGCCAGCTCCTCGACCTCGTCGGCGTACTCGCAGCCGGCGTAGTAGCGCGACCCCGGATACCCCTCGGCGTACTTGTTGGTGAGGACGCTCCCCTGCGCCTCCAAGACCGCCTCGCTCACGTGGTTCTCGCTCGCGATCATCGCGAGCGTCTGCTCCTGTCTGTCGCGTTCGCCCGCCAGCGCGTCGGCGACCGCCGGGTCGACTTCCCGGACGTGCTCGTGATCCATGTGTGAAACCCGGGCGCGACCGCGCATTAATCCTTCCGTCGCCGTCGGAAATTGGCTCCGTCGCGCCCCCGGAAGAACTCCCGCACCCACCGACGCGCCGAGGCC
>NZ_CBVY010000019.1:75107-78437 GCF_000513435.1 Halorubrum sp. AJ67 | reverse complement strand
GGAGCGGGACGGACCGCTCCCGCGGATTTAGGTGGCTCCGGGTCGGGGGGACGCGTATGGACGTCGTACCGGACGCGGACGTGGAGGCGGTCGAGGCGGTCGACGGCGTGTTCCTCACGCAGGGGGCCGTCGGCGAGGAGATGAGCATCCAGCGGTTCGAGATCGACCCGGGCGAGGCGGTACCGGAACACGACCACCCGCACGAGCAGATCGGAACCATAACCGCGGGGTCGATCACGTTCGTGGTCGACGGGGGGGAGCGCGTCGTCGAGGCGGGCGACACGTACGTGATCCCCGGCGGCGAGCCCCACGCCGCGGCGAACCGCGGCGACGAACCGGTCGTCGGCTACGACATCTTCTCGCCGCCGCGGGCGAACCCGGACTGGGGAGAGTAGGCGGAGCGCCGGATTTCCCGGCGTCCGCGGTACCCGCAAGACGTACCGGACCGAAGGTGTGTTAGTGTTCGGGACCCCATATCGGGTAATGGGAGTTCAAGGACAGTACCCGTTCGACGTGGAGGCGCTCCGCGCCGACTTCCCGATCCTCGACCGGAAGGTCGGCGGGGACCCCGAGACCGCGGGCGAGGGCGAGGGCGACGACACGCCGCTCGTCTACCTCGACAACGCGGCGACCTCGCACACGCCCGACCCGGTGGTCGACACCATCTCCGACTACTACCAGAGCTACAACGCGAACGTCCACCGCGGGATCCACCAGTTGAGCCAGGAGGCCTCCGTGGCCTACGAGGAGGCCCACGACGCGGTCGCTGACTTCATCGGTGCCGCGGGCCGCGAGGAGATCGTCTTCACCAAGAACACGACGGAGGCGATGAACCTCGTCGCCTACGCGTGGGGACTCGAAGAGCTGGGTCCGGGCGACAACGTCGTCCTCAGCGAGATGGAACACCACGCCTCGCTCGTCACCTGGCAGCAGATCGGCAAGCGGACCGGTGCCGACGTGCGCTTCATCGACGTCACCGACGGGGGGCGACTCGACATGGACCACGCGGCCGAACTCATCGACGACGACACCGAGATGGTCTCCGTCGTCCACGTCTCGAACACGCTCGGCACCGTGAACCCGATCGGCGAACTGGCCGAGTTGGCACACGACCGCGACGCGCTGATCTTCGCCGACGCCGCGCAGTCGGTGCCGACGCGACCGGTCGACGTCGAGGAGCTCGGCGTCGATTTCCTCGCGTTCTCCGGCCACAAGATGTGCGGGCCGACCGGTATCGGCGCGCTGTACGGCCGCGAGGAGATCTTAGAGGGGATGCAGCCGTACCTCTACGGCGGCGACATGATCCGGCGCGTCTCCTTCGAGGACTCCACGTGGGAGGACCTCCCGTGGAAGTTCGAGGCCGGCACGCCCTCCATCGCGCAGGGGATCGGTCTCGCGGCCGCGATAGAGTATCTGGAGGAGATCGGGATGGACCGGATCGAGGCCCACGAGGACCTGCTGGCCGAGTACGCCTACGACGAACTGGAGGCGCTCGGCGGCGTCGAGATCTACGGCCCGCCGGGCGACGACCGCGGCGGACTCGTCGCGTTCAACGTCGACGGCGTCCACGCGCACGACCTCTCCAGCATCCTCAACGACTACGGCGTCGCGATCCGCGCCGGCGACCACTGTACGCAGCCGCTCCACGACGAGATGGGCGTCGCCGCCTCGGCGCGCGCCTCCTTCTACTTCTACAACACCGTCGAGGAGGTCGACGCGCTCGTCGACGCGGTCCGCGAGGCCCGCGACCTGTTCGCGTAAGCGGCGAGAAGTGGGTCGACGGTTCGCGACCGGTTTTCCGGATCAATTTTCTGCTACCGGCCGCCCGGCGTCCGGTGGTTTTTCTCGTTGTACTACCGAATAATCGGCCTTGCGGGCCGTGACAACGGTGATCGCGCAATCATTATGCCGGTGACGCCCGGAAGATAATATGAAGAAAGATAACAACTTTCGTAGTAAGTTGCTTCCCGCAGAGTCGTCGCCCCGCCACCACAACACATGACTGACCACTCACCGTCCGACACACGCGCAGACCCGCACGCAGCCGCCGACCGAACCGAATCGCCCACCGATGGGTCCGAAATCGCCGACCGAGAGCCGACCACCGTCCTCCACGTCGAGCCGAACGTCCGCTCCGCGGAGCTACTGGAGGCGTTCGCACGGCGGCACACCGGTCGGATTCGGGTCCGCTCCGTGGACTGCGCCGCGGACGCGCTCGACGCCGTCGACGCGGGCGTCGAGATCGACGGCGAGCGGGTCGCGGTCGACTGCGTCGTGACGGAACAGCGCCTCCCGGACGGAACCGGGGTAGAGCTGGCCGAACGGCTGCGCGAGACGGATCCTAGGCTTCCGGTCGTGTTCTACACCACGTGTCCGAGTGAGGAGGGGGAAGCGGCGGCGTTCGGTGCCGGCGCGGACGCGTACTTCGAGAAGGGCTCCGACCGAGGCCGGTACGACGCGATCCTCGACCGGATCCGCGCGCTCGTCGACGAGCGACGCAACCGGGAGAAAGGCGCGCACGAGGGGGGCGCGGAGGCGGAAGTCGCGTCGACGACGCGAGCTTCCGGGTCATCGGAAGACGCCGTGCGCTCCGAAGAGTGAGGGCCGGCGTCGCCGAGCGGCGGACGGAGAGGGACACCGCGGTCCGGCGGAATCGGCGGAGAGGTCTGGTGGAAGCGTTCAGCGGAGATGTTCGGCGAAGCGGTTCGCTACCGTTCCAGATCGACCGTGAGGTCGGTCGCGATCCACGCGTCGGTGTTGCCCTGTTCGGTGAAGACGGTCCGCTCTTGCGAACAGCGGGTCGCGGCGACGGTCGGCCGTTCGTCGGCCGCCGACTCGACGTCCCGCTCGATCCGGTCTCCCGTTGTCATTACTACCCGGTCAGGGAGGGGCGGGCATATAGATTTCGGTCGGCCTAAACCGGCCGCGGCGATCCGCACGGGTGATCGGAGGGTCTTAGATCCCGGCGGTCGTTCACCCGCTCGTGACCGACACCCTGTTCACGCCGCTCACGCTGCGCGACGCGGAGTTCCGGAATCGCGTCATGCTGTCGCCGATGTGCCAGTACTCCGCCGACGACGGGCTGGCGAACGACTGGCACCGGGTCCACCTCGGCTCCCGGGCCGCCGGCGGTGCCGGGGTCGTGATGACCGAGGCGACGGCCGTCGCGCCCGAGGGACGGATCACGCCGAACTGCCTCGGGATCTGGTCCGACGAGCACGCCGAGGCGATCGAACCGATCGTCGAGTTCGTGCGGTCGCAGGGCGCGACTCCGGGGATCCAGCTGGCCCACGCCGGACGGAAGGCCTCGCACCGCCCGCCGGCCGAGGG
>NZ_CBVY010000019.1:68227-70677 GCF_000513435.1 Halorubrum sp. AJ67 | reverse complement strand
CCCGACGGAGCTGCTCGGCGGCCGTCTCCCGGAACGCTACGTCGTCGCGGTCGGCGGAGGTGGCGTGGAGGACCGCCTTCTCCGCGCCGAGGTCGCCGGCCGCGTTCAGGAGTCGACGCTGGTAGTCGACGATGGCGTCGTTGACCTCGGGGACGTACGTCGCCAGCCGCTGGCCGTACGGGAGGTGGACGAGCAGGTCGCGGCCGTCGAGCGCGTCGCCCAGTCGGTCGGGGTCAATCTCGCCGGGCACGAGCGTCGGCTCGCCGATCCCGAGCTCGCAGAACTCGAACCGCGCCGGCGACGCCGCGAGCCGGTCGAGGTCGTCGCCGACGGTGAGACCGATATCCATGGCGGCGGTGGGTTCGGTGTGCCCTTATAAATGGCGTCGCTGGAGTGGCGACCCTGCCATGATCCGAGTGACTGTTTTGAGATCCCGGTCGTTCAGTACAGGATAAGAAGTTATCATACCTCTTTGCGAACACAATATTTATAATCTGACACGATAGCTCGTGATCAATGGCCGAAAATTCAGTTCCGAAGGTCGTTGTTGAAGAAGATGTTGAAGTAAGTGTGTATGCGCTCGGGTGTGTCGGCGCTATTGCAGCCGCCTACTACACGGGACAGACTGGAGCTTGGGAGCCACTCATGGCGGTCTCTATAGGACTCTCACTTGCCACCCTGTTCGTTACCTCCGAGTCATGAGCAAGCACCCTCCAACGGCTGTCTCAGAGTGAGATAGAATGAAAATAAAACGGCAGCAGGATCGCCTCAGTCGTCGGCGAGCGGGTTGTCGAGGTCGATCTCACCGGCGTCAATCTCGGCCTCGACCTCGCGGACCGCGGTCACCATGTTCTCGGTCTTGCCGTACGCGATATCGCGCGGGAGGAGCTTCAGCCCGCAGTCGGGCGAGATCGTGAGCTTCTCCGGCGGGACGACGCGGAGGCCCTGCCGGATGTTCCGTTTGATCTCCTCGACGGACTCCACCTCGGCGGTGTGGGCGTCGACGACGCCGAGCGCGAGGTCCGGTTCGAGTTCGGGCTCTTCGAGGACGGGAATTTGCTCGTAGTCGCCGTTCGAGAGCTCGATGTCGAACTCGTCGATCGGGTAGTCGTTGACCTCGGGGTACACCCGCGAGTAGTCGCCGTAACAGACGTGGAGGCCGATCCGGACCTCCTCCGGGATGCCGGCGGCGATCCGTTCGAGCGCCTCGCCGACGATGGCGTGGTCCTCCGGCGTCGTCGCCAGCGCCGGCTCGTCGATCTGGATGTAGCGCGCGCCGGCCTCGACCAGCTTCTCGACCTCCTCGTTGACGAGGTCCGCGAGGTCGTAGACCAGCTCCTCGGTCGAGGGGTACGCCTCGTTGAACGCCCAGAATCCGAGGGTGTACGGGCCGGTGATCGGGACCTTGACGGGGCGCTCGGCGACCGAGGACGTGAACTCGAACTCGTCGACCAGCCACGGCTCGTCGTACTCGACCTCCTCGACGACCGACGGCTTGTCGAAGTAGTTGTGGCCCCACACCTTCACGGGGCCGTTGAACTCGTAGCCGTCGATGCGGTCGGCGAAGAACTCCACCATCTCGTTGCGGCGCATCTCGCCGTCGACGACCGTGTCGAGCCCGGCGCGCTCGTGCTCGTGCGTGATGAGCCGACAGGCGTCGTCGTGGGCCTCTTCGAGGTCCGAATCGTCGAACTTCGAGTCCGGGTCGTCGACGAGTTCGTCCGCGCGGTTGAGCCACTTCGGCTTCGGGTACGAGCCGACGACCGTCGAGAGCAGGAACGTGTCGTTCGGATGGTCGTCCGGGCGGAACTGGTCGCGGTTGGCGGCGGGGTTTCGGGCCATCAGTCGAGCACCTCCGTGGCGGCGGCGAGCGTGTTCAGCTTCGCGCGGTACTTGTTGGTCGGCAGGTAGAACAGTTCGGTGTTCGGCGTCAGGTAGGTCCGGTCGAACGCCTCGTTCGGGATCTGCGACTCGAACCACTCGACGCGCTCCGCGATCGTCTCCGGCTCCTCGACGAGCGTGTTCTGCCCGTCGACGAGGCCGAGGGCGAGCGAGTCGGTCGCACCGAACTCCTGAACGTTGTAGACGGTGTCGTCGCGGTCGCCGGCGACCAGATCGAGTCCGAGCGCGTCCGCACCCGCCTCGTCGACGAGGTGGGCGTACAGCTTCTCGCCGAGCGCGCCGTAGGCGGTCTGGACGACCACGTCGGCGTCGGTCGCGTCGGCGACGGTCGCGATCGCGTCGGTCGCCGTCGACTCCTCGCCCTCCGCGGGCGGAGTCGTCACCAGCGACGGCTCCAGCAGGAACAGCGTCTCGTGGGCCGGGAACGCTTCGATTTCCCCGGCGAGGAACTCGGCGATCGCGGCCTGGAACTCGGCCTCGTCGCCGTAGTGGTCGTCGGTCGCCAGCTCCGCGAGCGAGTACGGGCCGGGGAACGTGGCGGCGAGCGG
>NZ_CBVY010000019.1:62921-64461 GCF_000513435.1 Halorubrum sp. AJ67 | reverse complement strand
CGATCCCCTCGGCTTCGAGCGCGTCCTTCATCGCTCCCATGGCGGCCGTCTGGGTCCGCCAGCGCTTCCGCATGCTGGGGTTGCGGATCCAGTAGCGGAGCCCCAAAACGACCGCGGAGTCCGCGAACCGCTTCGTCACGGCGTTCGGCTCGGGCATCTCGGCGACGTCCTCGACGCCCGCGGCCGCCTCCTCGACGACCGCGGCCGCGCGCTCGACGTCGGTGTCGTAGTCGACGCCGACCTCGACTTCGATCCGCAGGCGGTTCCGCCGCGAGCGGTCGACGATCGACCCCGACCGGACGGTATCGTTCGGCATCGTGATCACCTCGCCGTCGAACGAGCGCAGCCGCGTGCTCATGATCGATATCTCCGTCACCGTTCCCTCGTGGTCGCCGATCTCGACCCAGTCGCCGACCTCGAACGGTCGAGAGAACATCAACACGAAGCCGGCCAGTATCGCGCCGAGCGTCTGCCGCGCCGCCATCCCGACCACGATCCCGAGGAACCCCGCGCCGACGAGGAGGCTTCCGACGTTGTCGGTGAACAGCCCGACGACGGAGACCAGCGCCGCGGTGTAGACGGTCAGCTGCGTGATCCGGAGGATCACCTCCTGCTGATGTTGGGAGATCGACGCGCTCTCGGTACCGATCTCGCGGATGACGCCGCCGAGGAAATCCGTGAGCGCGTACGCGGTCGCCAACAGGATCACGGCGAGGACGACGTTCGACAGCTGGTCGGCGCTCAGCGCCGACCGGGCGGTCTCGAAGAGCGCGCCGCTCCGGTCCCACACCGCGATCAGCGCGATCGCGCCCAGCGCGGTGGCGACGCCGACCGCCGCCGACAGCAGCAGCCGCTGGGTGGAGGTGAGATCCTCGTCCCGCCGCTTCAGTCGTCCCGTGAGGTACCGCACCGCCAGCACGGTGACGACGATCCCCACCGAGGCGGCGAACCGTCCGAGGTTGCCCGCGAGCGCGCTCTGGAGGTCCGCCGCGAGACCGATCCACCCCGTCATCTCACGACTCCGTCGGTGACCCGCGTTCGCGGGCCAGCTCGGCTAGCGCGGCGAATGCCGCCGGTTCCAAGGTTCCCGGCCGGCTGCTCAGTAGCTCCTCGTCGGCCGCGTCGACGACCGCCTCGGGGTCGTCGAGCCCGGAGATGTGCGCCGTGTTCCGCACCGCGTTCCGCACGGTCTTGCGCCGCTGGGTGAAAAGCGCCTTCACGAACCGAAGGAAGAACGCCTCGTCGCCGACGGTGTACTCGGGGTCGCGGGGCGTACAGCGCACGACCGCGCTCTCGACGGCCGGCTGCGGGTCGAACGCCTCCTTCGGGACGCGCTCGACGATCTCAACGTCGGCGTAGTGTTGCGCGGAGACCGAGAGCCGGCCGTACTCGGACTCGCCGGCCGACGCCACCATGCGCTCGGCGAACTCCGCCTGAAACATCAACACGAGCGGCTTCTTCTCCGGGAGCAGCCGGAACGCGATCTCCGAGGAGACGCCGTACGGGAGGTTCGCGACGCAGGCCGAGAAGGGCGGGAGGT
>NZ_CBVY010000019.1:57715-60779 GCF_000513435.1 Halorubrum sp. AJ67 | reverse complement strand
GGCCCGCCGCGCGAGCGCGTCGGGGTCGCGGCCCCCGTACGCGGCGTTCTCACCCGTCGATGAGTCGGTCATGGCCGGGATACACGCGGAGTTCGGGTAAAAGTCTCGTTTCCGGGACGCTGCGGCGGGTCGGGGTCGACGCCCGCGCCGTGGTCGATGCCCGCATCGCTTCCGACCGGTGACCGCTCCGGCTCACTCCTCGCGGCCGACGAACGTCCGGTACTTCAGGTCGTCTTCCCGGATCTCCTCGACGATCCGTTCTAAGATTACCTCCTGCGGGCGGTGGAGCCCGGAGATGCGCTCCTCGACGTCGTCGAAGCTCTCGAACGGGCCGCGCTTCCGCTCGTCCAACAGGTCGTTCCGCAGCTTCTTGCCGATCCCCGGCAGCAGGTTCAGCTGGTGGAGCCGGAGGGTGATCGGTCCCGCCTCGTTGTAGAAGTCGACGAACCGCTCCTCGTCCGCCTCGACGACCGCCTCGACCGCGTACTCGATCTCCGCGGCCGCGTTCCGGGTGAGGTCGTCGAACGACACCTCGCGGTACCGGCCGACCGCGGGGCCGTCGACCCCGATCCGGTCGCCCACCGAGACGTCCACGTCGCCGGCGAGCGTCAGTTCGTACAACGCGAACGAGTCCGTTCCCAGTCCGTACGCCACCGGCGACTTGCGCGACTGCGGGCGGTCGTCGTCCGGGCGTCCGTTCAGCAGCACGTCGAGCAGGACGGCGGTGGGACCGCCGTCGTCGACACCGTCCGCTCCGGTGTCCGCGGCGTTGCCACCCCCATCTCGATCGTCGCCCGGCGTCCCGTCGCCGTCGGCGTGGTCCATGTATCGTTTATCGCTCCGAGCGGTGAAAAAACCGCTGGCGAGAGCGGGCGCTCGCTCGAACGAGCGCGGTCGAACTCGGAGAAACGTGGGGGACGCGGCAACCGGAGAACAGGGCGGCCCGCGTTCAGGCGTACTTCGCGACGACGTTGAGGATTTCGTCGAGCTCCTCGCCGTCGAGCGAGTAGCGCTCCTGGGCGAACACCGAGCGGAGCTCGGTGCGGTCCTCCGGGAGCAGGTCCGTGATCTTCACCGCGGTCGGCACGTCGACCTGATCCAGCTCGGTCAGTTCCTCGACCAGCTCGCGGGACTCGTCGGCGTCGAGGTCCGCGAACCGGTTGACGTGTTCGATCGCGCGCGCCAGCTCGTAGCGGAGGTCGCGGTCCTCGTCGGCCGCGCGCTCGTCTTCGATCTCCACGAGGATCTCCTTCGCCTCGGAGACGGTGACGTACTCCTCGTCGAGCTTCTCTTTGAAGATCGTCATCTCAGTTCTGCTGGGCGCGCATGTGGGCGGCGGTGACGATGAGCGTCTTCGTCTTGCCGCCGTCCGGAATCTCGACTTTGAACGCCGACCCCTGCTTGCCGACGACGGTGCCCGTCCGGCCGTCGAAGCGCGGGTGGAAGCGGCCTTTGGGGACGCTAGGGTCGATCTTGAGGTGGACCTGCGATCCCTCGTCGAACTCTTGGATCGCTCGCTGCGGCGGGGAGGTGCCGCGGTTACGGGGTTTGTTCGAGAGCTTGTCGCGAGTCGCCTTCTGCGGCCCATTGGAACTCGGCATGGTCTTGGAATCCTTTCCGCTGCCGCCGTTATAAATCGTGCGTTACGGGCCGCAGCGCGTTGACGACTCTCACACGCGACGGTCATGGGGGCGGACATCCCCCGTGCGGTGCCGGATAGCACGCGCGACAACCAGACGGACCTCCCCTTCCGAAAGGGCTAATCCCGGGAGTTCCCTAACACGTTCGTAATGAGTCATCAGCTGCCGGACGTACAGGCGTCCGCGCCCGACGTCACCGTCGGGCTCTCGCAGGTCGGCGTCACCGGCGTGGAGAAGCTCGTCAAGCTGGCGCGGGGCGACAAGCGTCCCATCGTTCTCATGGCGGAGTTCGAGGTGTTCGTCGACCTCCCCAGCGGCCGGAAGGGAATCGACATGTCGCGGAACCTCGCGACGGTCGACGAGATCCTCGAAGACATCACCCGCGAGGAGGCGTACCGCGTCGAGGACGTCTGCGGCGACGCCGCCGAGCGACTTCTGGAAAAGCACGACTACACCACCACCGCGGAGGTGTCGATGTCGGCGGAGTTGGTCACCCGCGAGGACACGCCGGCGTCCGGCATCGAGACGCAGAGCACGGCGACGATCGTCGCCAGCGCGACCGCAACCGAGGACGGGACGCGCGAGGAGATCGGCGCGGAGGTCACCGGGATGACCGTCTGTCCCTGCTCGCAGGGGATGAGCGAGTCCCGCGCCCGCGACAAGCTCGCCGAACTCGGCGTCGACGAGGAGACGACCGAGGAGTTCTTAGAGGCCGTCCCGCAGCCGGGCCACTCCCAGCGCGGCCACGCGACGCTGACGATCACGACCGACGGCCACCCCGACGTCGACCTCCGGGACGTGATCGACGTCGCCCGCGACTCGATGAGCGCGCGCATCTACAACATGGCGAAGCGGCCCGACGAGGACCACATGACCTACGAGGCCCACGCGGACGCGAAGTTCGTCGAGGACTGCGTCCGCGCCCTCGCCGAGGGGACCGTCGAGGAGTTCCCGCATCTCCCGGACGACGCCGTGGTCCACATGAAACAGTCGAACGACGAGTCGATCCACCAGCACAACGCCCACGCGGAACGCGAGGTCAAACTGGGCGACCTCCGCGACGAACTCGGCCGATAAGCGCGTGTAGACGCGGTCGCTGGACCTTTTCAAGTAGGATCGGGTGTTGCTGGCAACTGTTTATAAGCAGATGGCGGCGCTCAGGTGAACACTTCCGAAGCCCCAGCCGCTCGGCTGTACGTATCCAACCTCGTCGCAACCGACCCTCTGACCGAGACCGCCGAAGCCCCAGCCGCGAGGACTCGGTGCGCTCGCTACGCACCTCGTCGCTCGTTTCACTCGCTCCTGCGGTGCTTACGTCGCGCGCCTTCGCCCTCGCGGCTGCCCCTTCGAGTCCCACCCCACAACAGCACCGCACCTCTCACCTCCCCAGCCTCGTCAGTCGCCGTCGCTTCGCTCCGGCGACT
>NZ_CBVY010000019.1:52887-54518 GCF_000513435.1 Halorubrum sp. AJ67 | reverse complement strand
CGGGGTCGAGGTAGGCGTCGTCGCCGGTGTAGAGGAAGGCGTTGGCGAACGCGCGGGTCACCGCGGCGTTCGTGTCGAGGGGCTTCTCGTAGGCGACGTCGCCCCAGTCGCGGGTGCCCGCGTACCGGAAGAACCCGCCCGCGACGTCGTCGGCGAGGTGGTCGCGGACCGCGTCGAGCGTCCGGAGCGCGCGGTCCCGGTCGCGCTTCAGCGCGAACTCGACGGTGCGCGGCAGCGGGAACTTCGCGTCGGACCCCCAACCGGCGTACTCGTCGTCGTACTTCACCTCCAGTTGGCCAGCGAGGTGGCTCTCGATGGCGTCCGTCAGCTCGCCGCGGGGCGGGAGGTCGGCGTCAAGCGCGCGGGGGATCCGCCCCGCCTCGCGGCCCTTGTCGGCCCACATCGTCCGGACCGATTCGAGGACCTGCCGCATGCCGTCGACGTCGAGGTACCCCGCGCCGGTCAGCAGCGTCCCATCGGGGGTGAGGAAGGCGGTCGTCGGGAACCCGCCCATGTTGTACCGCTCGCGGACTCGCGGGTGGCGGTCGACGTCGACGCGGACGGGGACGAACCCCTCGTTGACGTTGGCGGCAATCCGCGGCTCGGCGTAGGTGACGGCGTCCATCTCGTGACAGCCCTCGCACCACGTGGCCGACAGCGAGAGCAGCACCGGGCAGTCACGCTCGTCGGCCTCGGCGAACGCCTCGGGACCCCAGTCGCGCCACTCGACGCGAGTCTCGTCGCTCATACCCGCAGTCGGACCGGGCCGGGGGTAAGCGCTTCGAGAGCGGAAGGCGAGGGAGGCGGCGGTCGGCGAGGGATAACAGCAACAGAGGGCGGGAGGGCGTCGCGTCCGTGTCCACGCGGCGCGGCGGCGGTCGTCCGAGCGGTTCGACGGCGGTCCTCAGCGCTTGTGGTCGTGGCCGAGCGCGAGCGCGAGGGCGTTCGCGAACAGCAGGGCGACGAACAGCTGGCCGGTGCCGCCGTCGAGCCCAGAGTGTAGCAGGACGGGGTACGTGGCGGGAATCGCGATGGCCGCCCAGAAGGCCGCGGCTTTGACGGTGCCGGTCATCAGCCCGGCGAGCCGTTCGCCGGAGGCGATCTGCGTGGGAGCGGGGGTTGACATGGACACCTCTCCGTACGACGGGGGACCACATATAGCCCGACGAGGGTTCGGTAAATTTCACCACGTTTCTCGACCGTCCGGGACATTTTAAAAGCCTCTCAGAAACGTTTTAACTATTTATCGGACCAGCTAATCCTTTGTTTCGGGATCCAAGCCGATCCGTCGGTTTCGGACCGATCCGACTGCCACGGATCGGCTCACACGACGCGAGGACCGGCCCGGTCGCGGCGGTGTCGGACGCGAGCGGCTGCCGCGGCACCAACCGATTTGTCCGTCGGGGGCGAGGGGAAGATATGACCGGAACCGATCGCTGCGACCGACGCGAGGACCGAACCGACCGAGACCGTTCCGCGGCGCGCACCGACGGTGGCCGCCCGCGGGTAGCGGTCGTCGCTTGCGGCGGCACCATCGCCTCGGAGCCGGGAGACAACGGTGCGGCTCCCGAGAAGACCGGGGCCGACCTCGTTGAGGCGGTGCCGGCCGTGACGGACCACGCGCGGGTGAC
>NZ_CBVY010000019.1:46281-47343 GCF_000513435.1 Halorubrum sp. AJ67 | reverse complement strand
CTCGCCGATCTCGCCGAGGAACTCGGCGGCGCGGCGGCGGACGGCGGCGCTGTCGCTGCCGAGCGCGTCCCGGATCTGCTCCGCGTTCCCGTCCCGGGCGTGCTGGTACAGCGACATCAGCGCCTCCCGAACACCCGCCGTCGCTTGTCGATCGGCTCGTAGCGGTCGCTCCGGTCCGGGGGGACGCTCTCGGTCATTCCCAACACGAGGACGCCGTCCTCTGCGAGCGACGCCTCGAGCGTGTCGAACAGGGCGGCCTTGTGGTCGATGTCGATGTAGATCAGCAGGTTGCGGCAGAGCACCACGTCGAAGGGGTCGCGGGCCCCGTCGCGGATCAGGTCGTGCGTCTCGAACTCGACGAGGCGCTTGACCGCCGAGCGCACGCGGAACGCGTCCTCGTCGCGCTCGACGTAGCGGTCCGGGTCCGAGAGCGGCTCCAGCTCCTCGGCGATGTCGGTCGTCCGCGTCGTGTGGTAGACGCCCTCTCGGGCGTTGTCGAGCGCCTCCTCGCTGATGTCGGAGCCGAGCACCTCCACGCGCGACTCGTCTATCTCGTCGTCGTCGCAGGCTAACATTGCGACTGAGTACGGCTCGCGGCCGTCAGCCGACGGCGCGGACCACACCCTGACGCGCCGCTGGTTCGCGGTCCGCTCGCGCAACACCTCGCGGAGGACGTCCCACATCTCCGGGTTGCGGAAGAACTCCGTCACGTTGATCGTGAGCGCGTCCATCAGCGCCTCGCGCTCGTCGGCGTCCTCGCGGAGGATGCGCTCGTACTCGGCGTGCGACTCCGTGTCGCGCCGCCGCATCCGCGCCGTGATCCGGCGGTCGAGGTACGACTCGTTGTAGTACCCCGGCTCGAACGGAACCGTGTCGTCGATCTGCCGGAGAACGCCCTCGAACGCGGTCTCCCCCGCCGGGCCGTCCGTCGCGTCGCTCATAGGCTCACCACGTCGAGCACGGCCACGACGTCCCCGTCCCCGAGGACGGCCGTGCCGCTGAGGCCGGGCGTCCCCGAGAGCGGACCGTCGAGCGGTTTGACGACCACTTCCTCCTGGTCTA
>NZ_CBVY010000019.1:42659-44380 GCF_000513435.1 Halorubrum sp. AJ67 | reverse complement strand
CGCGTCGCCGTCGGCGACGAACAGCGCCGTGTCGGTGCCGACGGCGTTCGCGCCGGCGACGTCGGCGTCGACGTTGTCGCCGACCGCGAGCGCCTCGGTCGGTCGGTAGTCGAGTTCGGCGAGCGCGGTCGTGAACGGGAGCGCGCTCGGCTTCTCGCGGCCGACCTCCTCGGAGGTGACGAGCAGGTCGATCCGGTCGTCGATCCCCAAGTGCGCGAGCTTGCGCAGCTGGACCCGCGTCGTGAGGTTGGTCACGACCGCAACGTCGGTCCCCGCCGCCCCGAGGGCGTCGAAGACGGTCTCGACTCCCTCACAGAGCGCCATCTCGTCGAGGAACCGTCCCAGTAGCGTCGCCGGCCGCCAGCGCGCCCGCGACGTCCGGCTCGCCCGCGTGCCGGTACAGGCCGCGCTTGAAGTAGACGTGCCGGTCGTGGGACGCGGCGGTGGTGCGCGTCTCGCGTTTCGCCTCGCGGCGGCCGACCGCGTACAGGTCGTCGAACGCGTCGCGGTCCAGTTCGTACCCGCGCTCGCGGAGGGCGTCGAGCGCGGCCCGCTTGCCCGCCTCGTTACACGGGGCGTACGGGTACAGGGTGTTGTCGAGGTCGAAAAGCACCGCCTCGTAGCTCATGGACGCACTCGGCGGGGCACCGACTTAAACGTGATTCGACGCGGCGACCGGGATCCTCGGCGGATGGGTTCCGTCGCCCGGCTACTGCTCGTTCATCGCCTCGCTGGCGATGTTGCGGCCGCGGGAGTTGAGCGCGACCTCCCGGCGGATCCGGACCTCCTCGACCACTTCGAGCTCGACCAACCGCTCGAACGTCTCCTCGACGTCGTCGACGTCCATCCCGAGGAACGAGGGGATCTCGAACGGCGAGACGCCGGAGTACAGCGCCATCAACACCTCTCGGTCGCGACTGGAGAGGTCGACGTTCGTCGACGAGCGCTCCTCGCCCTTGCGGAGCCACGACTCGACGAACCGCATCCGGTTCGGGTCGCCCGCGACGTGGGTCTCGATGCTCGTCCCCTCGTCGTCGGTGTGTGACACCTCGATGACGGGCTTCTTATCGCCGTTGACGGTGCGTTTCGCGGCGTCGAGCCCGCTGATGTCGTCGAGGTCGAACTTCACGAAGACGCCGCGCTCCAAGGCGGCGTTGAGACCGTTCTCGTCGATCTTCACGCGGGCCTGCTCCCACTCGGTGTCTTGGACGACGCCGCCCTCGATCGCGGGGTGTTTCGCCATCACGGTCTTCTGGTCGAGCAACGCGCGGTAGACGTCGCGCTCGAACGACTCGTGGTCGGAGGCCGCGACGAGAAGCACCTGCTCGCCCAGATCGAAGCTCACGTAGTTCGAGACGCGCGCGACCGTCTGGTTCGCGTCGTGGCGACCGCCGAGCCGCTCCAGCTTCGACAGGGGGACCGTCCGCTTCCCGTCGTTGCCGGCGAGGATCAGCCGCCGGTTCGAGAGGAGGACCCGTCCGGGGGTCCAAGAGACGTCGCTCACCTTCCGCCCCTCGCGGACCGCGACCGCGAACTTCGCTTGGGTGTCGGTGATCTTGTACTCGCTGTCCTCCTGAGACATTTACGGACCACCCGCCTTGAGCTTCGAGACCGCCGAGAACACGCGCTTTCTGACGGCCTGACTGTCGTCGTCGGCGTACTCTTCGAGGCGGTTCAGCGTCTCCTGTCCGCCGATCTGTCCGAGGACGAACACGGCCTTC
>NZ_CBVY010000019.1:35459-37234 GCF_000513435.1 Halorubrum sp. AJ67 | reverse complement strand
GCGACCGACCGCACCGCCTCGACGAGCCGCTCGGACTCCCGCGAGACGCCGGTCGAGACCTCACCGCCGGGCTTCGCGAAGAAGTCGACCGCCCCGCGGTCGAGCGCCTCGAAGGTGACCTCCGCGCCCTCGTCGGTGTGCGCCGACAGCATCAACACCGGCGTCGGCGTCTCCTCCATCAGCCGCTCGACGGCTTCGAGTCCGCCCATACCGGGCATCTCGACGTCCATCGTCACGACGTCGGGGCGGGTCTCGGCGACCACCGAGAGCGCCTCTTCTCCGTCCCCCGCCTCGCCGACGACCGCGACCCCCGCATCGCTCAAGAGATCACTTATCAGACCCCGCATGAACGGGGAGTCGTCGACGACCACCACCCGCGGCGACCCGTCCCGACCGCCGCGCCGATCCGTCGTCCTGCTCATGTTCCACACCGGACCCAGAATCAGCATAAATCCACGGACCCAGTAATCACCCCTGATAATTCAGGGGACACGATTATTTGTCGGTTGACCGCAGGTACGGGCATGGCAGCCACAGAGGCGAACACGGAGTCGACGGCGGACGCCGAACCGACCAAGGTGTTGGAGTTCGGCCTAGGTGACGGGACGTACTGTCTGGACATCGGCGTTATCGACGAGATCGTCGACGCCGGCGAACTCACGCGGATCCCGAACTCGCCGGATCACGTCGAGGGCGTGATGGACCTGCGCGGTCGGACGACCACGATCGTCGACCCGAAGACGCTGTTCGACATCGACGAGGAGGGCCCCCGAGAGCGCATCGTCGTGTTCGACGACAGCGAGATCGACGAGGGAGGGACGGTCGGCTGGATGGTCGACGAGGTGTTCCAGGTCCGCGACGTCGCGCCCGAGGACGTCGACCAGAGCACCACCGTCGAGGAAGAGGGCGTTCGCGGCATCGTCAAGTCCGACGACCGCTTCGTCGTGTGGGTCTCCCCGGACGTGGACGACGAGCTGGCGGCCGAACTCGACGACGTCGAGGCCGCGGAGGCGTAGGCGGCGCTGGGAAAACGCCGAGACGACGCAGTGCTGACGAGGTGATTCGGGGGACGTCGGCGAACCGAATCGAGGATATCGGTTCTCACCCGTGAGAACCGGGTGACAACGCTTATCAGCCGTCCAACGGGTTGCGTACGTATGCGCGTCTCAAGCGGCGTCCCGGGGTTCGACGATCTCGTCGACGGGGGGTTCCCCGAGGACCGTCTGTACGTTGTGAGCGGTCCGCCCGGGAGCGGCAAAACGACCTTCTGTGCGCAGTTCGCGGCTCAGGGCGCTCGAAACGGCGAGGACGTGCTGTACATCAGCATGCACGAGACCAAATCGGGGATCCGCGAGGACATGAGCGGCTACGACTTCGGGTTCGACCGCGCGCTCGACTCCGACCGCGTCACGTTCCTCGACTCCTTCTCGTCGGACGGCCGGCGCTTCTTCGGGCTGCCCGGCGACCGCCGCGACCGGTCCGGCGTCACCAACCGCCTCACCGGGTTCATCAACTCCCGCGACATCGACCGGGTCGTCTTCGACTCCACCATGCTGTTGCGGTTCCTCTTAGACGACGACGAGGACACGATGATCCAGCTGCTCTCCTCGCTAAAGCGGACCGACGCCACGACCCTTCTCATCTCCGAGATGACCGATCCGAGCGCCTACTCGGAGGAACACTACCTCGCGCACGGCGTCGTCTTCATGCACAACTACCTCGAGGACGAGGGGATGCGCCGGGGCGTTCAGGTGCTGAAGATGCGTGGGACCGAT
>NZ_CBVY010000019.1:33347-35439 GCF_000513435.1 Halorubrum sp. AJ67 | reverse complement strand
GATGCGCCGGGGCGTTCAGGTGCTGAAGATGCGTGGGACCGATATCGACACGGACATCCAGGACGTGGAGTTCACGGACGGCGGGCTCCGGATCGGCTCGGCGGCGACGGTGACCCACTGATGTACGACCGCACGTTCGGCACGGGGTGGGACGACCTCTCGCGGGAGGAGGCGATAGAGCGCGCCTTCGCGTTGGGCGTCGCGGCCGGGGTCGACAGCCCCCGCCCCGACGAGCTGGATCGGGTGTTAGAGGCGTTCCCGGGGAGCTACGACCGGAGCATCGTGGAGCTGGCGTACGACGAGGGGCGAACGAAGGCGCTGGAGGCGAAAGCGGAGCGGGACGACCCCGACGACGAGGCGGTGTGGGACTCCCTCGTCGACGGTCTCGGAGCGCCGCGCGAGTCGCCGGTTCCCGCGGCGCTGCCCGGCGCGATACGCGAACTGACACTCACCGAGCGGCCGCGGGAGGGGCCGCCGTCCTCGCTCGACCTCCCTTCCATGCTCCGAAAGTGATCCCTCGGAAGGGTTTTACCCAACACTCTCTCACGTTCACCAAATGACTGTGCTTCCCGACGCTGTCCGCGGTGCCGACAGCGTCCTCATCAGCGGTCCTCCGATGAGCGGGAAGTACGACCTGTTCAACCGGCTGCTTGCGGCCTGGTCCGACGGTCCGGTCGTGATCTCGACGGGGCGGACCGCGGAGAAGGTCCGCGGCGACTACGAGGGACTCACGGGGAAAGCCGGCGACGACGTGGTCGTCATCGACTGTGTCACCCACGAGCAGGGCGACAAACGGGAGGACACGCCGACGACGAAGTACGTCGCGAGCGCCGGCAACCTCACCGACATCGGGATCAAGTTCACGGACGTCGTCGAGTCCTCCGCCGGCCGCGAACGCGCGGTCGGGATCTACTCGCTGTCGCAGCTGCTCATGTACTGGGACCCCGAGCGGATCTACCAGTTCACCCGAGTAATGACCTCCCAGACCTCCGGCGAGGGATGGCCGTTCGTCGGCGTCCTCGGCTCGACCGCCCACGACGAGCAGGTGGTCCACACCCTCCACGAGCCGTTCGATACCGTCGTCGAGACCCGGGTTGACGACGACGCGCGGGAGTTCCGCGTCCGCGACCGCGTCGGGCAGCCCTCCGACTGGCAGCCGTTCTGATCTGACCCGGCGGAGCGCGCGGACGGCGGCTCGACGAGGTGCGAGCCCGACGTCAGCCGACCAGTTCGAACTCCACGCCGATCGGGGGGCCATCGACCAGTCCCCAGTAGACGAACCGGTAGGTTCCGGGGCCGAGTTCCGGGCAGACCGTCAGTTCGACATCGGGCACCGCCGAGGCGATAGCCTGCTCGTCAAGGTCGATCGACCAGTTGTACACGCCGCTCGAATCGAGCGCCTCCTCGGACCGGGGGAGTTCGACCGTCTCTCCGGTCGTCGATCCCCGGATCTCGATCCAACCCGTCTCGGTCTCCCGCTGGATCGAGTAGGCGTGTCGGCCGAGCGCGGTCGCGGGGCCGTCGCCGGTGTTCCGTAACACGAGGCGGAGCGACTGGCCGTATGTCTCGGAGTTCCCCTCCGAGGACAGTTCGAACGTCGTCTCGCCGGCCTCGACGACCGTCTCCTCGACGTCGCCCTCGAACGGCTGATCAAGCCGGACGAAGTTCTCGTCCTCGCAGGTCAGCGTCGCCGGCGTTCCCTCGGGTCCCTGCGGGCCCTCGCCCGCCGCGAAGTCGAGACAGCCGGCCGTCGCGAGGGAGAGCGCGAGCGCGCTCCCGGCGAGCGCGTCGCGTCGGGTGTGGTCCATACCGGATCGAGGAACGCCAGCGGCATGAACCGCACGCGTCGGCGCAGACGGTCGGCGCGCCGAGCGCGTCGGGGACCCCTCGGCCGGGGCGGTTCGGAACCGCTTTCCCGTCGGCCGCCGGATTGCTCGGCATGGAGCTGTTCGGATCCAGCGGCATCCGCGGGGTGGCCCTGCGGTATCTCACGCCCGCGCTGGTCCTCGACATCGCGAAGGCGGCCGGGACGGCGTGGGACGCCGACCGCGTCGCCGTCGCGCGCGACACGCGGACCACCGGCGAGCTGTTC
>NZ_CBVY010000019.1:26243-28048 GCF_000513435.1 Halorubrum sp. AJ67 | reverse complement strand
CACGTCGTCGGCTCGTTCGGCCTCCAGCGTGTGCTTGTCGACGTCGACCCAGCCGCGGTCGCCCAGCCCCGCCTCGTCGACCACGTCGACGCCGCGGTGCGGCGGAATCGCGGCGAGGAGGTCGTAGTCGAGTTCCGTCCCCTCCATGGAGGTGATAGTCTTCGCGTCGGGGTCGATCGACTCGGCGTTGAAGAACGTCTCCGTGTCGATGTCGCGCTCCGCCATGATCGGCTCGGCCCACTCGCCGATGTGGGGGTTGCCGTGGACCCGGTTGATCGGATACGTGTACGTGACGTCGACGTCGTCGCGGAGCCCGCGCTCGCGGAACCAGTCGTCCGCCATGAACGCGAACTCCAGCGGCGCGGCGGGACACATGTGCGGCGTCCCGACGACGCTGAGGACGAGGTGCCCCTCGGTCATCGAGAGCAGTTCGTCCCGCAGGTCCAGCGCGCCCGACTCGGAGTAGTAGTCGTGGCTTCCCTCCGAGAGTCCCGGGACCTCGTCGGCCGCGAGCGTCGAACCGGTCGCGACGACGAGGTGGTCGTACGCGAGGGAGCCGGTGCCGTCGCGGAGCGCGAGCGCCTTGTCGTCGGTGTCGATCTCGGTCACCCGATCGATCACGAGGTCGACCCGGTCGTCGACTAGGTCGGAGAGCGGTCGACGCCCGTCTGCGGGCTCTCGCTGGCCGAACGCGACGTACAGCCACACCGGCTTGTACACGTGGTCCGGATCGTCGTTGATCAGCGTGACCTCGACGTCACCGGCGTCGATCTCCGGGGCGAGCCGCTCCGCGAGGTCGTTCGCGAGCACCGTCCCGCCCGTGCCACCTCCGAGGACGGCGATGCTGTGGCTCATCTCACGCGACCTCCACGTAGAAGTCGTAATCGTCGCCCGACTCGTCGACCGCGAGCAGTTCGTTGTCGGTCTCGCCGACCCACTCCGAGACGTCGGTCAGCGACTGATCGTTGTCGCTCAACAACGCGATCACGTCGCCGGAGTTCGCGGACCGGACGCGACCGATGAGGTCCATCAGCGGGCCGGGACAGGCCGCCCCGCGGGCGTCGACCGTGTCGGTGGGTTCGATGTCGATGTCGGACATGAGTTACAGTCGACCGTTCGACCGCTACGAGAATAATATTGTACTACAAACCCATTATAGTAGAATTCTATATGGTGATATATATGCCCCGAGCCGATCGCGGGCTCCGTAAGAGTTTCGAGGACAGCGCCGACGGGACCGCGACAACAGAGATTCCGACGCCGGCGAACGCTACGAGTCCGGCTCCGGCGGCGTCGGACGGACGAGCGGGGAGTCCCCGTTCGCACACTCAGGACGGCCGCAGACACCGGCGTCGGCACCGGCCTGCGAGACGCCCGAATCGAGCGATTCGATGGTCCACTCGACCTCGTGACCGGTCGTCGACTCGTGGTCGTTCACGGCGACGCGGGCGTCGCGGAGCCTGTCGTGAGTCGTCGCGAGCGAACAGTCGCGACACTGAACCGTGACGCGTGTCCCGTCCATACGATTGTCTTGCGTTACGCAAACATAACTGTCGCGGTCGGGACGCTAACGCGGAGAAAGGGACCGAGACCGCTACGCCGGGTCGTCCCCCTCTGGCTCGGTCCGCCACCCGCCCATCAGCGAGACGTACCAGACCACCGCGCCGGCGAGGACGAAGACGGCGGCCATGTAGGGGATGATCGGCAGTTCGACGCCGACGAAGTCCAGCACGGTCCGCATCTCGTAGACGATCACGCCGAATATCGCGAGCGTCACGAGCAGCCCGCCGCGGCTCACGTCGACG
>NZ_CBVY010000019.1:22537-26223 GCF_000513435.1 Halorubrum sp. AJ67 | reverse complement strand
GAAACCGTATAACTTCGTATAGCATACATTATACGAAGTTATACGAGAGCGCGATGCTCACCCGAGAGCCGGAGGTTATCGAGCACGCGCGGCGCGTCGGTCGGGCCCGGACAGGGCCGGCGGCAGCGTCTCGCCGAGGCCGGCGACCTTCGGGTTCCCCATCGTGAGGAGGAGGTTTCCGATGAACAGGATCGTCGAGACGAAAAGCAGCGTCCCGCCGATCGCGATCTGGACGTTCAGCTCCTCGAACCCGCCGAACATCGACGCGTACTCGAACCCGGCGTACTCGGGTTCGGCGGTCCGGCGCGGCACGCCCATGATCCCCTGCGCGTGCATCGCGTTCGACATCAGCGCCATGCCGACGAACCAGACGACGACCTGTACCAGTCCGATCGTGCGGCTGTAGATCGGCTTGTTCGAGATCTGCGGCCAGATCCAGTAGGTGGCGGCCATGAACGTGAGCGCGACCGCGGTCCCGACGGTGAGGTGGAAGTGGCCCGGGACCCAGATCGTGTTGTGGATCATGTAGTTGATGTTCATCCCGGCGTTGACCATACCGGAGAAGCCGCCGGCGGCGAACATCAGTCCCGCGAGCATCATCCCGGTGAACGCCGGATTCCGCCACGGGAGGTCGGTGAGCCAGCCGAGCAGGCCGCTCCCGCCGCGCCGCCGCGCGCCGTACTCGACGCTCGCGACCACCGTGAACGCGGTGAGCAGGCTCGGCAACAGCAGGAACATCGTGTTCGTCATCGAGATGAACTTGAACCCTTCCGCGATCCCCGGGTCCAGGTACTGGTGGTGGATCCCGACCGGGGTCGAGAGGAGCAAGAATAGGACGAACACGACGCGCGCGAGCGGGTCGCTGAACAGGCGTCCCCCGGCGATCTTCGGCAGCACGGTGTACCACAGCAGGTACGCCGGCATCAGCCAGAAATACACCACCGGGTGGCCGAAGAACCAGAAGAGCGTCCGGGTCAGCGTCGGGTTCACCTGATCGATCAGGCCGAGCGACCACGGGAGCAGGAAGATCAGCACGGAGGCCGCCACGGCCGAGGAGGCGATGTACCACATCGCCATCGTCGTCAACACCATGAACGTCTGGAGCGGGATCCGCTCGTCGGGGTGGTCGCGCTTCCACGCGAGCCACGCCCGGAAGAAGTCGGCCCCGGCGATCCACGAGCCGACGATGAACACGGCGAGGCCCGCGTAGAACATCGGGTGGGCCTGAAGCGGGGCGTAGAACGTGAACAGCACGTCCGCGCTCATGTCGATCGAGTCGACGAAGCCGGCGAGGATCGACACGCCGGTCATCGTCATCCCGACCGCCATGATGGCGTACCATGTCCACGTGACCTTCGTGTTGACGAGCGGTCGATCGAGGCTCCGCACGACCGCCCAAGTGAACAGGCCGACGAGGAAGAACGTCGTGAAGCTGATCGCGAGGAACACCCCGTGTGCGGTCAGAACGGTGTAGTAGTCGCTCGACGGGATGATCCGCGCCACGTCGGTCCGGTGGAGCGTCTGGACGATTCCGAGGGCCGCGCCGATCACTAACGCGAGGAAGGCGCTGAGTAGGGCGGCGCGGACGATCCGCGCTTCCTCGGGGAACTTGTCGGCGAAGGTCTGATCCGCCTCGATCGCCTCGCTCATTCGCCGTCACCCCCGCTGGTCCGCTCTTCGTACTGCGCCTGACTGACGACGTTCACTTTCCCCTCCATGACGTGGTGACCGGCACCGCAGTACTCGTTACAGACGATCCCGTACTCGGCCGGGTCGTCCGTCTCGACGGTGATCTCGGACACCTCGCCGGGGATGACCATCGTGTTCGCGTTCGTGCCGGCGACCTCGAACCCGTGTGTCACGTCCGCGGACGTGACGTAGAACGTCACGGTGCTGTTCTCCGGGACAACGATCGGGTCCGGCTGGAAGCCGTACTGCCGGGCGACGACGTACGCCGCGTACTCGTTCTCGCCGATCTGTTCGACGCGCGGTTCCGAGAACCGTTCGTCCTCGTCGAGCGCGCCGGGATCGATCGTCGGCTCGGTGTCGCTCACCATCGCGATGCCGGGACCGACCGCGCCGTACGTCACGGTGCCGATGAGGGCGAGTATCAAAGCGATCGAGAGCGCGAGCCAGAGTTTCTCGTACGCGTGAATGTGCATGTCTGATCACCCCACAACGATGAGGTCTCGGCCGAGGAACTCGATGTAGTAGATGTACACCCACGAAAGAACCAGTATCGCGAAGTATATTCCGATGAGCGTGAGAGTTCCAATCGGATCGAACTCCTCGGTGTCACCGCTCACGTCGTCTGTGGGAGCGTGTGCGGTCTCGTTTTGACCCATGGACCGCGCTTATCGGTAATAGACTATATAACGTGTATTCGTTCTCGAAGCGTGAAAACACGGGTATTATATATTTTCGGGGAGCCGATAGTTTCGGTATGGACTTCTCGATCCAACAGGCCGTCCTCCTAATCCTCGGCGGGCTCATCCCCGCGGTGGTGTTCATCGCGGACCGGTCCGAGGTCTTCGTGGCGGTCTCGCTTGTGAACGTGTTGCTCATCTGGGTGAGCCTCCGGATCGCGACCGGCGGCAGCGTGCCGGGGATCAGCGGCGACGACACGGAGCCGGACCGGGCGTAATCGACCCGGACGCGACGAGGAACCGCCAGACTCGGTCCGCGAACCGTCCCGTGGGGCACCGGACGCAACCACACATGTCACACTGTACGCTCTGTGATCTCCCGGTCGGGGACGACCCGCACGTCGCCCCCGACGTCGACGGCGAGTTCTGCTGTCAGGGGTGTCTCGCCGTCGCGCGCTCGCTCGACGACGTGGACGACCTCGACGAGGTGGAGGAGCGACGACCGGACGCGACGCCCGACGACGAGTTCGACGGCGAGACGACGTTCCTCCACGTCGACGGGATGCACTGCGCGACCTGCGAGTCGTTCCTCGAGATGACCGCGGGCGAACAGGAGGGGGTCGCGGCCGCGGAGGCGAGTTACGCGACCGACACGATCCGGGTCGATTACGACCCCGACGCCGTGAGCGCCGAGGACCTCCCCGACCGGCTCTCCGTCGCCGGCTACACCGCGAGCGACCGCGCCGACCCGGAGCCGGACTCCGACGACGTGGCTGTCGTGCGGTTCCTGATCGGCGGCGGCTTCTTCGGGATGATGGCGATGCTGTGGTACGTCCTCTTCCTGTATCCCACCTACTTCGGCTACGACCCGATCCTCGATCTGGGAGGGGTCACCGGGACCTACCTCTTCGCGCAGATCTGGGTGTTCACCTCCATCGTCCTGTTTTACACCGGCTACCCGATCCTCCGCGGGGCGTACGTCAGCCTGCGGGCGCGACGGCCGAACATGGACCTGCTGGTGTCGCTCGCGGCGGGGAGTTCCTACGCCTACAGCACGCTCGCGCTCCTCGTCGGCCGGACCGACCTCTACTTCGATGTGACCATCGCCGTGATACTGGTCGTCACCGCCGGCAACCACTACGAGTCGGTCATCAAACGCCGGGCGACCGGACTGCTCTCCGACCTGACAACGGCCGAGGAGCGAACCGTGCGGACGGAGGCGGGCGAGAGCGTCGCCGCCGACGCCGTCGACCCCGACGACCGACTCCTCGTGCGCCCCGGCGAGCGCGTGCCGTTCGACGGTATCGTCGTCGAGGGACC
>NZ_CBVY010000019.1:19672-20460 GCF_000513435.1 Halorubrum sp. AJ67 | reverse complement strand
CGCGAACGCCCGAAGGGCGTGAGCGGCGAGGCTGGGGAGGCGTGAGGCTGCGGTTGCGGTGCTGGGCGGGACTCGAAGGGGCAGTCGCCGGCGGCGAAGCCGCCGGCTGCCCGAGGCGCGTAGCGCCTCACTGCCGCGAGGACGAAGACGCGCGATGTAAGCACCGCAGCGAGGGAACGAAGTGACCGAGTGAGGCGCGCAGCGAGCGCATCGAGTCCTCGCGGCTGGGGCTTCGGCGGTCACACTCACAACGGGATCAGCAGCGTATAGCCGAGCGGCTGGGGCTTCGGCGGAGTCCCTCGTCGGTCCGTGCGATACTGATTATAAAAGAACGACTGCGTACTACGCCGCTGCGCCGACGTACGGCTTGACCGCCCGGACGATGGCGTCCACGTCGTACTCGTCCTCCTCCTTGTCGAAGACGACCTCGTCGGCGGCGCGGACGACGAACACGCCGGCGTCGCCCGTCACCAGCGCGACCTCGTCGATCGACTCCCCGAACTGCTTGAGGATCGCCTCGGAGACGTCCTGAGCGCGGTTCAACATGCCACACGGGACGCAGTACTCGATTTCGACGCGTGTCATATCCCTCGCTTAGGTCCGAGCGAACTTAAAACGGGAGCCGGACCGGCGGACCGCCCCCTACGTCGACCGCTCGACTCCGTCAATCTCGAACCGCGCCCCGCCGTCCGCGCCCTCCGTGACCCGAATCTCCCAGCCGTGGGCCGCGACGATCCGGTCGACGATCGCGAGGCCGAAGCCGGTTCCGCCGGCGGCGGACGTGTACC
>NZ_CBVY010000019.1:15674-16852 GCF_000513435.1 Halorubrum sp. AJ67 | reverse complement strand
GTCGCCGAGGTGCGCCTCGTCGACCGCGTCGAGCGCGGCGACCATGTCGCGGCGCTGACGGGCGCACAACACCGGCGCGGGCTTGTGCGTGACGTTCGGCCGGCGGGCGACGATAGCGTGGAGTTCGTCGCCGCGGGCCGCGGCGTCTTCGAGGTAGTGGACGTGGCCGGGGTGGAGCAGGTCGAAGGTCCCCTGCGCGACGACCCGGGTCATCGGAACCACGAGAGGAAGCCGCCGTCGTCGCGGTCAGCGAGCTCGCGGTCGATGTCCTCCTGCGTGAAATCGAAGAAGTGCTCGTCGGGCACCTCCACGTCGAGCACGTCGAGGGTGGTCTGTCGGCCCTCGTTGTCGAACGCCTTCCAGTCGCCCCATCCGTAGGGAGCGCCGACGATAATGTGGACCTCTCCCTGTCCGAACGTGGCGAGGTCGGCGTCGCTCGGGCGCAGCGCGCCGTTCGGGTGCGAGTGGACCGAGCCGACGGCGCGCATGTCGTTCGGCTTCATGTGGCTGCGGACGCTGGCGCTCGTCGGACTCGACTCCGTCCCGGGGATGACGAGGACGTCGGTTATCACCTGCCCGTCCCGGTCGAGGTCAAGCTTCCGGGCGTCGTCCGCGCGGAGGAACCCCATGTACTCGTTGGGGTGCGTCTCCTCGCTCGCCTCGAGGACGAAATCTAGGGTCTCTCGGGCGATCCCGAGGAGCTCGTCCGAGCGGAACAGTCGCATGGGCGAGATAAGTCGCCGTCGCCTCATAGGGGTTCCGGACCGCGGGACTCGGAGGCGGCGTATCCCTCCGAGCGGCGAGAGAACAGGCTTAACACCGGCCGTTCCCGAAAGACCTCCATGAGCGAAAACACCGCCGGAGGTTCCGGCACGCGAGGCGATTCGAGCCTCGAACCCGACGCCGACGCGGCGGAGGGGGCGGCCGACGACCGGCCGACCGTCTACGATCTGGCCCCGGACTGTACTCTCGAAGACGCCGCAGTCGACGCGCTGTACCACGCCGAGGTCAACGGCGTCGTCGACTACGGCGTCTTCGTCGACCTCTCCGACGCCGTGAGCGGGCTCGTCCACGAGTCGAACCTCGATGGCAACTACGCGGTCGGCGACCGACTGGTCGTCCGGCTCACCGAAGTGAAGGAGAACGGCGACGTGGCGTTCGACGACGTCGACCCCGAC
>NZ_CBVY010000019.1:10869-12081 GCF_000513435.1 Halorubrum sp. AJ67 | reverse complement strand
CGAAGACGCTGTCGCGGTCGTCGGCCGGGATTCCAGACCCGTCGTCCTCCACGTAGAGTCCGTCGCGGCCGTCGAGCGTCCCGACGCTGACGGTCACGCCTTCGCCGCCGTGTTCCACGCTGTTCCGAAAGAGGTTCTCGAAGACGTGCGAGAGGCGGTCGGGGTCGGCCCGGATCGTCGCCGTCCCCGGCGTTTCGAGCGTCGCGTCCCGCGTGTCGACCCGTTGCCAGCAGCCCTCGGCGCAGGTCGCGAGGTCGATGTCTTCGGTCTCGTCGACGGTCTTTCCCTGTCGGGCGAGCGCGAGGGTCTCGTCGACGATGGCCGACATCCGTTCGAGCGCGTTCTCGATCGCCTCGAGGTGCTCGTCGTCGGGATGCTCTCGGCGCGCGAGGTCCAGACGCCCGGCGGCGACGCTGAGCGGGTTCCGGAGGTCGTGTGAGACGACGCTCGCGAACTCGTCGAGTCGGTCGCGCTCACGCTGGAGTTCGTCCCGGCGGACGCGGGCACGCTCCGCCGCGACCTCCCGGTCGATTGCCCGGGCCTCGAAGACGCCGATCGCGAGTCCGATCCCCCCACCGAAACCGATCGCCCATCGAGTCCAGCCGACGACCTGAAACGTCGTCGCCGTCGGGATCGCCGCCATGAATCCGAAGTTTATCAAAAGGAACCCGACTGCCCCCGCGGAACACCAATAGCCGATCCGAGAGTACCGGTCGACCGACGGGCCCGACGTCGGAATCTGATAGACTGCGTATCCGATACCTGCGAGGATGACAACGGAGGAGACGGTGCCGGTCCAGTACCCGGCCGGTGCGGTGACAGCCCCGAGCGCGAGGAGTACCCCTTCCGCGACGAGAGAGACCGCAAGGAAAGTCCCGAGGCCCCACACCGGCCACAGTAGCCGCCCGCCGGCAGAGAAACGATTATTCATTTGACTATAGGGCGCATCAATGAAGACATACTTAAGATAAACTGTAGAGCGGGGATCTCGCCGAGACTACGTGAAAGTACGAGCCGACGGCTCAGACTACCAGCGCGTCGAGCACGACCGCGAACAACAGCAGGCCGAGGTAGGCGTTCGAGGCGTGGAACGCGCGGAACGCCGCCCCTTCGGTCTGCTCGTAGTGGAGCCGAACGACCGTCCAGAGGAAGACGGCCCCGACGGCGACCCCGACGACGGCGTACAGCGCGCCGAGCGGGTCGGCGGCCGCC
>NZ_CBVY010000019.1:8204-9900 GCF_000513435.1 Halorubrum sp. AJ67 | reverse complement strand
CGAGCGCGCCGAACCGACCGACGTCGACCCCCTCGTCGAGTGGGAGGCGTTCGAGCCGATCCACGACGACCTCCGCGAGCTGGCGCGGCTCCTCCGCCGGACCGTCCTCGCCGGCCGCCCGATCCGCGTCCGCCACCACGCCGACGGCGACGGGATGTGCGCCGCGATCCCCGTCCAGCTCGCCTTAGAGAACTTCGTCGAGGAGGTCCACGGGGACCCCGACGCGGCGCGGCACCTGTTCAAGCGGCTCCCGAGCAAGGCCCCGTACTACGAGATGGAGGACGTCACCCGCGACCTGAACTTCGCCTTAGAGGGGCGCGCCCGCCACGGCCAGAAGCTCCCCTTCCTGCTGATGCTCGACAACGGGTCGACCGAGGAGGACGTGCCCGCCTACGAGAACCTCGCGCACTACGACATCCCCATCGCGGCCGTCGACCACCACCACCCCGACCCCGAGGCGGTCGAGCCGCTGCTCGACGCCCACGTCAACCCCTACCTCCACGACGAGGACTACCGGGTCACCACGGGGATGATGTGCGTCGAGCTCGCCCGTCTCATCGATCCGTCGATCACCGAGGAGCTCGAACACGTGCCGGCGGTCGCCGGGCTCTCCGACCGCTCGAAGGCGGAGGCGATGGACGACTACGTCGCGCTCGCCGAGGACGCGGGCTACGACGAGTCCGACCTCCTCGACATCGGCGAGGCGCTCGACTACGCCGCCCACTGGCTCCGCTACTCCGAGGGGAAGACCCTCGTCAACGACGCCCTCAACGTCGGCTGCGACGACGAGGAGCGCCACGAGGAACTCGTGGCGTTCCTCTCCGAGCGCGCCGAACGCGACGTGGAGCGCCAGCTCGACGCCGTCGACGACCACGTCGAACACGAGCGGCTCGCCTCCGGGGCGCACCTCTACCGGATCGACTTGGACGAGTACGCCCACCGGTTCACCTACCCCGCGCCGGGGAAGACGACCGGCGAACTCCACGACGCGAAGGTGAAAGAGACCGGCGACCCCGTGATCACCATCGGCTACGGGCCGGACTTCTCCGTCCTGCGCTCGGACGGGGTCCGGCTCGACATCCCGAACATGGTGACCGAGCTGAACGAGGAGCTACCCGAGGCCGGCGTCTCCGGCGGCGGGCACCTCGTCGTCGGCTCGATCAAGTTCGTGAAGGGACGCCGGAGCGAGGTGATCGAGGCGCTCGTCGCGAAGATGGCGGACGCCGAGATCGACGAGGCGCTCTCCTCGACCATCGCGCTCGACGACTAACCGCGGCGACTCCGCCCTCGGTCCCGCTTCACCCGACCGCGATCTCCCGCCGAGCGACGGCACCGGCTCCCGCGAGCGCGACGCCGAACCCGGCGAGGAGTCCGATCGGGAGGTGGACCCCGCCGCCCCGCCAGTCGGCCGCGTACGCCCGGGCGTAGAAGTCCGCCACGGACTCGTTTTCGACCGCGATCACCACTTCGCGGTTGTTCGTCTCCGCGCTGGGATTCCAGTTGAGACTCCCGACGACCGCCGTGTCGTCGACGACGATCCCCTTCGCGTGGACCTTCCCGAACCGACCGCGCGGCGCGGCGAGGTCGACGGCGATCGGCTCGTCCGCGAGGGCCTCAGAGAGGTTGCGGTTCGCCTCCCGGTCGTACCACGCGTCCGAGAGCAACAGGTGAACGTCGACGCCGCGGTCGGCCGCGC
>NZ_CBVY010000019.1:0-2116 GCF_000513435.1 Halorubrum sp. AJ67 | reverse complement strand
CATTCGTCCGGGGCCGCATCGGCGTCCTCGCGGAACAGGTACTGCTTCCACTCGCGGTCGCCCTCGGCCCCCCAGTCACCGAGGTCGGCGTGGGGGCAGACGCCGTCGTACTCGCCCATGCGATCGCGGATGGTCTCGCGGGCGCGCTCGCCCGCCTCGGTGTCGGCCGTGATCCCCTCGAAGACGGTCCGCGGCTGGAAGGTGATCTCTAGCCCGACCGGCGAGTACCGGCTCTTCCGGTCGTCGTAGAAGGGGGCGCGGGAGGTCGGGAACAGCGCCTCGCCGCCGAAGCAGAACTCCCAGCGCGGGGTGTCCGGATCGGTGGGAATGTCCTCGGGCCACGGCTCCGGGTCGTGGACGTGGAGGAACTCCAGCACGTGCCAGAGCCGCTCGTGGTAGTGCGCCTCGCCGCGGTCGTCGTCGGGCGGGTTGAAGAACACCGCGAGCGGCGCGCGGTCGGCGTGGTCCCCGTAGGTGGCGAGGTATTCGAGGAGCGTGTCTCGCAGCCGGAGGAGGGCGGCCGGGTCCGTCGTCGACTCGCAGGCGGCGTACAGGAGGTCACCCTCTCGCTCGACCTCGATGCCGAAGTAGCAGGGGAACGGCGACCCGTCGCGCTCGCCGAGCATCGACTCCCGGAAGGTGCGGTAGTGCTCCCGCAGCCAGCCCGGGGCCTCGTCCAGTCGGTCGTGGAGCGTCTCCTGATCCAACAGCACGCCCTCGGTTCCGGGCTCGTTCATACTCCTGTTGGGTGGTAGACGAGCATTTGCCTTTCGACGACCCCACCGAGACGGGAACGACGGACACGCGGAGGGCCCCCGCTCAGGACCCATCGTCCGGTCGCTCCGCCCGTCGATCGAAGACGTCGAGAACCGGCCCCAGATCTGCCAGTCTTGGGAGTCGGACCTCCCGGTCGCGAAGCTCGACGACGACGGACCGGGTAGCCGTCAGGCGGTCGATCCGGTCGCGCTCGACGCGGAGGCCCTCCTCGTCCCACGGCTCGATCCGCCACAGTACCCCGCCGAACAGTCGGTCGTACGCGACGATCGAGGGATCCTCGTCGTCGATCCGGTACTCCAGCGGGCCGTACCGGATCAGCGAGTCGAACGCAGGAGCGGTCACCGGGGCCGTGACCGCGAGCAGGGCGAGTCCGACGGCGAGCAGGGTCGCGCCCGAAATCCCGGCTAGAAGCGTCGCAGTCGCGAGGAACGCCGCGAGGAGCCAGCCGCCCGGTCGTCGTATCCCGGCGAGCGGATGGCCGAGGACGCGGCCGATTCCGGTCGGTCGAAGTCGGCGGTCGGGATCCGGCACCGGATCGAGGTCCCGTTCGCGGGCGGGCAGGTCGTACGCCCATCCGAGGTCGTAATCCGTCGACTCGTCGAACACGACCAGCCGGTCGCCGTACAGGGCCGCGAGATCGAACGCGAACTTGACGAGCACGGCGAGCCCGAGGACGATCGGACCGAACGTCGTCGGCTCCGCGACCTCGCCGATTGGGACGTCGGCGTCGTCGGCGACGGCTGCCGCGACGAGTGGGACGACGAAGAACCCGACGAGCAGGAGCGTCGCCATCCGGAGGAGGACTCCCCGGAGGGCAGTCCCCGCGCTCTCGTCGCGGTAGCCCCCGCGATAGAAGTAGTCGACCGCGGTTCGGAGGGCCTCGGCGGCGGCTATCCCGACCGCGGCGAGAAGGGCGGTTCCGACCGTCTCGGGACGTACGCCTTCGGCCCCGGCGAGTGCCAGCAGTATCGGTCCGGTGACCGCCCACAACACGGCGAGAAACGGGACGAGAACTGCCAGAGAGAACAGCGAGGAGAGGTGGACCCGAACGCCGGTCCGCGGGACCGGAACCGAGAGCCGCTTCTCGACTATCGCGCCGAACACCAGCACGTTCGCGTCGAACCCGCTCGGACGCCCGGCGAAGACGCCGCGGAGGACCGCGAACGCCGCCACCACGCCCAGCTCGAACCAGTAGACCGTGACGAGCGTCGTCGCGTCCCAGCCGAGCGCGACGACGCCGACGAGGGGGAGGAGGTTCGCGATCCCGACGGCGACCGCTGCCGACCGGCTGGCGTCGGGCGACCGCGGGAGGGCGACCACGCCGGACGCTCGTCGCGAT
>NZ_CBVY010000018.1:86773-89323 GCF_000513435.1 Halorubrum sp. AJ67 | reverse complement strand
GACTCCCGGCCCGACGGGCCGGAGACGGGCTTGGACCGCTTCGATCGTTGCGACAACGGGCGGTTTGACCGCACGCTCCCCGGACTGTTCGACCATCTCTTCGGGACGTTCGACCACCTCTCCGAGACGTTCGACCACCGATTCGCCGGAATCGTCGCCCGCGGGCAGTCGGCGTTCGATCGGGGGACGAGATGAGCGTCGTCGAAGGAGTCGACGCGGAGTCGGCGTCGGAGCCGAACGCCAGCGAGTCGAACGTCCCGTCGTCGACGGAGGTGCTCGTCGTCGGGCCGGCGGGATCCCGGACGGAGGGGACGGGCGGCATCGGTCGGTACATCGCGGAGCAGCGGCGGCACCTGAAAGGCCGGGTCTCCTTGGATGTCGTCGACACCGCCGTGCGGACGCCGGAGCGACCGGTCGAGTACCTCCGGACGGCGGCGGTCCTCCTGTCGGTGTGGGTCGGCTTCCTCGCCCGCCGTCGTCCCGACATCGTTCACGTCCACACCTCGCACTCGTTTTCGTTCTACATCTCCGCGCCGTACGTGCTCGTCGCCGGGCTGCTGTGGAACCGACCCGTGATACTCCACGTCCACGGCTCGTCGTTCGACACCTTCCTCGAAGACGCGTCGCCGCTGGCGGCTCGTTTCCAGCAGACGGTGTTCGGGGCCTGTACCGCGGTCGTCGCCCTGTCGGACCACTGGCGCGACGTCCTCGCGACGCGCGTTCCGCCGGAGCGGATCGTCGTCGTTCCGAACGCCGTCGACCCGGACGAGTACGACCCCGATCCCGCCGCCGACCCGCCGCACCTCGTGTTCGTCTCGAACCACATCGAGCGGAAGGGGATAGTCGAGGTGACGGAAGCCGTCGACGAACTTCAGGACTCGGGGCTCCGGTTCCGGGCGACGATCGCCGGTAGCGGACCGCTCTCGGGCCACGCCGAGGCGGTCGCCGAGGCGCACGACGCCGTCGACTACGTCGGGTTCGTCTCCGAGGAGCGGAAGCGAGGTCTCCTCGGCGAGGGGAGCGTCTACGTCCTCCCGACGAGCGCGGAGGGACTCCCGATCGCCGTCCTGGAAGCGATGGCCGGAGCGAACGCGATCGTCTCGACCGACGTGGGGGGGATCCCCTCGATCGTCGACGAGTCGAACGGCGCGCTCGTCGCTCCCGGGGACGTCCGGGGCCTGACCGACGCCCTAGAGGAACTGCTCTCGGACCCGGAGCGGACCGAACGGATGGGTCGGGCCAGCCGACGCCGCATCGAGGAGTCCTACGCGTGGCCCGACGTCGTCGACGAACTCCTCTCGCTGTACGCGCGCGCCCTGAGCGACGCAGAGGGCGCGAACGACGACAGCGCTGCGAACGACGACGGCAGTGCGGACCCCGACGGCGCGGGTGTCGGCGTCGAGACCTGAACGACGCGGGTGTCGGCGTCGAGACCTGAACGGCGACGGCCCTCCGCGAGGCGACGGGCCGCCGGAGACGTCAAGAAAGCCGTTCCTGTCGGGGGTATGAGCCGCATAATAATCAGTACGGGTCGTGTCGGAGGCGCGTATGTCGACCACCCTTCCGACGGTTCCATCCGGCGGGTACGCGACGAGCGGGGGACTTCGTCGGTCCCCCCGAACGTGCCGGAGGGTGTCCCCGAGCGGCGGGAGCTCAGAGTCGGTGCCAAGGCCTTCGTCACGGATCGAGACCGCGTACTGCTCGTCAAGGAGCGCCGCGAGGACGGCTCGACGTTCTGGACGCTCCCGGGCGGCGGCGTCGAGTCCGGGGAGTCCTTCGCCGAGTGTCTCCGCCGCGAGCTCGACGAGGAGATCCGGTGTCGCGCGACCGTCGGGGAGCGTGTCGGCCGCTGCGTCTACCGCCACACGAGTCGACCCGCGACGACGGTGTACTCGGTGTTCGACGCGACCCTCGGATCGGAGCCGGAACCCAATCCGACTGAACGCGTCCTCGACCACGCCTGGCTGGAGCCGGCGGACCTCCTGCCGACGACGCTCGACCCCGTCGAACGCTTCATCCACCAGTCGGTGGCGGGGACGGACGGGGACCGATAAGCGTCCACACCGACTCACAAATGACAGAAACCCGGGAAAACGGACTGAGCCAAGACGCACTGTTTAGCCTCCTCAGCAATCCGCGACGGCGGTTCATCCTTCGGTATCTGAACAGGACCGACGAGAGCATCCAACTACAGGACCTCGCCGCGGAGGTCGCGGCGTGGGAGAACGAGACGGACCGAGAGGCGCTGACCAGCAAACAGCGGAAGCGGCTGTACGTCTCCCTGTATCAGACGCACATCCCGAAGCTCGAAGAGGCCGGTATCGTCGAGTACGACGGCGACACCGGTCAGATACGGCTCACCGACAGAGGCGGCGATCTCAACCGGTACCTCGACGTGGACGCTCCCGACGCCGACGGGACGCGCCGCTGGGGACGCTACTACCTCCTCCTCGCGCTCGTCGTAGCGCTGGCGTACGGGGCGCTCGCGGTCGGCGGGGGGCCACTGGATCGGACCGGTGTGGTCGTGATCGGCGTCGGGTGGGTCCTCCT
>NZ_CBVY010000018.1:80746-82158 GCF_000513435.1 Halorubrum sp. AJ67 | reverse complement strand
CGACGACTCCCCCCCGCGACCGCCAGGTAGCCGACCGCGAGCGCGACCTCGACGATCCCGTTGCCGTCGCGCTTCGAACCCGATATCACGCCGTGTCACTCCGTTTGCGTCCCCGCGGTGCGCGGGTCGTCCGCGGCCCCTCGGGCGGGATGGGCTGGTGAACGAGCACTACCCCATCGAATCCGGTAGCGGCTTTTGTTATACATCGGTTACCGGACGCACGGACGGCCGTCGCTCCCGGCGGTCGGTCGCGCGCGCGGTAAGCGATCTATTACAATCGGATCTCCTCCCCGAGACGACCGCATGCGAGTCGTCTTCTTCACGAACACGCCCGCCCACGTCCACCTGTACAAACACGCCGTCGACCGGCTCGAACGCGCCGGACACGACGTGCTCGTCCTCGGGCGGGACTACGGGTGTACGGTCGCGCTGCTCGACCGATACGAACTCCCCTACCGCCTCTACGGCTCCTGCGGGACGACGAAGGGGTCGCTGTTTCGGAACCTCCCGCGCCACTACGCCCGCATCATCCCCGCGGTACGGTCGTTCGATCCGGACGTGATCTTCGGCGTCGGCGCGTACGCCGCCCACGCCGGGCTGGCGAGCCGATCCCCGGCGGTGCTGGTCCTCGACTCGGAGCCGACGTCGATCGACCACGCGATCTCTCGGCCGTTCGCGGCGGCCTTTCTCACGCCGCACGCCTTCCAGAAGGACCTCGGCGAGAATCACTACCAGTTCCGCGGCTTCTGCGAGACCGCGTACCTCCACCCGGACGTCTACGAGCCGAACCCGGGGATCCGCGATGACCTCGGCCTCGACGCCGACGAGGAGTTCGTCCTGCTGCGGTTCAACGCGTTCGGCTCGCACCACGACGTCGGGCAGTCGGGGTTCACCCCGGACCAGCGGCGGCGGCTGATCGAGACGTTCGCCGACCACGCGACGGTGTTCGTCTCGGACGAGGGCGGGACGCTGGACCTCGGATCGCTTCCGGCCCGCGAGTTCGACGTCCACCCCGCGCTGCTCCACGACGCGCTGGCCGAGGCGCGGCTCGTCGTCACCGACACGCAGACGGTCTGTACCGAGGCGGCCCTGTTGGGGACCCCCGTCATCAGGTCGAACTCCTTCGTGGGGGACGGCGACATGGGCAACTTCACCGAGCTCGAACGGCAGGGGCTGGTCGTCAACACCACCGACTTCGACGAGGTCGTCTCCACCGGCGTCGACGTGCTGACCGACGAGTCGATCGGGGCCGAGTGGCGACGGCGGCGGAACGAGTACGTGGGCGGGCTGGTGGATCTCACCGGGGTCATCGTCGCCTGGGCGGCGGCGGGCGGTCCCCAAGGGGTCTCCGGGATCGAACGCTGGCGGGCGGGCACGGACCGAGCGAGTTCGGACCGTCGGGCGTCGGTCAC
>NZ_CBVY010000018.1:75207-76528 GCF_000513435.1 Halorubrum sp. AJ67 | reverse complement strand
CGTCACCGACGACGCGGCGGCGCGGGTGTTGGAGCAGACGCTCGCGTACGCGCGCGAGCGGGAGTACACCGGATGGGACTACTTCGACGGCATGAGCAGCCGGTTCCGGCGGTGGCTCCCGGTGGAGAACAAGTGGCTGAACATCGCGATCCAGGAGGGGATAAAGCGCTTCCCCGTCAACGTCCGCCGGCTCATGCTGGTTGAACAGCGGCAGAACTTCAAGGGGACGGCGCTGTTCGTCATGGCCAACAGGGCGGCCGCCGACCGGCTCGGCGACGATCCGTACCGCCGCGAGGCCGACCGGCTGTCGAGGTGGCTCGTCGAGAACCGGAGCCGCGGGTACGCGGGCTTTTGCGGCGGTCACCAGCACGCGACGCAGGGGCTTGACGACCGGCTGGATCCGAGGCACCCGGGGATCGTCTCGACCGGCTACGCCGTCCGAGCGCTGCTGTCCGGGAACGATGAGGGCGCTGGCGACCGGAACGGTTCGAACGACGGCGACGTCGATCTCGGCGACATCAACGGTCTCGACTTGGACGACATTGACTTCGACGACGGCGGCTCCGGCGGGCGCTTCGCGGCGGTCGCGGAGTCCGCCCTCCCGTTCGTGTACGAGGACCTGAACTACCGGGAGTCGGGGGAGACGGCGCGGGTCGACTACCACGCCAGCGCCGAGGCGGGCGAGACGACCGTCGTCAACGCGAACGCGATCGCCGCGCGGCTGCTCCTCGACATCCACGAGCGGCGGCCGCGGGCCGAACTCCGCGAGCGGGCGGAACGGATCCTGAACTACGTCGCGGGCCAGCAGGCCGAGATCGGCGGGTGGTTCTACACCGACCCGCCGTCCGCGTCCCACCTCTCGATGGACAACCACCACAACGGGTTCATCCTCGAATCGTTCCTCCGCTATCGGGAGGTGACGGGGTCGGATCGGTACGACGACACGCTGGAACGCGGCCTGAAGTTCTACCGCGAGACGCTGTTCGAGCCGTCCGGAGCACCCAACTGGGACGAGACGAGCGCCTATCCGAAGGACATCCACGCCGCCGCGGAGGGGATCGTGCTGTTCAGCGCGGCGGGCGACACGGCGTTCGCGTCGCGCATCATCGACTGGACGCTCTCGAACCTGTACGCCGGCGACGGGCGGTTCTACTACCAGAAGCGACGCTTCTACACGAAGCGGTTCACGCTGATGCGGTGGTGTCAGGCGTGGATGGCCTTCGCGCTCGGCGAGTACCTCCGCGCCCGACGGCGCGAGCGAGACGGGGACTGAGAGCGACTGAGCGCGGCGACGCGGCCGATCGGACTGAGCGCGGCGCGG
>NZ_CBVY010000018.1:70262-72817 GCF_000513435.1 Halorubrum sp. AJ67 | reverse complement strand
CGTCGGCCTCGTCGATCACCGTCGGCACGACGATCACGTGGAGCCGCGCGGCCGCCGCGGCCGCCTCGCCGTCGGTCGTGGAGGCGAAGCGACCGTCGGCGACCGAGTTCGACAGCAGTGCGGACACGCCCGGCTCGTGGTCGAACGGGTTGACGCCGCGGTTCAGCGTCGCGACCCGCTCGGAGTCGATGTCGACGCCGGTGACGGCACCGGTCGTCTCGGCGTACACGAGCGACAGCGGCAGTCCGATCTTCCCCATCCCGTACACCGCGACGGGGACCCGCCCGTCTCGGAACGCCGTCCGCTGTTCGTCCGCGCGTCGCGTCGACGCCGTACAGTCCGTAGGGAACTTCCGACTACCGGCGCGTTCGCGGTCAGTCGTCCCCCCGTCCCGGCGACCGTCGCCCGAGGACCGCCGACCGCGTCGCGTATCCGGCGGACCAGCTCGATCGCCCGGATCCCGTCGTGGCCGGTGACCTCGGGGGTAGACCCCGTCTTCACGGCCGAGACGAACGATTCCAGCTCCGCGCGGAGCGGCTCGCCGTTGTTGACCTGCGGCCGCTCGACAACGCTCTCCGAGCGGTACCTGACGTCGCCGTTCGACTCGACGTAGCCGGGCAGCGAGTGGCGGTGGATCTTCACCGACTGCGTCAGGTAGTCGACGCTCACCCGGCACTCTCGCCCGGTGACCGCGAGTTCGCGGATCTTCTGGTGGGTGACCCGGCTCGCCGTCACCGTCCCCAACACGCCGTTGTCGAGCCGGAGCGTCGACGTGACGTGGGGTTCGCCGTCGATCCCGGCCGCGAACACCTCGTCGACCTCGGCGTCGAACAGCGACAGGAGGACGTCGAGGTCGTGGATCATCAGGTCCTCGACCACCCCGTCGGTGTTCTCGCGGTCCACCGGCGGACCGAGCCGGCGGGCGTCGACCGCGAGGACCTCCATCTCCGGCAACACGTCGACGAGCGCCCGAACCGCCGGGTTGAACCGCTCGACGTGACCGACCTGTAGCCGGAGGTCGTTCCGGTCCGCGAGGTCGATCAGCTCGCGCCCCTCGGCCGGGTCCGCGACGAACGGCTTCTCGACTAAGACGTGGGTGTCGGCTTCGAGCGCCTCGCGGACGATCGGCGCGTGGAACTGCGTGGGAACGACGACCGAGACGGCGTCGACCGCCTGTAGGAGCGTCTCTCGGTCGAGCGCTCGCGTCCCGTGTTTGTCGGCGATCTTCGCCGCCCGGTCCCGGTCGGTGTCCGCGACGCCGACGAGGTCCACCGCGGACGAGCTGGCGTACACGCGGGCGTGGTGTGACCCCATGCTCCCGACGCCGACGACGCCGACGCGGAGCGCCCCGTCGTCAGTCATCCGCGGCCACCCCCGTCTCGGACAGCCCGTAGTGGCCGCGCACGGCGGCGGCGACCCGATCTATCTCCTCGTCGACGATCCGGGGTGGATCGGCAGCGACACGACCTCGTCCGCGATCCGGCGCGCCGTCGGAACCGACGCCTCGTACCCGTCGTACGCGGGCTGGTCCGGGATGAGCGTCGGGTAGTAGACGGCCGTGTCCACGCCGCGCTCGTCGAGGTGGTCCCGGAGCGCCGCCCGGTCGGGACAGCGGACCGTGTACTGGTGGTAGACGTGGCGTCGCTCCGGCGGCTCCGTCGGGAGGACCAGCTCGGGGACGTCCGAGAGCGCCGCGGAGAGCCGTGCCGCGTTCTCGCGGCGGCGCGCGTTGTACGCCGGGAGCTTCCGCAGCTGCTCCACTCCGATCGCGGCCGCGAGGCTCGTCAGCCGGAGGTTGTGTCCGACGGAGACGTGGTCGTAGCCGTGAGCGGCCGCGTCCGCGCGGCCGTGGTTGACGAACCGGGCGGCGCGGTCGGCGACTCCCTGGTCGTCCGTGACGACCATCCCGCCCTCCCCGGTCGTCATGTTCTTCGTGGGGTAAAACGAGAAGCAGCCGGCGTCGCCGAACGCGCCGACGTTGGTCCCCTCGTAGGTCGCCCCGTGGGCCTGCGCGGCGTCCTCTATCAGCGCGAGGTCGTGCTCCTCGGCGATCTCGGTCAGCCGGCCCATCTCCGCGGGCAGCCCGTACAGGTGGACCGGGAGGATCGCGGCGACGTCGTCGTTTTCCGCGACGGCCGCCTCGACCGCCTCGGGGTCCAGCGTGTAGGTCGCCGCGTCGATGTCGGCGAACACGGGCCGAGCGCCGCAGAGCCGGACAGCGTTCGCGCTCGCGACGAAGGAGAACGGGGTCGTGACGACCGCGTCGCCCTCCCCGATCCCGACCGCTTCGAGCGCGGTCTGTAGGGCGGCGGTCCCGTTGGCGGTCGCGACGCCGCGTTCGACGCCGCAGTAGTCCGCGAACTCGCGTTCGAACGTCCGGACGACGGGGCCGTCCGCCAGCCGACCGCCCGTCAGCACCTCGCGGATCCGATCGAGCTCCCGGTCGCCGACGTCGGGTCGGCGATGGCGATCCGGCTCATGCTATCGAGTTCGGCCCGTCGAGCGGTTCCGGCGAGGTCGAGTCGTGGGAGGCGAAGGCGACACAGGGGAGTAGG
>NZ_CBVY010000018.1:68799-70242 GCF_000513435.1 Halorubrum sp. AJ67 | reverse complement strand
CACGGCGGTGCGTCCGGGTCGACTCGGACCTCCAAGTCGGCGTTCCGCCGTCGCTCGGTCGCGACGCCGGCGACGAACGAGACGAGACCGAGAAGCGCCACGACTCCGCCCGCGGACGCCGCCGCCGGAGCGAACGCGAGGAGCGTACCCAGCCCAATCGCGACCCCGACGACGACCGATCCCATCCCGAGGAGCTGTGCGGCGGCCGCCGGGTCGCCGAACCCTCCTCGGTCGGCGTCGAGCAGCCGTCCGAGGTAGCTCCGCAACAGCAGCAGCGAGAGCGCCGGGACGAACGAGCCGTACCGGATGTGGCTCGTCTCGTCGCCGTACACCGCTCGCATGGGACGTCGGCGATCCGCAACCCCTGCCTGTTCAGGCGGACAAGCAGGTGGTTACAGAAGCCGTAGTCCTCGTAGAGCGACTCGAACTCGACGCGCTTGAGCGCCTCCCGGGAGATCGCCGTGTACCCGTTCTGCGGGTCGGTCATCCCCCAGTAGCCGCTGGCGATCCGCGTGAGACCGGTGAGTAGGAAGTTCCCGAACGTCCGCCACACCGACATGTCGCGCCTGTACTCCGTGTGCCGGAGGCGGTTCCCCTTCGCGTAATGGGAGTCCCCGTTCACGACCGGGTCGATGATCCGGTCGAGGATCGTCGGGTCCATCTGCCCGTCGCCGTTCATCACCGCCACGACGTCGACGCCGGCGGCGTCGCCCGCGGCGTTGCGGTATCCGGTCTTTATCGCGCCGCCGACCCCGGTGTTCTCGCGGTGCCGGAGCGCGACGATGTGACGGTCGGGCAGCGGCGTTCCCGACCGCGCGTCCCGGGCGACGATCCGGTCCCGCCAAGCGGGTTTCAGCCCGTCGGGGACCGGTCTCGGTCCGTCGTCGATCGGTCCCGATCCGCCGGCGACGGCCTCCGACCCGTCGGTGATCGCTCCCGACCCGTCGGTGATCGTTCCCGACCCGTCGGTGATCGCACCCGACCCGTCGGAGACTGTTTCCGCCCGGTCGACGACCGGTCGCAGGAGACCGCCGGGACGCTCCGACCCCTCGAACCCGGAGAGCGTCTCGCGGATCTCCGCCCACGTGTCGTCGGTCGAGCAGTCGTCCACGACGTACACGCGGTCGACGAACCGGGGGACGGTCTCGATGACCTCGCCGACGAACCCCGCCTCGTTGTAGGCGGGGACCACGACGGCGACGGTAGCCCCCCGATACATCAGCTCCACCCCCGTCCGACGGTGTAGACGCGGTACGCCGTCCCCGAGAGGTCGAGCGCCTGCCGCCCGTCGACGACGGGGATCCCGCGTCGGGTCCCGTCGGGGCCCTCCCGCTCAAACGCGGTCCAGTCGATCGACCGGAACTCGTCGTGCGCGGTGACGAGGACCGCGGCGTCGACCTCGCGGCCGGTTATCTCGTCGAGGGAGACGCGTTCTCCGGGCAT
>NZ_CBVY010000018.1:61228-64394 GCF_000513435.1 Halorubrum sp. AJ67 | reverse complement strand
CTGTGTCGCCTTCGCCTCCCACGACGTCCGGCGGGACGTCCTCGGTGACGACCGCGCCGGCGGCCACGAACGCCCGCTCGCCGACCGTGACGCCGGGCAGCACGGTCGCGTTGGCCCCGACGGAGACGGAGTCGCCGAGCGTCGGTCCCTCGAGGTCGACGTCCTGACGGACCGGGTAGGGGTCGTTCGTCAACACCGCGCCGGGCCCGACGAACACGTCGTCGCCGATCGTCGTCTCCTGCGGGACGTAGACGCCGCTCTGGAGGCTCACGTTCGAGCCGACCGTCGTCTTTCCGTCGACGACGGTGTTGGTTCCGACGAGGACGTCGTCGCCGAGTTCGGTGTGTTCTCTGACTAAGACGTTGTGTCCGGTCGTGAACCCGTCTCCCGCGCGCACGTCCGCGTAGACGATAGACCCGGAACGGACCGTCGCGTCGGCACCGAGGACGGTCGGACCGGCGTCCTCGGCGTACTCGTGTCCCAGCGTCGCGCGTTCGCTTACCGTCGACCCCGCTCCGAGTCTGACGTCCGCGACCGTCGAGGCCGGGGCGTTTCGTTGTGAGTCTCCCATGTCTGATTCGTGTGGCGCTGGGGCCGGTCGCGGCATTGTTATAGAGAGGCTTGCCGCGGTACGACGGGCATACTCGACCGCCGACGCCGCCGGTCGTCCCCCCGGGAACCCCCGTCCGTCGGGGGCGATTCCCGCGTCTCCGGGCCGTCTCCCGTCGATCAGAGCGCCCTCGCGAGGCGTCGCCCGGGGCGACGAGGAACGACGGCTCCGTCCGTGGGAGCCGCGACCGCGAACGGAGGAATCGAACCCAAAAACCGGAATAAAGCGGGGATTAGCGGACGGAACGGCGAAGTAAGGTGACACGGAAACCAGGCCCGGTCTCCCCGTGTCGCGTTCACGGTCGGAAGGTCCGCGCCCGAACCGATCGCCGCGATTGGTGTGTACAGGCGCTATGTCGCGGAGTATGTCCATCGTAACAATGTCGGTATCCCCCGCAGATCCTCGCATGAACCTCACGGGAATACAGGTGGCAGCGGTGTTGGTGATCGTAGTCGGCGGGAGCGTCGGGGCCGCGTCGGTCGTCGACCTCGGCGGCGGAGAGCCGCTGACCGTCGACGGGTCAGAGGTCGTGAAATCGAGCGCCGGCGACGCCGCGTTCGAGGTGCGGGCCACGCTCAACAACACCGGCGCGGCGAACGCGACGCGGTCGCTCGAACTCGTCGTCGAGGACGAGAGCGGCTCCGCGCTCACCGTCGACGAGCGGAGCGCGACGCTCGCCGCGGGGGAGGTCAGGGCCCTCACGCTGTCGGCTCCGAGAGACGCGGTGACCGCGGGACGATACAACTACACGCTCAGCGAGGGCGGGGAGACGCTGGCGACGGGGACCGTCTCCCTCGACCGGCCGACGTTCACCGTTTCGGCGGCCGGCGCGGACCCGGTCGTCCGCGGGGAGACCGGGACGGTCACCGCGACCGTCCGCAACGGCGGCGACTTCCGCGGCCTGCGGACCGTCGACCTCTCGATCGACCGGAACGACGACGGCGCGTTCGACGACGGCGAAACCGTCGCGACGAGGTCGCCGCTGCTCGACGCCGGGAGCGACGCGTCCCTCCGGTTCTCGGTCGCGACCGACGGTCTCGAACCCGGGCGATACGCGTACCGCGTCGAAACGGAGGAGAGCGCTCGGGAGGGGACGCTGGTCGTCGAGCGACCGGCGACCGTCCGCATCGCGAACTCGACGCTGACGTCCGACGCCGTCCGGGGCGACCGGTTCAACGGGTCGGTGACGCTGGCGAACCTCGGTGACGTTCCCGGTACCGAGACGGTTCGCCTCGACGGGCCGAGCGAGGCGTTCGACTGGAACCGGACGGTGACGCTCGGCGGGAACGAGACGACGACGTACGAGTTCGACGCCGCGACGGCGAACCTCACCCGCGGGAACTACTCGGTCGCGGTGACGACGGCGAACGACTCGGCGTCGACGACGCTCCGCGTCCGCGAGGGCTTCCTCAAGGTCGACCGGCTCGACGGGCCGGGGTCGGCCGACGTGGACGACGACATCCGGTTCTCGGCGCGCGTGACGAACATCGGCGACGCGGCCGCGAACGAGACCGTCGAACACCGCATCGACCTGGACGGCGACGACGATCCGGAGACGGTGACGACGAACTCGACGGTCGACCTCGCACCGGGCGAGCGGACGACCGTCGAGTTCGCGATCGCCGCCGACGACCGGGACCGGTTCAGCGACCGGGACCTGCTCGGCACGCACGTCCACGGCGTCTACACCGGGGACGCCAACGCGACCGACGTCGTGGTGATTCGGGAGTACCGCTCGGGCGGGGGCGGCTCGTCGGCGTCGTCTCCGGCGAACGACGAGCCGGAGACGGTCTCGAAGGATGCGATCACCCAAGAGAAGTACGGCCTCGACTACGACGGGGTCAGCGGCGAGACGCAGACGCAGGTCGACGAGATCCACGAGCGGCAGCCGTTCGCGGGCGACCTCGTCATCACCGAGGTGCTGACCCGCGAGGAGATCGCGCGTCAGGAGTTCGGGCTCGACGTTAAGCGGAACGACAAGTTCGACTTCACCGCCATCGACGTGGAGACCCAACAGGAGATCGAGGCGGAGTTCGACGCGCAGTTCGAGTCCGACGACGGCGACCGGATCGACTCGTGGGACGAACTGGCGCAGGCGCAGTTCGGGAGCGAGTACGAAGCGCTCGACGAGAGCCAACAGGAGTCGATCCGCGAGCAGTACCGAGCCCAGTTCGACTCCTGAGACCGCGGTTCGACGCCTGAGATTCGCCTGTTTTCGCGGGCGACGCGACGCTCGCCGACGGCTACGACGGGCCGTCGACGAACTGCGCGCGGTAGAGGGTCGCGATCTCTTCGCTCGTCTCCTCGCTCAGCTCCGAGAAGGACATCTCGTAGCGCATCCGCGAGAGCTCGTCTTTCGTGAGTTTGTCGTCCGCGTCTTGCCGGTCGTGGACCGCCCGCACGAGCCGCGCGGTCGGACCGCTCAGTTCCTCGAACGAGATCCCGTACGCGGTCCGCGATACCTCGTCGAGCGATCGCGTCTCGTTTTCCGGCACCGGTTCCGCGTCGATCGCCGACTCGTTGATCGTTACGCTCAGGTCGTACGGACCGCTCCCG
>NZ_CBVY010000018.1:58719-59792 GCF_000513435.1 Halorubrum sp. AJ67 | reverse complement strand
CGCGTCGTCGTCCTCCGCGTCCTCCGCGGCGTCCGCGTCTTCCGGGTCACCTCCGTCGCTCGCGTCGTCGTCCTCCGCGTCGTCCGCGGCGGGGCCCAACTGTCCGGACTCGATCATGGCGACGAGCGGGTTGTCCTCGATGTCGAGCGGGAGGTCGACCCGTCCCCGGCGTCGGGTCGACTCCCAGGCGGCGAAGATCACCTCCGTCGCTCGGAGCGCGTTCCGGCCGGAGAGCTCCGGTTCCACGTCTCGGTTCAGTCCCTCGACCGCGTCGGCGATCGCCCGCTCGATGAAGATCGGAGCCGTCCGGTCCGCGGTCGAGACGAGCGGGAGCCGCGATCGGATCTTCCCCAGCGCGGCACCGAGGTACCCCGGCGAGTCGCGGCCGTGGAGGTTCTCGCCGTCCGTGTCGACCGACTTCCACTTCCCGCCGTCCGTCCGGTACCGGAGCGTCGGCCCGTCCTCGACGCCGAGTTCGATCGTACCGTCCGCGCCGACGATCCGGAGGTAACACGCCCCCGGCGGCGCGGAGTCGCCGGTCGTGGCGAGCCCGAACGTCCCGTCGGCGTAGCGCCACTGGACGAGCGCCTGCGTGGCGTTCGGCGTTCCGAACCAGCGGTTCTCCTCCCGGTAGTCGACCTGCGCCGCGACCCAGTCGACGTCGGCCCCGTCGGTGAAGAACTGACAGAGGTCGACCTGGTGGATCCCGGCGTCGAACAGCGTCTCGTCCGCGAACTCTAGCCGGTATAGCTCGCCGACCTCCCCGTTCGCGAGCAGTCGCTTGGCCTTGCGAAACGGCGCGCCGAACCGCCGCTGGTGGTTGATCGTCAGTTGGACGTCGGCGCGCTCGCACGTCCGGACCATCTCTCGACAGTCCCCCCAGGTGTCCGCCATCGGCTTCTCGCAGTGGATCGCCGCGACGTGGCCGCTCTCGGCGCAGTCGACGACGATGTCGGCGTGAATTCCCGGGGGGACGCAGACGCTCACGAGGTCCGGCTCGACCGCCGCGATCATCTCCGCGTAGTCCTCGTAGACGGCGTCCGCGCCGAGGTCGAACGTCCGGGCGAACGCCT
>NZ_CBVY010000018.1:53414-55897 GCF_000513435.1 Halorubrum sp. AJ67 | reverse complement strand
CTCGTAGACGGCGTCCGCGCCGAGGTCGAACGTCCGGGCGAACGCCTCGCCGTTCTCGGGGACGATGTCCGCGCACGCGACGAGCTCGCACTCCGCGTTGTTCGCGTAGGCGCGCCCGTGACGATACCCCATCGCGTAGCCGTCTCGACCGGGGTCAGAGGGGTCCGGACCTGTGCCGATGACCGCGACGTCGTAAACCATTTCGGCCGGAGAACGCCGCCGCCGCCCAAAGAGTATAGACCGCCTACCCCGCTCGGCCCGCACCGGCACCCTCCGGGCGCTCCGGGCCGGCACCCTCGGAGGGCCCCTGGCCGCATCGAACCCGGTCGATCCGTACCGAACCGCACGAATCGCGGACCGCGTCGGGTCAGCGCTCGCGCGAGCGCGCGCGAAACGAACCACATGTCAGCACATCGATCCGGCGGGCGCACCGCCGGTACGGCTCCTATAACAATGTGCGTCGTCGCGGACACACTCGGTGTGACTCCCCAACCGAGCCCGTCGACCGCCGATCGCCGCCCCTCCGACGCGGGAGACACCGCGGACGCCGAGGGCGACGAACTCCCGTTCGTCTCGGTCGTGATCCCCGTCTACAACGACCCGGACGGGATCGAAGCGACGCTCGACTCGCTCCGCAGGCAGTCGTTCCCCGCAGACCGGTACGAGGTGATCGTCGCGGACAACGGGTCGACGGACGAGACGCGGGACGTCGTCCGCGAGTTCCTCGGCGCGTTCGACGGCCTCCGTCTGATCGTCGAAGACGACGTACAGGGGTCGTACGCCGCCCGAAACGCGGGAATCAGAGCGACGACGGGAGACGTGATCGCCTTCGTCGACGCCGACATGGTCGTCGACCCCGGTTGGATCGAGGCGGTGGCGCGGCGGATGGCGCGGACGGACGCGGAATACCTCGCCTGCGACGTCCGGCTGTTCACGACCGGCGACGAGGGAGCGGTGGCCGAGTACAACCGGCGCGAGGACCTCCACGTCGAGCGGCTGGTCGACGAGCTCTCGTTCGCGCCGACCTGCTGTCTGGTCGTCCGTCGGGCGCTCCTCGCGGAGGTGGGCGGCTTCGACCCGCGCCTCCGGTCCGGCGGGGACATGGAGTTCGGGAACCGCGTCGCGGCGAGCGGTCGCGACCTCGAATACGCCGCGGACGTCGTCATGTACCACCCGACGCGGACGACGCTCGGCGCGCTCCTCGGTAAGTCCAGACGAGTCGGACGCGGGAAGACCCAACTCCGGCGGCACTACCCCGACCGCTACGGCTCGCCGGTCCTCTCCGCGCTCAACCCCGCCGCGTTCCTGCCGCCGCGCCCGAGCTTCATGCGGCGGGCGGTGCGCGGCTGGGCGGAGCTGTCCGCCCGCAAGAAGCTCGTCTTCCTCGTCGTGAGCTACGTCGAGTCGCTGGCGAAGGCGTACGGCCAGCTCCTCGAACTGGCCTCGCCGACGGAGACGAGCGCCGACGCCGACTGACGGAATCGGTCCGCGGACACGTATCGCCGGTCGGGCGGTCCGCACCGAGAACGAGTCGAACGCGGCTCGGCGGGACTCCCCCCTACGAGTCGTCGTCCCGGAACGCCTCGACGCCCGGGAGGTCGGAGACGCCCTCGTGTTGGCCGGTGTACTCGGCCCCCTCGTCGCCGCCTCGAACGTCTCCTCGTCCGGGTACTCGCGGACGGTCAGCACGCGCCCGCCGTCGACGGCGAACACGATCTCCACGGACCCGTCGTCGTGTCGGTACTCCGCGGCCTTCCTCGCCGAGTCGGCAGGCTCTTTCATCCCTTCGGCGTTCGAGCGTCAACGGCTTACCCGTTTCGGCCGTGTTCGGCCCGAAACGCCGAGCGTTCGCCGGCTCGGCCGCGGCTCCGGTCTACCGGTTGTCGACCAGGTCCGCGACGTCCGCCGGCGCGACCACGACGAACGCCTCCTCGCGGAGCAGGTCGTCGTCGCCGGGGAGGTAGAGGAACTTGTCGGAGTCGACTCCCGCCGCCCGGATCCGCTCCCACTCGTCGAGGTCGTAGCCGAGGTCGTCCCCGGCCGGATCGTCGGGCTGACCCTCCCACTCCCCGTCGAGCGAGCTCCGGGTCACGGCTCTCTCCCTCGGCGGTCCGGTCCGCTCACGGCTCTCGCAGCGGACCCGCCGAGACGCCGAGCGACCGACGGACGGCACTGGTGTGACGCCATCGGTCTACCTCCGGAAGGTGAGCGAGGCGTCGCCGTCCAGCCGTAGCCGCGCGATGTCCCCGGAGAAGCCGAACGTGTCGCGGTCGTCAGCGACCGTGCCGCTGGCGACGGCACCGTCCGCGTCGTCCGCCGCCTCGGCTCCCCACGGCCCGTCGCGTTTCGCGATCGACCCGGTCGTCTCGACGAGGTAGCTCGCCTCGACGCCGTCGCCGACGACGACGAGCTCGTGCGGCAGGTCGTGCTCCGTTCCGAGCGTCCCGGGATCGACGGGGTCGCCGTCGACCCGAACGACCGGG
>NZ_CBVY010000018.1:47771-49410 GCF_000513435.1 Halorubrum sp. AJ67 | reverse complement strand
GGCGACTGCGCTCACGGTCGGTTCAGGACCCGCCCGACGGGACCCCGTCCTCCAGCGCGTCGACGCCGATCCGGAGCGAGTCGGAGCCGGCGGCCAGCAGCGCGGAGGCGGCGGGACCGAGCCCGAGACAGACGTCGTCGGTCCCGGAGCTTCGGGCGAGCGTCCGGAGCACGGACGGGTCCGTGAGTTCGATCCCGGACCCGTCGTCGCCGAACCGCTCCAAGACCGTTCCGACGCCGAGACACAGGAGGTCGTCGTCGGAGTTCGCCGGGTCAACCTCGACGACGACCGGGTGGCCGTCCGTCCGGATCGCGCCCCCGGTCACCGCGCTCTTCGGCGAGCTGTCCAGGAGGACCCCGTCCCGGTCCGCGCCGCGGCAGGTTATCTCGCAGTCCGTCACCCTCGATCCCGGTGCCGATTGGAGGTCTATCGCGACGCCCCCGGACGCGTCCCCGCCGACCGTGACGTTCTGTAGTCGCGTCCAGTGCGGCCCCGGCGGCCGCTGCCGGTCCGGTCGGAACGGGAGCGCTCCCACCGGTCCCCGGCGCACCGCCGGCGTCCCGTCGATGTCACAGCGGATCTCCGTGTCGCGGACGGTGAGGTTCCGGGCCACCGGCGACTGTTCGATGACCGACTGCGACAGCGGCGACGAGCGAGCGTGGAGCGTACAGCCGCGGATCTCCGCGCCGCCCGGAAGCGCCGGTGCGTCCGTCCGCTGGATGCCCTGCTCGACGACGATCGCCCGGGTGTTGAACTCCGTCGAGGTGTCTACCGTCCCGCCGGTGTATCTGTCGAGGTCTATCTCGACCGTACAGTTCTCGACGTAGCTCCCCGCGCCGCCGATGCGCGGGCCGCAGACGTTGTTGTTGAGGAAGTAGCAGCCGACGACCTCGACGTTCCCGGGCGTTCGGGAACCGTACACGCCGTTGTTACCGAACTCGCGGAAATCGCAGTCCTCGATGCGGACCGTCCCCTTGTTCGACCAGCCGATCCACACGCCTATCCGGCCGTTTCCGCCCTCGTATCCGTCGATCCGAGACCCCTTCTTCGCCACCACGTTCCGCAGGACTCCGCGCCCGTTCTCGCTGCGGACCGCGAGGAGGAACGCGCTCGTCGTCCCGCCGGACGAGGGGTTCGTCCCGCGCCCGACGAACTCGACGTTCTCGACGTGAAAATGGTGCCGACAGTTGAGCCGGATCCCGGCCGTCGTCGCCGGCGCGCGGATATCGATATCGACGTTCTCGACGAGGACGTCGTCGACGGCCGCTCCCTGTCCGTCGAACAGCAGTCCGTCGAACCCGAAGTCCGGGGAGAGCTCGACGGCCTCCAGTCCGAGAATCCCGACGCGCTCGGCGTCGAGGGACACGGAACCGCCGAACCGGTAGCTCCCCTTCGGAAACGCCAGCAACGTCCCGTCGTTCGACAGCGCGTCCTCGACGTCGTCCTCCGCCGCGACCTCGCCCGACGGGTCCAGTCCGAGGTCGTCGACCGCGTTCAGCACCCGGTCGAACTCGATCCCGTGGCGGCTACCGAGCCGGTCCGCGTCGAACTCGATCCGTGCGCCGTCGCCGTCCGTTCCGTTTCCGGATGCGTCCGCTCCCGGAGCGGCCGAGCCGTCTGTCAGTTCCGCGGACGTTCC
>NZ_CBVY010000018.1:44458-47053 GCF_000513435.1 Halorubrum sp. AJ67 | reverse complement strand
CGCCTCCGACAGGACTCGACCCTGCGCGGCCGTCGGAACCGGCTCGCCGAGCCCGTGGAGCAGGGTCGGCGTCACGTCGACGACCGAGGCACCCTCCACCGTGGCCCCGGCCGCTATCGAGGGGCCGCGGGCGAAGAACACGCCCTCCGGGCGGTGGTAGCCGGCGATCCCGTCGGCGTCGACGACGGCCTCGTCGGCGAGTCCGGGCTTGACGTGGTACCCCTCGACGCCCTCGACGACCACGTCGGGGGCGAACTCGTCCTCCGGATTGAGGTCGTCGCCGTCGTGAACCGAGAGCACCGGATCGCCGGTCTCGGGGTCCGTGAGCGCCGAGAGCGCGGCCATCACGTCGGCCTTGACCCGGTCGCGGTCGGCCGGGTCGACGGCCCCGTCCTCGAAGCGATCGGTGTCGTTGACGTACACGCTTCCAAGCCCGTGGAGGAACGCCCGCGTCCGCTCGGAGTCGACGTCGTAGAGGGCGTGGTCGCCGGGGACGGTCCGGGCCGCCCTGTCGACGACGGACGCGGGGAGCCGCTCGACGAGCGTCTTGTCGTCGACGCCGATCCGCGCCAGCGCACTCAGGACGCGCGACTTCGTCATCCCGGTCCGCGAGAGCGCGGCCCGGAGTCCGGTCGGCTCCTTCGGCGTCAACAGCCCGGCGTCCGCTAGCGCCCGGTTCACGTTGACGATCCGCGAGACCGGCCCGAACCCGTGGTCGGAGACGACGTAGAGGGTCGCGTCCAGCCGGTCGCAGTACGCCATCACCTCCCCGAGGACCGCGTCCAGCTCTCGGTAGTGGTCCAGGAGTACGTCCTCGTCCCAGATCAGGTGTTGGAGCCGGTCGGGCGCGGTGAACGTGAAGAAGAACAGCCGCCAGTCCTCCCGCTCCATGAGCGACCGCAACAGCTCGCGGCGCGCCGCGAACAGCGCCGCGAAGTCCTCCCGGAACTCCTCGCGTCGGTCGTCACCGTACCGGTGCCACTTGAGGCCGACGCGGTACTCCGGAATGCGCTCGCGGATCTCCTCGCCCAACGCCGGCGGGTAGGTGAACCCGTCCGCGTCGGGCGTCGGCGTCATCATCCCGGCGACCATCGTCCCGTCCTCGCCGACGCCGCCGGCGGGGTACGTCATCGGGACGTTCGCGACGATCGCCGGCGAGAGCAGCTCCCACAGCGGGGGCACTCGGAGGTCCGTCCGGTTGTACGGCCGTTGGCTGTGGTCGGCGTCGAGCTTCGTGAACTCGTACAGGCCGTGGCGGTCGGGCCAGGTACCCGTCGCGATGGAGGGCCACGCGACCGGCGTGTTCGCCGGCGTCGTACTCCGGAGCGGTCCGGCGGCCCCCTCGGCGACTAACTGGGCGAACGCGGGTAGCTCGCCCGCCTCGGTCCACCGGTCGACGAGCGACCACGGGACGCCGTCGAGACCCAGAACGAACGCGCGGTCGCCGGCTTCGCTCACCGGAACCGCCCCCGTCGACACGGGTCGATCCGAATCATCGTGCCCCGCTTCGCGAGGGATCCCGTTTGTTATGCTTGTCATACTCGCCTGAGCCGTCAGTAACGGTCGGAAACGAACGTCACCCGAGGTCGAGCTCGAAGCGATTGGCGTGGGTCAGCGTCGTCCACCCGAGGATCCGCCGCTCGTACAGCGGCCGCCCCATCGACTCGACGACGCGCCGGAACTCGGAGCGGGACCACCGCGAGTGCGCGAGCTCGTACACCGACCCCGCCGCCGTTCGGTCCGCGTCGGTGTACCCGTTCTCGCCGGTCCCCCACTCCCACTCGTCGGCGTCGAGCACGTACGGCCGATGGCCTTCGAAGGCTCGGCAGAGCGCGCTCTCGTCGTCTCCCGGGAGGCGGTAGCCGTAGAGGTCGACGCCGTAGTGGCGGGCGATCTCCGCGGTGAGGGTCAGCGCCTTCAGCCCGTACACCGAGTACTCCAGCCCGTCGACCCGTCCGATCTCGTGTTTCAAGAGGCCGTCCGGCTGGAGCTGGTCGAGCGCGCGCTCGCGCCAGTCGCCGAACGCCAGCGACAGCGCGTCGCGGTCGTCGAGGTAGGCCGCCGCGGTCGCTCGCGCGAGGATCCACCAAGCGTAGATGTTGTTTTTGACCGTTCCGACGTACCGCTGTTCCCCTCGCCCGGCTTCGAGGTCAGCGAGGTACGTCTCGACCCACGTCCGGAGCTCCGCCCGGTCGGCCTCCGCGGTCGACCACTGCGGGGAGTCGCGGACGAGCGCTGCGCCGTACAGGAGCGTCGGAACGGTGATGTGGAGTTCGATCGAGAAGTACGTCTCGCCGAAGTTCCGACCGGAGGGATACATCCGCGTGTCGGGGTCGAGAAACCAGTGGTCGAGCAGCTCGATCGCCTCGCGGGCGAACCGTTCCTCGGACGTGAACGCGTACGCCAGCCCGAGGTCGCGGACCCGCGTGCCCATCTCGATCGCGGCCTGGTAGTCGGGGCGCTCCTCGCCGGTCGCGAACCGATTCTCGTCGACGCCGTCCGGAGAGCCGTCGTCGACGACGCTCGACGGCGTCGCGCCGAGCGCGCGCTCCGCGTCGCGCAGCTGGGCGTCGTACGCCGACCGCCAGGGCTCCT
>NZ_CBVY010000018.1:35458-42805 GCF_000513435.1 Halorubrum sp. AJ67 | reverse complement strand
TACCGATCGCCTACGCGCCCCCTCGGGGGTCAGATCGCCCCGGCGAAGTTCCGGAGCGTCTCGCGCAGTTCCCAGTTCAGCTGGGTCTCGAACAGCCCGACAGCGGCCCCATACACCGCGACGCCGGCCGCGACGAGGACGACCAGTTCGAGGATCGCCCATTCGAGCGTCAGTGTGGCCTGAAGCCAGAGGACGACCCCGCCCATGAGGAGGCTCGCGACGGCCGGGTAGGCAATCTCTCTGAGCAGCCGACCGAGGCTCGTCTCGACCGACTTGATCACGAGGTACACGTCGATCGGCATCACCGGGAAGACGTAGACGCCGAGGACGGCCGCCGCGGTCCCCACGATTCCGAACTCGCGGGTGACTGGAATGATGATCGCCGCCGTCAACACGAGCCGGAAGACGCCAAGTTTCGCCATGTAGTCGGGGCGACCGAGCGCCTTCCACACCGGCGAGTACGCCGACCCCAGCGCGATGAGGAGGCCGTACACCGCGACGATCTGCATCACCGGCACCGCCGGCCCCCACCCGGGTCCGAGGACGGCCTCGACGAAGGTCGGCGCGACGACCCCGATCCCCACTGAGGCGGGAAACGCGATCACCATCGTCACCTGAAGCGTTCGGTAAAACGCCGACCTGAGGGCGGGGATGTCGTCTTGAAGCTGGGAGTACGCCGGAAAGGCGACGCTCGAAATGATCTGCGAGATCTCCGTCGCCGGTGCCTTGGCGAACTGGTACGCGACCTGATATAATCCGAGCGACGTGGCGGACAGTAGCCATCCGATGACCGCGTCGTCGCCCTGATTAATGACGAAGTAGACGCTCTCGGAGCCGGTGATCCACTTCCCGAACCCGAACAGGTCGCGGGCGATGTCGAGGTTGAGTTCGGGCCACGGGCGGTAGCCGTGGACGGCGTACGACGCCAGCAATCGCGCGGCGTCGGAGGCGACGTATCCCAAGACGAGCGCCCAGACGCTCTGCGTCGCGAGCGCGACCGCGAGCGCGACGACGAAGTTCGTCAGCGAGCCGCTCATCGTGTAGACGAACTGCTTGTGGAACTCGAGGTTCTTCCTGAAGTAGACGATACCGGGATTGCGAAGCCCTAAGAGCAGGGGCGTGAGCGCGATGGCCCGGAGGATCGGGGTGGCGCGGGGCTCACCGAAGAAGCCCGCGACGAAGGGCGCGACGCCCACGAGGATGCCGGCGAGCAGGAGTCCGCGGAGGATCTCGATGCTCCAGTAGGTGTTGAGATAGCCGTCGACGTTCCCCGACGCCTTCTGGATGAGCGCCTGATCGAACCCGATGTTCGAGAACCGCTTGAACGCCGTCAGCGTCAACAGGGCGATACCGAGCAGGCCGAAGTCCGCCGGCGAGAGCATCCGGGCGAGGATCGCGATCATCAGCAGCTGTAGGCCGCGGTCGAGGACGTTCGTTATCGTGGCCCAGATGCCGCTTTCACCGTCTGCTCGGTGAGATCGCCGCCGGGCGTGAGGCGGGTGAGAAAGCCGTCGGAGTGAAGAGAGCGGTGACATGGTGCGGTCGGTATAGTACTGTTCCCGAGAACCCGCGTCGAGGGCATTGTTATGAACGCGTTACCGGCCCGAGACGGCGGTGTCGTCGACTGTGATACGGTCGCGCATACGCGGCCGCCGTGCCGCGCCGGCCGGCCGGAGCGGCGTAACGGCCGTCCTAACAATGGTTCCCCGAAGCCACATCGAACCGATGGACACACCGGACCGGCCGCTGGTCAGCGCGGTCGTGATAACCTGCGATCGCCCGGAGAAGTTGGTGGGCGCGCTCGCCAGCCTCCGCCGACAGACGTACCCGAACCTCGAACTCGTCGTCGTCGACGGCTCCCGAGAGCCGGTCGAGTCATCTTCGTCGGCGCGGCTGCGCTCCGAGTACGGTCCGGTCACCCCGTCACGGGGCGACCGGAGTCGCACGCAGGAGGTACGGTGGTTGGGACACAGAACGCACCTGCGTGCGGCTAGTTTGTCGACGCACCCCGATATATACTTTTTGTGATTATCTGAGTTACTTCCTCTCGGATACGCCGGAGCGCGTGTCGGGCGAAGGTTATTTATAGTAGTGTGGTAGCATTTGACACGTCAGAGCAATCGACCCTCCACCGTGCTGACGCGGGTCTCGCGGCCGGGGCCGAAAGATGGTGCCGATCGACCGCTCCCGTCACACGTAGAGTGATAATACCTATCCGTTCCGGGAGGTTATCGCCGGGCGCATCCCGGGATCCCCGGGAGGTTGGGACACATGGACACATCAGACAACGTGGAGGACGCGGTCCAGATCCTCCAGCAACTCGGCTTGAAGGAGTACGAGGCTCGATGCTTCGTCGGACTGACTCGGCTCGACACGGGAACCGCGAAGAAACTCAGCGAGATAACGGAGGTCCCCCGAACGCGGGTGTACGATGCGATACGGGTCCTCGAAGCGCAGGGACTGGTCGAGGTCCAACACTCCAGTCCGCAGCAGTTCCGCGCGGTCCCGCTGGCGGAGGCGACCGAGACGCTCCGTGACCAGTACGAGGAGCGCGTCGAGCGGCTACACGACGCCCTCGACACGATCGAGATCGTCGACGAGGGCGACAGGTCCGCGGTCCAGCAGATATGGGCGATCTCCGGGCACGAGGCGATCAACAACCGGACGTGTCAGCTCATCGAGGCGGCCACCGAGGAGGTCGTGTTGGTCGTCGGCGACGAGTCGCTTCTGACCGAGGAGCTCGTCGAGACGCTCACCGACGTCGACGACGACATCGATCTGATAGTCGGGACGCTGACCGAACCGCTCCGAGACGAGGTCGAGGCGGCCGTCCCGCGCGCCACGACGTTCGTCTCCGGCTTGGAGTGGCTACGGGACGACGAGGCGACAGACCACGAGACCGCGGTCGGGCGGCTCCTGCTGATCGACCGCTCGTCGATTCTGGTGAGTTCGATCCTCCTCGACGGGAACCGAGAGCAGGCGGTCTACGGGGAGGGGTTCGGTAACGGCTTCGTCGTGATCGCCCGACGGCTGATGGCGCACGGGCTAATTCCCGGGCAAGACGCGGAGTAGCGGTCGAGCGCGTCGCCGGGGGTCACGCCCCGAGCGGCCGTCCTCGTTTCCATCGTGGGAACGCTTTTGTCCTCTCCCGTCCGACAGGTCGCATGCCCGCGACCGCACCGACGCGCGACGACGTTCTCGAACGGGTCGACGCCCTCGGTCCCCCCGGAACGCCGGTGACGACTCCGGAAGTCGCCCGGGAGTTCGACTGTACCAAACGGACGATCTACAACCGCCTCGACGCGCTCGTCGCGGACGGACGCCTGCGGACGAAGAAGGTCGGGGCCAACAGCCGCGTCTGGTGGCGACCCGTCGACGCGGCGACGCACCACCGCGAGGCGGCGTCCGGGCGGTCGTTCGACGCGCTGCGAGGCTCGTCCCGGCGGCGAACGCCGCCGTCCGCCGAGTACAGTCCGGGCGACGAGGACAACCCCTCTGAGGGGTGGGCGTGACCGACCAGCCGGCTCGCCGCGAGGCCGTCGAACTCCTCCAACAGCTCGGACTGAAGGAGTACGAGGCGCGGTGTTTCGTCGCGCTTTCCCGGCTCCCGTCCGCGACCGCGAAAGAGATCAGCGAGCGCTCCGGGGTCCCTCGAACGCGGGTGTACAACGCGGCGCGGGTGCTGGAGTCGAAGGGGCTCGTCGAAGCCCGGCACGCGAGTCCGAAGCGGTACCGCGCCATCGCGGTCGACGAGGCGACCGACCTGCTCAGAGACGAGTACCAGTCGCTGACCGACTCGCTCCGAGAGGACTTACGGTCGATCGACCCCGTCGAGTCCGACGAGGGGTCGGACCCTCACCAGACGGTTTGGACCTTATCGAACGCCCCGGCGATCACGAATCGGATGCGTCGCCTCGTCGAGGGGGCCGAGGACGAGGTCGTCCTGCTGGTCGGACGCGAAGGCGAGGTAGCCGAACCGCTGCGCCGGACGCTGCGAGACGCCCACGGGCGGGGCGTCTCCGTCGTCGTCGGAGCGACGACCGACGCGCTCCGGCGGTCGTTCGAGGACTGTCGCGACGTCGATACGATCTCGCTGCGGGACACGTGGATCGAGCAGTCTGCCGCCGCCGGCACCGACGCCGAGATCGGTCGCGTGCTCCTCGTCGACCGGGAGACGGTGCTGATAACCACGGTCCACGCGGACGGCCGCGGAGAACGCCGCGAGGAGGCGGTGTTCTGTCAGGGCTCCGCCAACGGCGTCGCGACGATCGTTCGCCGTGCGGTCCTCGCGCTCCTCCCCGCGGACGACGTGGCGGCCGTGGCCCAGCAGTCCGGCGTCTCCTGACGACGGCGGGAGGCGCGCGACCGCCTCACAGACCGCGACGGAGGTCGTGTCGCGAGCCTCTGCCCCGCATTCGGCGGGGGCTTCGTTCGCCGAGGGGGCCAGAGCCCTCTTTTCTCTCGGGCGGCTCGACGCCGCTAGCTCCGTACTTCGGCGACGACGTACCGGAGGTCCCGTTTGATACCCCAACTGAACAGCTCGTCGAGCAGCAGCACCGTGAGGGTGTACACGACGGCCCCGATCGGCACCGTGAACAACAGTTCGACCAGCGGAGAGACGTCGACGAGTCCGTGCGCGTACCAGAGGACCCCGAACATGACCGCCGACCCGACCGCCGGGTAGACGTACTCGTAGAGGACCTCGAAGGGGTGGGCTCGGGTGAGCGTCGAGACGGCGTAGACGTCGAGCGGGAACATCGGGAAGAGGTAGACGCCGATGATGGCACCCGCGGTCCCTGCGACGCCCCACTGTGCCGTTGCCGGCCAGATGACGGCCGCGAGACAGACGATACGGACCGTGTCGAGTTTCATGTTGTAATCGGGGCGATCGAGCGCGTTGAACACCCCGCCGAAGTGCCGCGTTATCCCGTGAAGGAGCCCGAACACCGACAGCAGCTGGAGGGGGAGAATCATCGGCTCCCACTCGTCGCCGAGCGCGACCGGGACGAACGACGGCGCGATAAGCGCCATCCCGGCCGAGAGGGGGAAAGTGACAAGCGCGACCAATCGAGTCGTTCCCAGCAGCGCGTCCTTGAGCGCTGCGGGGTCGTCCTGTAGCTTCGAGTACGCCGGGAAGGTGACCGACGAGATCACCGCCGTGAACTGCGTGGCGGGCATGTCCGCGATCCGGTGGGCGTACTGGTAGAACCCGAGCGCGGTCGCGGAGAGGAACCACCCGACGAACGCGTCGTCGCCCTCGCTGTGGACGAACTTCGTGATGGACGATCCCGTGATCCACTTCCCGTAGTGGACGAGTTCCCACAGCGTCTCGCGGTCCACCGACGGTCTGGGACGGTAGTCGTGAAGGGCGTACGACAACGCCACTTTCGACGCGCTCACGCTGACGAATCCGGCGACGAGCGCCCACACGGTCGGGCTGACGAGCGCGTACCCGATGCCGACGACGAAGCGGGCGAAGCTGCTTGTCGTCTGGTAGACGAACTCCTTGTGGAACTCGAGGTCCTTCTGAAAGTAGACGACGGCCGGGTTCTGGAGCCCTGACAGAAGCGGCGAGAACGCGATGACGCGAATGATGGCCGCCAGCTCCGAGTCAGCCTCGCCGAAGAATCCCGCGATGAACGGCGCTGCGAAAAACAGTACGACGACGATCAGTACCCCGCGACCGATCGCAAGCATCCACGCGGTGTTCAGGTACTCGTCGATGTCCGCCGCCTTCTGCTGGACGAGCGCGGTGTTTATGCCGATATCGCTGAACCGTTTCATCGCGCTCAGCGTCAACAGCGCGACGCCGAGAATACCGAAGTCACGGGGGGAGAGCAACCGCGCGAGAACGACCAGCATCAGGAGGTACGACCCCTGACTGAGGAAACGGATCATGGTCATCCAGACGCCCCCCTTCGCGGCCTGCTGGACGACGGTCCCCCTCGGAACCAGCTTCTCGACGATCGCCCGGAGTCGGTCCCTCATCGCGGTCGAGTACCCCCGATTTGAGTGATGTTCGGACGCTTCCGTTCCATACGAGCGCTGTGTGACATCGTGAATAAAGGTATGCGCGACCTAACAGGCGACAAATAGGTTCTACTCGGAACCGGGAGAGTGCCAAGGCGTATCCGCCTTCGGGGTAGTCAGGTCGCTGAAGACTGGCTCGACCGCTCAGTGCCGTCGCCGCCGGCAGAGACGAGGATCGCGACGGACCGCAGGGATTCCGGATTTCGAAGCGCAGAACGGGCCGCAGCAGCGGCGTTAGGCACCGTGTACTAATGAGTCGCTCCGTGCGAGCATCGGATATGACGTCGCCGCGTACCGCTTTTCAGTTGTACAGCGTCCGGTCGGACCCCGACTCGCTTCCCGACGTCGTTCGGCGGGTCGCGGCGAGCGGATACGACGGCGTGGAGTTCGCCCATCGGTTTCGCCGGGAACCGTCCGAAGAGGTCGCCGCCGCGCTCGACGACACCGGGCTCGCACCGGCCGCGGTACACGCGGACCTCCCGACCATCGAAGCCGCTCTCGCCGGTGAGGACGACCTGTTGGAGCGGTGTGCGACCGTCGACTGTGACCGGATCGTCGTCGCCCACCCCGACTCGACGCACTTTCACACCCGCGAGTCCGTCCGCGCGCTCGCGGACCGCCTGAACGACGCCGCGACGGCCCTAGACGACCGGGGAGTGGAACTGGGGGTACACAACGACCGGCGATGGCTGTCCCCGTTGCTGCCGGGCGGCGTCGAGACGCTCATCGACGCGACGCCGATACCGGACGGATCGGACGAGTATCTCCAGGAGGCGACTCGGCGGCTTCGGGCTCGAAACGCGGGGAAGATTCCGCGCAGGACGCCGCTCTGGCAGCTCATCGCGGAAACGGATCCGGGTGCCGTCTGGTTCGAACTCGACGTCGCCGAGCTCCGCGCCGGCGGCGTCGCGCCGACCGAGGCGCTGTCGTTGCTCGACGACCGGGTGAAGATGCTCCACCTCCGCGACGTGACTCCCGGTCCCGGGCTCGACGACTACGAGAGCGTCCCGCACGGTGACGGCGTCGTGGACATGGAAGGGGCCCTCGATGTCGCCGGTGACGCCGACCTCGAATGGCTCGTGTACGAGAACGAACTGGACACGCCTCCAGAGACGAAAATCGACGACGGCAGACGGTTCTTCGATCGGATGCCCGGAGAGCGCTCCCCGACGAACGGATCGGTTTCCCTACGGGCGCAAGCCGAACGATGATCCTCGGTCGGGCGCTCAAACACTGCTCAGTCGGGCGCTCGAACACTACCGTCGAGGGAGTTCGAACGCCTGCTACCCGCCGCGAGACGGTGGCTCTCGTATCACC
>NZ_CBVY010000018.1:32234-33083 GCF_000513435.1 Halorubrum sp. AJ67 | reverse complement strand
AGACGACGAAGCCCGACGTGGTGTTCGGCGGCGAGCCCAGCGGGGCGTGGATCTGGCCGGCACAGACGCGGTGTCCGGACGGCCCTCTCGCCGCCTGTACCCTGGCCGCGCTGGTGGGCGCGGAGGGATCGCTCGCCGCGATGGTCGACGACCTCCCCGCGTATCCGATCCGGCGGGACTCGGTGCGCACCGAGGCGAAGCGGGCGATCGTCGAGCGTGTCGGCGAGATCGCGGCCGCCGAGTACGACGACGTCTCGACGCTCGACGGGATCCGCGTGGAGACCGACGCGGGTTGGTTCCTCGTGCGCGCGAGCGGCACAGAGCCGCTGGTGCGGATCACCGCCGAAGCGCGCGACGAAGCCGACGTAACCGGGCTGTTCGAGACGGCCCGCGACCTCGTCGACCGGGCCGCCGCGGATCGCGGGCAGTAGGTCTCGACCGCGGCGGGCGACCACCCCGGTCTCGACCGTAATCGGCAGGTCTCGCCACTGACCGCAGCGGCTAAACCCCGGCCCGCCGTCGGTGCCGCACATGTACGGAGTCGTGCTCGCGGCCGGCCGCGGGACCCGGATGCGACCGCTGACGGACCGCCGACCGAAACCGCTCCTGCCGGTCGGGAACCGCTCGCTGCTCGAACAGGTGTTCGAGGCCGCCCGCGAAGTCGTCGACGAGTTCGTCGTCGTGACGGGGTACCGCGGCGACGCGATCCGCGAGTCGATCGGTGAGTCGTATCGCGACCGTCCGGTCCACTACGTCGAGCAGGCCGAGGCGCTGGGGACCGCCCACGCCGTGGCGCAGGCCGAGCCGGTCGTCGACGACGACTTCCTCGTGCTCAACGGCGACGTGGTC
>NZ_CBVY010000018.1:18161-31372 GCF_000513435.1 Halorubrum sp. AJ67 | reverse complement strand
GCGGGCGTACGGCGTGCTCTCGACCGCGGCCGACGGGTCGCTCGCGGACATCGTCGAGAAGCCCGACGACCCGCCGACGAACCTCGCGAACGTCGGCTGTTACGCGTTCGAGCCGGAAGTGTTCGAGTACATCGACCGGACACCCGAAAGCGAGCGCGGTGAGTACGAGATCACGACGACGATCGACCTCCTGCTCGACGACGGTCGCCGGGTCGACGTGGCCCCGTACGACGGCGCGTGGCTCGACGTCGGCCGTCCGTGGGAGCTCTTGGAAGCGAACGAGCTGGCGCTCGCGGAGTTGGACGCGGGTGACGGCGCGACGGGCGCGACGGACGCGATCGCCGGCACCGTCGAGGAGGGCGTCCATCTCCACGGGCCCGTCGTCGTCGAGGACGGCGCTCGACTCCGGTCCGGCGTCTACGTCGAAGGCCCGGCGCTGATCCGCGAGGGGGCCGACGTGGGACCGAACGCCTACATTCGCGGGTCGACCGTGGTGGGCCCGGGCGTCCACGTCGGCCACTCGGTCGAGGTGAAGAACTCGGTGCTCATGGCCGACGCGTCGGTGGGCCACCTCTCGTACGTCGGCGATTCGGTGGTGGGCCGCGGCGTCAACTTCGGCGCGGGAACGAACGTCGCCAACCTCAGACACGACGACGAGAACGTGCGCCTGACGGTCAAAGGCGAGCGCGTCGACACCGGTCGGCGAAAGCTCGGCGTGATCGCCGGCGACGGCGCGAAGACCGGTATCAACACCTCGCTGAACGCCGGCGTCAAGCTCGGTGCCGGCGAGACAACAGGTCCCGGAGAGGTCCTGACGCGCGACCGGACGTGAGGAGACCGAGCCGGCACAGTCGCGCCGTCGTCCGCAGCTGAGATCGCTCCGCGGAACGACCACCTCCCCGTCGTGAACCGTGCGCCGATCTCGACGAACCAGCTACCAGGTCAATCCCTCGTAGGTGATCCCGTCCCGCCGCTCGACGATCCGTCTCCCCTCGACGACGACGGGGTTCGCCATCGCGTCGAACTCCTCGTCGAGCGCGGCGAACTCGTCCCAGTCGGTGACGACGACCGCCCCGTCGGCGTCGTCGAGCGCGGCCGCGGCCGAGTCGGCGTACTCGACGTCATCGAGGTACGCCTTCGCGTTTTCCGTCGCGACCGGGTCGTAGGCGGTCACCGTCGCACCGCGTTCCTGAAGCTGTTCGACGACGGGAATCGCCCGGGAGTTACGCACGTCGTCGGTTCCGGGTTTGAACGCGAGTCCGAGGACGGTCACGCGAGCGCCGGCTAAATCGAGGTGTCCCGCGAGGAGGTTGACCAGCCGACCCGGTTGACGGTCGTTGAGGTCGACCGCGGCGTTCAACACCGGCGGTTCGTACCCCTGCTCTTCCGCGGCCGCGATGATCGCGGCGACGTCTTTCGGGAAACACGAGCCGCCCCATCCCACGCCGCTCCGGAGGAACTGCTCGCCGATGCGGTCGTCGAGACCGATCGCGTCCGCGACCTCGTAGGAGTCGATGCCGAACTCCTTGCAGATGTTCCCGATGTCGTTGATGAGGCTGATCTTCGCCGCGAGGAAGCCGTTGTTGGCGTACTTGATCATCTCGGCGGTTCGGGTGTCCGTCTCGACGACCGGCGCGTCGGCCCGGTCGACGAGCGGGTCGAACACGTCGCGCATGTCGGAGAGTGCCCGCTCGTCGTCGGCACCGAGGACGACCTTGTCGGGGTTCAGGAAGTCGTCAACGGCGGTCCCCTCGCGCAGGAACTCCGGGTTCATCCCGACGCCGAACGCCTCGCCCGCGGTCGTGTCGCTCGCGTCTTCGAGGATGGGCGTGATGGTGTCCTCCGTAGAGCCGGGGACGACCGTGCTCTTGACGACGACGGTGTGCCAGCCCGACTTCTCCGCGAGCGTTTCGCCGAGCTGGGTCGCGCCCGCCTCCATGATCGAGAGATCGATGCTGCCGTCGTCGTTCTGCGGCGTCGGCAGACAGAGGAACGTCACCTCGGTGTCGTGGACGGCCTCGTAGTCGGTGGTCGCTCTGAGGCGTCCGGTGCCCTCGGGGCCGGCGTGGGCGGCGATGAGTTCGTCGAGGCCCGCTTCGTGGATGGGCGCGTCGCCGTCGTTGATCGTCTCGACGATCGATTCGTCGATATCGATGTTGACGACCTCGTGGCCGAGATCGGCGAAACAGGCTGCTACGGTAGTACCGACATAGCCGCTTCCGATGATTGAAAGACGCATTCTGGGTGGCCGTTCGCGGGACCGGCACAAGAAACGTCTGGTCGGATCGTCTCTGACAGCGATAATCGGGGCTTGTCTTCAGATACCGTCTCTACGACCCGGCGACGGACTAGTCCAAATTCACTTCGCTCTCCCCGTCTCGCCAGCGTTACACTCCGTGAGTTGTTTCCACATGGTTCCGGTTATCAGGGATCCAAATCGATGCGTCAGCCGTCAAGGTGGCTCGCGTCTGTGGTTCTGTTGGATTAAATTAGTAGATAGATCGAGTCCGAAATATCGTACTTACCGTCGCACCGATCGTCGATCTGTTTGACTTCGTAGCTGACGGCTGACGAATTTTCTGTGCGATTATTTGTCGCTGCGGTATGGCTCACACACGAGTTCGACGCCCTCCTCGAAGTCGATTTCTGGCTCCCAGCCGGTCGCCTCGTGGAATGTCGAGTAGTCGACCATCGTGTCAAACTTTCGTCAAGCACTTCGTACTGATTCCAGTCGGTCACAACGGGACTGGCATGTGCGTCACGCAGTACATCGGCTGCCGAATCGGCGTACTCGATGTCGGGGAACTGCTCACGCATGTTATCGACCGCGACCGGGTCGTGCGCGACAACGTTAGCATCCCGTTCGAGTAGCCCCTCGATGACGGGGATAGCGCGAGTATTCCGGATCCCACCCGTCCTCGGCTTGAACGCGAGACTGAGTACTGCGACCTGCCGGTCTGCCACGCCGATGTGGTTGCCGAGCAAGTCGAGGAGCCGTTCGAGTTGATGATCGTTCGCTTCGACTACAGTAGAAGGCGCGGGACATCATAGTCAGCCTCACGGGCGGCAGCGATGATCGCGTCGACGTCCTTGGGGGAAACAGCTCCCGCCCCAGTCGAGGCTGCTGTCGAGGAACAGTCGTGCGATCTGTGAGTCCAGCCCCCTCGCATCGGCGACCTCGTACATGTCGACACTGTACTCCTTACAGATGTTCCCGAGGTCGTTAGCGATCGAGATATTCGATGCCAGGAATGCGTTGTTCGCGTATTTTATCATCTCAGCCTCGTGCGTCCCAGCCTCGACATCGGCGAGTTGTCGGCGTGCTTGACGAGCGACTCGAAGATCTCCGGCATCGTCTCGCGAGTCCGTTCGTTGTCAGCGCCGAGAACGACCTTGTCCAGGTTCAAGAAATCTGCTACTGCCGTCCCCTCTCGCAGGAACTCAGGATTTATCTCGACACCGAGGTCCTCGCCGAGACGTTCACTGCTAGTCTCAGCGAGGAGTGGAGCAAGTGTGTCCTCAGTCGTTCCCGGGACGAAAGTACTTTTGACGACGACATCGTGGTGTCCGTCCTTCTCGGCGAGTGTCTCACCCAACCGTTCGGTCGCGTTAAATTTGGGGAGAATTGTGGCAGACAGCGACGGCTTCGAGCCAATTTTGAGCGGTCTCTAGCGCGACATTGCTAAAACTATTTGTAAACGATGATGTTCGTCATTCTATTTCTCAAAATACACGTTCGATAGCGTTCCGATTTCCATGGCGAATCACCCGAAATCGATAGCCATCTTCGGCAAGAATTGGGCCAAGATAATCGGCGTCATCGACGAGAAATTCGACATCATCAAGCTGGTAGCGTCGGTGAAGCTCGATGAGAAACCATCGCGTCGTCTGTTTCGTTGCGGTAGGATAGAGGCTTACTTGGCGGATTTCGTTGGTATATGGACCAACCGCACCGTACAGCCAGAACTTCTGTCCATGGAGGCGGAACATCTTTTCGTCAACCACGAGTTGATCCGCAGAGACCGTCGAGATCGGCTGTAGATCAGTTTTATGAACCCAATTGTGAACAGCAACGTGGCTCCGGTTGATCCAAAAAAATTTCGAGAAATTTACTTACCTCGCGGAGCGACATACCGGCTAAGTGACAGCGGATCCCTACTTCAACCGCCCATCGCGGCGTTCGATCTCGCTCCACAAACGACAAGTCGATCCACGCAATACGTTCGCTGAGGCGGTCAATTTCTGCCATAGACACTCAGACATCGTCCGCCTTATCCTCTAACTTAACGCGACCAACCGTTCGGCTCCAACGTTTATGATCGAGAGGTCGATGGACCCGTCGTCGTTGGAGGAGATCGGGAGACAAAGAAAGGTGAGTTCGATGTCGAGGACCTCCCGGTAGTCGGTCGTCGCTTGAAGCTGTCCGGTTCCGTCGGAGCCGGCGTGGCTCGCGACTAACTCGGTAGGCTGTCCTCGTGGATCGGTTCCCTCCCCGTAGTTGATGGTATCAACGGCTGTGTTGAATCGCCATACGGCGGCAGGGTAGGTCGCTAAATCAAAGGCGTTGAAGCGGGAAGATTTGGTTGCCTATGACACAAATCTCCCGCTTCATCGGGGAAGTTGTGCCGGTTGCTCAAAAGAGTTACTGGCGATGGAGGCGAATCCGCCGCCCCGGAAGGCGGCGGCGGATTCGCCGACTACGCACTCGTTTCCCTCCACTGTCTGCGAATTTACCTCGACACATCCTATCGGATGACGATCGATCTACTCAAAGAGATGCCACCAAATAATCGGGGAGATCGGCCTTGATGCGGCCGATCTCCCCGTGCCGTCCACGTTGTGTAAGGCGTTCGACCGGATCAGTATGAGCGTCTGTCGAGTGCTGCTGCGCCAGTCGGCGCAGCTGCACGATCTCTCCGAACACGCCGCGATAGACGCTACATTCTACGAACGCTCAGCAGCGAGCCGCCACTACTGCCAGCGAATCAGCTACCGCGTTCAGAAGCTGAAAGTCACGAAACTCGTCGATACAGCGTCTCAAGCTGTCCTTGACGTTCACTGCTCGACGAACCGAGAAGGAAGCGACGCAGATCTCGCTGAGCAGATCGCCCGCCGGAACGCGGGCGATCTGCGGTCTCTCGCTGCCGATAAGGGCTACGACAAGCAATCGCTCCGCGAAGGATTACGCAATCTCGGGATTAGACCGCTGATCAAGCACCGCATCTTCGCACCGTACGACCACGCACACAACGCTAGAATCGACGATAACCGCTACAATCAGCGCTCTATGACTGAAACTGTGAATTCGGCTGTGAAGCGCTCGCTCGGCTTCGCCGTGCGAGCGCAGTCGTGGTTCCGTGAGTTCCGCGAGATTGCCTTGATGTGTATGGTCTACAACATCAAGCGCTTCGTCAAACAGTGAATCTCTACGCCTTACAGCGATTCAACACAGCCTATCAACGAGTTTTTGATCAATGTCGATATTCACGATATCGTGGACGAGATCTGCGAAACAAGTGGGGGATGGTCCTTCCGGCGTAGCCGGAGCCGATGACTGAGAGTTAACAGACTGGGTATATTTCCACATCAATAAAAGAGGCACAGATTTCGGACGGTGCTCGTAAAGACAAGAGGTTTGATAGTCCGTGCCCGATCTCTGAATGACAAGAATGAAAATCGCCTTTTTCGTCGAATACTTCCCCAAGATTTCGGAGACGTTCATCATGGATCAGGTGGTGGGACTGCTACGACGTGGACACGACGTTCACGTGTTCGCCCTAGAGGATCCATCTGAAGAGTTTCACCACGAGAAGGTTGACGAGTTCGATCTGACACGCCGGACAACGTACCTCGGTAGGCCCGCCAACGCTATTGAGGGCACACTAACGGCAGGACGATTGGCTCTCCATCACCCGGAGACACTCCCCGAGATAGTCCGATCACTCGAACGAGGAGTAGAGGGTGGGGGGAGGATCGCCGCGCTCTACCAATTCAGATCACATATCCGGTCGGACTGGAAGTTCGACATATGGCACGCTCACTTCGGCCCGATCGGAAAACGGTGGGACTTCCTCCCCACACTGGAGGACAAACCGTACGTCGCCTCGTTCTACGGACACGACGCCGCGAGCAACGTTCCAGAGAACCGAAGCACGTACACGTATCTCTTCGATCACGCGGATCGGATCACGGTTCTGAGCGAGGATATGCGTGACGACCTAGTGTCGAACGGTTGTCCTCGGGATCAGACCGCGCTTCAACCGCTCCCGGTAGATACGGAACGGTTCAGTCCGGCTCCGGAGAAGAGTTGGAGGGTAGGCCCGACAGAGGTGGTAACCGTGGCGCGGTTCGTTGAAAAGAAAGGGCTGGACGACGCTCTTGAAGCCATCGATGCCGTCTCGGCCGAACACGATATCCGTTGGCGGATCGCTGGTGACGGTCTTCTGCGGGACAAGTTCGAGTCCGAGGTCGCCAAGCGTGACCTGACGGACGTGGTCAAGACGCTCGGGTTAGTGTCACAAACAGAGATACAGCGATTACTCGCGGAGGCACACGTTTTCCTTCTCCCCAGCAAGCGAGCGAGTTCCGGCGACAAGGAGGGGACACCGACAGTATTGCTTGAGGCACAGGCCGCAGGCGTCCCGGTTATCTCGACGGAGCACGCCGGGATCCCCGAGATCGTCCGTGACAGGGAATCAGGGGTTCTAGTGCCAGAGGGAGATCCGGAGGCTCTGATACAGGCGTTGGAGAAGTTCCTCTCGAATCCGGATCGATGGGAGGAGATGGGGCAGGCGGGGCGCGAATTGGTCCGGGAGAAGCATTCCCTACAGGCTGTCGCACGACGTCTCGAAGAGCATTATCGGGCAGTCATCAACAAATAAACCGATTGGACTCCCTTCATCCGGTACGGTTTTGCGGATGGTCAAGAATCGACACAGTATGGTACGTGTTCTGGTGACGGGTTCCAGCGGTTTCATCGGCATGAACCTCTGTACCCATCTCGTCGAGGAGGGGTACGAGGTCCACGGGGCCGACATCGAACCACCGGAGTTCGAGCACCCTTCGAGCGTCGAGGAACGTCGAGTGGATCTCCTGTCCGAACCCGAACTGCCGGACGTTGACGTTATCGTTCATCTGGCGGCACACTCTCAGGTACAGTCAGTCGTTGAGGACTCCAATCGCGCCATCGAGAACCTGAAGATGACTCGTCACGTTCTGGAGGAGGCAGTCCGCATGGGGGCCGACGTGGTCAACGCGTCAAGCCGTGACGTGTACGGTTCGGCGATCAGGCCGTCAGAGGACGAAGTCTCCCCGGACAGCCCGAACGGCTACGCTGCCAGCAAACTCGGTGGGGAGGCGTTGGCCAACGCGTACGCACAGAACCACGATATACGGGTGGTCTCTCTCCGTCTGGCGAACGTCTACGGTCCGAAGGACACGAACCGGCGTGTAATCCCGATATTCGCGTCGCGAGCGGCCGCCGGTGAGAAACTGAAGGTGTTCGGGGAAGGCAAACTCCTCGATTTCATACACGTAGACGACGTTTGCGATGCCATCGTTGCCGCGATGAACCGGATCGATGTCGCTGACGGGGAATCGTTCAACGTCGGTTCCGGCGATGGAACCCCGCTGAAAGATGTCGCGAGAATGGTCTCAGAGATCGTCGACGAGTGCCCGGGATGGGAACTCGACGAGGACCGGTCCGGCGATGTCAGCAGGTATGTGTCTGACAATTCAAAGGCGAACTCCGTGCTGGGATTCGAGCCAAAAAAGCCGATAGAGGAAGAACTGGAGGACACTATCAAATGGTATCTCGATGCGAGATGAACGTCAAACGATCAAGAGTTGGCTGACTCTTCTCTGACCGCCGTTAACACCGGCAGTTCACCGTACGTGGATTGCTCGTGGCGAACCGATTTGACAACAAAGCCCCCTTCGGTCAACAATTCCTCCACCTTCTCTGCTGGAGCGTCGTACATCGGGTGAGTTTCGACTATGATCTCTTTCCCCACTTGTTGAGTGTGTTGTAAGATATCCATTTCGGCGCCTTCACAGTCAAGAACGAGAACATCACACTCCGGGAGATCGCCAGGCGATAGTTGTCGCGCCCCCATCACTTCGCCGTAAACGTGTATATCCGGCCCAACAACGGCGTGTTCGACATCAGTTCTCGACTCTACCTGGTTGATCCTGATTGTTTCTCGGACGTGTTCTGTTTGTTCTTTCGAAGCTTCAAACGTGATAACCCACCCGGATTCACCAGCGTTCTCTGCAGCGACGACGGTTCCAACCCCCCATCCCCCCCCGACGACGACCACGGTATCACCTTCCGAGATACACTGCCTGATTGCGGTTATCAGCGCGTCCTCGTAATCGGGTTGGACGTCTGTTCTGTCGAGCAGGCGCGGTTGACGAACTGGAACACCGTTAAATACGCCGATCTTTCTGGGTAATCGCTCCCGAATCAGCGTGTTATACAGACGCTTTAGCAAGGATGCCATCTAGTGACCCGTTTCTCGCTGGGGGAACAAACGTCTTCGGAAGTCTCCGCTCAGCCGCACAACGGCATCGAGAACTACCGAACGCCTCCGGATCGACTACTGGATAGTTGGCTGATAAATTCAACTTGCGTCTTGGCGACCCCGGAAAGGCTGAATTTCGTTGAAGCGCGTTCCCGGGCCGCGTTCCCTATCTCTCTCCTATATTCGGGGTCGGTCAGTAGATCGGATAACCGGTCAGCAAGCGACCCGGCATCATGCTCCGGACACACCAGCCCTCCGTCGCCGACGACGGAGGGGAGCGCCCCACACTCCGTGGTCACCACTGGGACTCCACAGCTCATCGCCTCGACAGTCGCGTACCCGAACTGCTCTGCCCAGTCATCGATCGTCACGCTCGGATAGGTAAAGATATCAGCGGAGTTGTATATCTTGGGCATCCTCGAGTACGGTTGCCTCTCCGTCACCAGAGTCACCCGATCGGTATCTACAGTTTTGTCGATTTGTGACCTGAGTTCGTCTTCCATCGGGCCTGTGCCGAGAATCAGGAACTCGGCCTCTGGGACAGCCTTCGACACGGCCGGAACTGCGTCGACAAGCACGTTGATCCCCTTCTCGGCCACGAGCCGTCCAGCATACAGAACGAGAGGGCTATCCGCACCGATCCCAAACGAGGATCTCACATCGGTTCCATCCACATCCGGAGAGAATTTCTCAGTATCCACTCCGGTCTGCGGTGCGGTAGTGATCGGCCCGTCGAATCCCCGGTTCCGAAGTCGGGTTTCTGTCGCTTCGCTTCCAGCGATGATGCCATCGATTCGGGAATAGACCAGTGACTCGAGCCCACGTTTCACTCTCGACGAAGGGACCCGATCCAGATTTTCCCACGAGAAAACTGCGTGTGAAACCCCTAGGCGGTTACAAATCCACCCCGTTTGACCCGTGATGAACTGCCAGGGTTCGCCGTGGGTGATCACCCCATCAGGATCGATTCGCTCGATCGATTCCGAGAGTCCCTGTAGAAAATAGACTCCGTCGTAGCCGTGGAGGGCAGAGCTGTGCCGATGAATCGAAAATGGGACGCTATCTGATGGCTCATCGTCTCCGGGAACGTTGGGCCAGGATTCGGGGACGAGAATATGGACGTCGTGACCCATTCGCTCAAACTCCGAACAGAGGAGCCACTGTCGCTCGGCGAGAACAGGATATCCGACGACTGCGATGCGCATCAACAGATAAATGATTGGTGGGGGTAAATTGGTTTCGGAGTTTCATATGTATGAGAAGCGTTTTGTATATCGGTATCAATGACTGTGACAGCATTGATGAGGACTGAGACCGATGCTCGCTAGTGTCGTCATACCTACATACAACCGTTCCGATAAGATTGGCGAAACGATCGCGTCCGTTTGTGATCAGTCAGTTTCGGAATACGAAGTTCTCCTCGTCGACGACGGGTCGACCGATCCTAGGTACGGAGCGTTATTAAACGAGATCGACGAGCAGTACGACCGAGTCAAGATCATCCGACAGGAGAACAGCGGACCGGCGGCCGCCAGAAATCGGGGAATAGAGGAAGCTAAATCGGAGTTCGTCTGCTTTACTGACGATGATTGTATCGTCCCAGAGGACTGGATAGAGAGGTTAGTAGAGTCCTTCGAGAGTGGAATCGGGGCAGTCGGAGGGCCGTTACAGCCGACCGAAGACGCCGAGGAACGGAGCCCTTTCGCTCAACTCCATCGGTACCGGAACCAGGTCGTATACGATCAGCCAACGGAACCGACCGTCGGCGATACAGACCTCCCGATGGGAGGGACAGCAAATATCTGCTATCGTCTGGAAGCATTAGAGGCGGTGGATGGGTTCGACGAGGCTTTCCCGACCGCGGCAGGGGAGGATGCCGATCTACAGCACCGAGTGGCGCAGGAGGGTTGGCAGATGAAATTCGTCCCCGTTGTCGTCCACCACAATGACGAATACTCGTTTACATCGTTCAAGGAACGAGCGATACGCCACGGGAAGGGGACTTACTACTTTCACCGAAAACATGGGATTCCTCGATCCAAACTCAGAGTCGCTATAAGCTTGCTGGGATCAGTTGTGTTCCTCCCGAAGGAGGTTCTCCAAACACGAGATCTCACGCTCGCCAGCCTCGCAGTTCTCGAACGTGCGCTTAGCCGGTACGGTGAATTGAAAGCAAGATATAACGACGACGTAGCGATGAACATCTGACGACTGATCCCGATTGTTACGTTACCAAGCGCTTATTATACGTATTACCGTGTCTTCCATAAATGAGTAAATCAGTCACGTATGCGTTCGGAGGTGACTTGGGTGGTGCGGGTATCGGACGTATTGCTGGTCATGCTGTCGGCGGCGTCCAGCGCTCGTCGTTACGAGGGAAAGCTATCTCGTATACGCTTTCGGACGAACAGTTGACGGAGGTAACACAGACCCACAGCGGCGGTTCGATCCTTCGAAAGATTCCGAACTACCATGTCAAGGACGTCCTGTTCAATCGGCTAACTGCGCGAAAAATCGAGGGATCAGATCTATTTCACGGCTGGAACAATATGTGTTTACATTCGCTCCGCACGGCGAAGAGTGTAGGAGCGAAGACGGTCGTCGAACGAGCGAGTACCCACCCGACAGTACAGCGTAGTCTCGTTCAACAGGAGCGCGAGCGGTTCGGCGTCGACGAACCATCACGAAACGAACGGCTACACGAGCGTGCAGTAACCGAACTCACGGAGGCCGACGCCGTTTTCGTCCCCTCCGAGTTTGTTTACGAAAGTTTCCTAGATGAAGGTTTCAATGAGAAGCAGCTGTATCAGATCCCATTCGGTGTAGACCACGAGCAGTTCGCCCCACCCGAGAACTACATTCGATCCGAACACCCATTTTCGGCTCTGTTCGTCGGAAGTATCTCCCTACGAAAAGGAATCCAGTACCTACTACCTGCGTGGAAGCAAGCAGACGTAGACGGCACCCTTCGGATCGCAGGAGAGGTCACTAAACCCGCGGAACCGATCGTCGATCAGTACAGGGAGGACGACTCGATTGAGTTCCTGGGCTGGGTAGACAATCCGAGCGAGGAATTTCGACGGGCGAGCACGTTCGTCTTCCCGAGCGTCGAAGAGGGGAGTGCGCTCGTGAGCTACGAGGCCATGGCGAGCGGCCTTCCCGCAGTAGTTACGTCGAACGTCGGAAGCCTCGTCCGGGACGGCGAGGACGGGATCGTCGTCGATGTCGGTGACATCAATGCCCTGACCGACGCTATCGAACGGCTAGGCTCAAGCCCCGAAACCCGGGAGCGGATGGGCAAAAGCGCCCGGAAACGAGTCGAAGGGTACACGTGGGAGCGGTACGGCGACTCAGTTGTCTCCGCATACGAATCGATCCTTCAGGACCAGTAGGGCAAACCGGTCAACGGTACCCGAGGGAACGAAGATGCTCTTCCAGTTCTTCCTCAGAGATCTCCTTGGAGTCCAAAACTGTATGAACCGGCTGGTACGATCCCTCGTCGACGCCCGACAGTTCAACCCACGGAACTTCACGGACGGTCTTACACGGCAGTCCCTCCGGATGCCCGTACACGAACCCCTCACCGAACCCGTTACCGTGGTCGGCGGTGATGACTATGTCTGCGTCGCAGTTGTTCACTAACCGTTCGATAGACTCAAGAACCCATACCAGATTGTCCTTGTACGCGTCGTAGAACTCCTTGCTATCCAAGTTCCCGTCTCTGAGTTCAGTAAATCCTTCCCCCCAAGTAGCCTTGTCAGAGTGACCTTTACTGAACCACTCCGGTTTGGATCTGAACGGCGTGTGTGGTTGCATATAGTGGACAATTAACTGATCAGCACCGATTTCACCACGTTTCCGCCACGCGTCGATCGCTTTGTCCGTAAGGATGTCCGGTGGCACAGCCGTCAGCCCATCTCCGAGTGGACGGGCAGTAACAAAGTCGTACAGCGCTAGGCGGTCAGTGTCGTAGCCCTGTGAAAAGCCGTTTCCGGTGATGTACGTACTTGAGGCGAGTTCGGAGTCAAACTCCGGGTCGAACATCACGGCCAACCACTCGTCACTCGTTGTTCCCGCGGACATCCAAGTACTGTGTTCTCGGGGCTCTGGAAGCCAATCGAACTGGCCCGTTGTAGCAACTTCGCGAAGTACATCCGGCCGGCACGTATCGAGTACGAGGAGAACGTCCCAATCCCCGCTCCAGTGTGGTTCCCCCCGATTCAAAACTGACTGGCCTCGGCGAAGGAGACCGAGATAGAGTTCGTGAAATGCTTGTTTGAACGCGAACGCCGTCGAATAATCTTGTTTGTTTTGATGTATCTGCCGAAGCCAATCGACTAGTGTCATTTACCGGGGGTATGGAGCGGCGACACAAAAGTGATTGTGAGTTCGCTATCGTTTCACCGGAAGACCGTACACCGAAGAACGCTTTACCCTCGCGTTCCACCTCTTTGAAAGTACAATGAGCATCGCACGGTCGGGCGTCGGGTGGGCCATCGCGAAACTTGGAACGCTCGGCCTGTCGTTCGCCTCCGTGGTCCTGTTCACCCGGGTAATGGAAAATCCGGCGAGGACGCTCGGCACATTCCAAGTGTTTGAGATGATCGGGACGTTCGGAGTTCTCGTCGCCGGTATCGGCCTCTCCCCCGCGCTGGTCAAGCGTGGGAGGCAAGGCACACAGGGGATAGG
>NZ_CBVY010000018.1:7926-18141 GCF_000513435.1 Halorubrum sp. AJ67 | reverse complement strand
GGGCATTGTACTCCTCGTTCCACCACTTGTCGTTGTGTCTCTCATACTGTATTTCGGCAGGGACTATGTCTCGTCTCTCGTCGGGGTTGAACAGACCGTTGTGCTGGCAGCCGTCGCTCTCATTTGGGTACTTCAGGGCCGGAACTTCGTTGTTTCAGCGCTCTCGGGCTTATCTCGTGTCGGTCGGTCAGGTGCCGTCAATTTGATCGAAGTTTTCGTCCGCTCCACCGTACAGATCGCGCTGGTCTTCGTGGGGTTAGAGCTATTTGGCCTCGTGGCAGGGGCCCTCATGGGCACGGCCGCGGCGGTCGGCATCGGTCTGTATATGATTCCCGTCCGAATCGGTGCGCCACGGCGGAAGGAAGCTTTGAGCCTCCTCTCGTTCGCGAAGTTCTCTTTCTTCCGGGAGTTCGCAACGAAGGCGTACCACAACATCGATACTGCTGTTATCTCGGTTTTGATCGGTAACAGCGCAGTTGGCCTCTACAACATCCCGTTCCGGATCGCGCTTGTGCTACAGGTGTTCTCATCCGCCGTTAGTACGTCGAGTTTCCCCGAGATCAGCCATCACGACGATGAAGGGAACTACGAACGCATCGGAGAGATCCTCGGCGATGCGATGGTGTTCTCGGCTATCGTTGCCATTCCAGCGACGGTAGGGATATTCCTGCTGGCGGAGCAGATCGTCATCACGCTGTTCACTTCGGCGTTCGCTGGCGGCGCCAGTGTCGCTGTCCTTGCGGTCGCCATTGAGATACCGAGCGGGTTTCGGGGGACGCTAACGAGCGCGATAGACGGTATGGATCGCCCCGAACTGACACTCCGGGCAGATGCCGTACTGATCGGCACTAACCTCGTCTTGGACCTCGTGTTAGTTCCTTGGATCGGTATTATTGGTGCGGCAATCGCATCGCTCGCCGGCGTCACTGCCTCTACCGTGTACTTGGGGTATCTGTTCGTCGAAAAGCTTGAGATGCCTCTCACGGTCTTCCAGGTACAGCCGCTTGCGATGGAGGTCATTGCCGCGCTCGTGATGGGTGGGGTCGTCTATGGGCTGCGTGAAACGCTGGCCTTTCCGCAACCCTGGAACGTACTACTCCTCGTCGGCTCCGGTATAGCGACGTACTCGATAGTCCTTCCGGCGATTAGCCGGGACATCAGACTTCGGCTGATCGGGATCGTGCGAGACTTTCTATGATCGGTCGACAAGTATCGTCGAAAGATCAGACCTGAGAAGGACTGCGACCGAACGGTGATCGCTCTACTCCCGCCTCACTGGCTCTGGGACCCGGTTGATTCCTGTTCAGCGAAGTACTCCGAGGTCCTCTCGAGTCCCTCGGAGAGACTTATCGAGGAGTCCGGTCAAGTCGCTCTTTCGCTCGGGAGATATCCGGCTGACGGACCTGAGGGTCCTCCACCGGGAGGTCCTCGTAGACGATATCTGAGTCGGTCTCGACGACGTCGACGACAAGTTCAGCCAGTTCTTCTATGAGAAGATACTTGTCTCTGCTAAGCGTGCCGAAACCGATATACGCTACCGAAACAGTAATCCGGTGAATGCGGGTTATCGCTCTCACAGACTACCTCAGTAACGTCGGGGGAGCCGAACTGAGCGCTCGTGAGATCGTTACGGGGCTCGCCCAGCGTGACGACACGAAGGTCACCCTCGTCGGAGGTGACCTCTCCGATGCGGAGAAACTCTCTTTTCCCGGCGTCGATGTTTCGAGAGTCCGGATTCCGGACTACGTCGAGAATCTGCCAGATCTCGTAGCCGACTCGATAGCGGCGCGTCGACTGGCGCAGGCGGCAGAAGAACACATCGAGGACGCCGACGTAGTTCACGCACATCATCGTCGTTCGACGATGGCTATCAGACAGTTGGATACCGAGACACCGAAAGTGGCAACAATTCGGGACTTTTGGCCCATCTGTCCGATCAGCATCTACAGTGTGGACGGCCGGCAGTGTCGGGGATGCGACGACGACTTGGGCAACTGTGTCCGGCATCAGGGGTGGGATAGCCCACTTTCGCCGGTGGTAAAGCGATACTTATTGCTCAAACGACATTATAACTCCGGCATTATCGGGACGATAGACTGTAACGTATTCATCGCAGATCATATTCGCGAAACGGTACGCCGATCGTCGCAGGTCGCTTCACGCACCGATGTCGTCTACAATCCAATTGACGTCGATTTCAGCGGGCCAGCGGCCTCCAGCGAGATTCCACGCTTCGTTACCGCAAGCAGTCTCCTTCCGCAGAAAGGAATCGGTACAGCAGTTCGGGCGATGGGCCTCCTCGATATCGACGCCGAGTTAGTCGTCTTCGGCGATGGGGAAGAACGAGACCAGCTGAAACAGCTGGCGAAAGATATCGCTCCAAAGAAAGTCGAATTTCGCGGTCGTGTCGAGCCCGAGGAGGTATACCGAACGATCGCCGGAGCGACAGCAACAGTATTCCCGTCGACGTGGGAGGAACCGTTCGGCCGCGTTACTGTCGAATCGATGGCACTCGGTACGCCGATCGTCGGGAGTGCCGTCGGTGGAATCGAAGAAGTGATCGACGACGGCGAGACGGGGCTTCTCTTTCCACCGGGAGACGAAACTGCGCTGAGTGAGCAGTTGCGGCGTCTATGTGCGAACCCGGAGTTTACAGCGTCACTCGGAGAGGCAGCATCAACCGTCTCCGAGGAGTTCTCACCGCAGGCTGTGGCTAACAAGTATTACGCGATCTTCGAGGAACTCGCCTGAAGGCTCGGACATACCGAACGGTCCATCGATAGTCCCCATCGTGTAACGGCGGTGTTCAGATAAGGTTTGAAAGGTGAGGCGATGCGTTTTCAAAGTGATTCATGCCCGAAAACGCCCGCCTCAGCGGCTGTTTAGACGAGATTAACTTAGAGTTTGTGGAGAGAGAAGCAACACCGGAGCTGTTGATGAAGCTCAGTATTCAGCTTCATTTATCAGGACTATCGCTTTCGAATACTGTTTCATTTCTTGAGGTATTCGGTGTTGATCGGGTTCGATCGACCGTTCATAACTGGGTTCACAAAGCCGATCTACAGCCAGAAACGGGTCGCAGTCCGAATCACGTTGCGGTTGACGAGACTGTGATTCAGCTTGACAATGAGCAGTATTGGCTGTACGCTGCTGTCGATACTGACTCAAACGATTTGCTACATACACGGCTTGAACCGACAAGAACAAACGTGATAGCGGATCAATTTTTTGCGGAACTCTGCGACAAACACGACGTAGAAGACGCGATCTTTCTCGTTGATGGCGCGGTTCCACTTCAGCGAGCTTGTGACAAACACAATCTCGACTTTAGATACGAACGACATGGAGATCGGAACAGCGTCGAACGTGTCTTTCGTGAGGTAAAACGCAGAACTACTAGTTTCTCAAACTGTTTCAGCAACGCTAAAGCAGAAACAGCAAACGAGTGGCTCAGATCGTTCGCCTTCGCATGGAATCAGCTTATCTGAACACTACCCGTGTAACGGTGCCCTTGAATAGGGTGCGTGGTGTCATTTACGACCGAGGAATGATGGGCACAGACACAGAACACGTAACGGTCGAATGACTCAGGACTCTGTTGCAGTTCTCCACGATCGGTTCCCGACTATCGGCGGGAGCGAGACGTTCGCGATCGAGGCTGCCCGAGTTCTCGACGCCCCGATCTTCACGATGTACGTCGAACCCAGTCTTGACGTTCCGAGCGACGTCGAGATCCACGCTATTTGCCAGCCCAAGTACACTCGTGGCCTCTCGGGACGACTGCTCGATTGGAAGAACAACGGCATGAACCCGTTCGAGTCTGCGAGTGTCGCCATTGACATGACCCAGGGTTGTGACGAACTGATCAAGTACGACGTGCTCCTCGAGAGCGGCCCTCTCTCGAAGTTCTACGTTCCAGAGACCCACCAGCGAATTGTCCACTACCCACACAGTCCACCGCGCTGGCTCTACGACCTATTCCGAGACAGAATGAAGCGGTTGGACTACCCGGGCATCGCGTTCGGCGCGCGCGCCTACGCGAAGCTCTGGCGAGCCCTCGACAAGGAAGCGGTCGACTACGTCGATACTTTCGTCGGGAACAGCGAACTCATTCGCGACCGTATTCGCCGGTACTACGGCCGAGATGCGGAAGTCGTCTACCCACCAGTCACGGGAGATTGGCGCAACGAGGGCGACGACGGATACTTCCTTACATGGTCACGGCTCGACCCCGAGAAACGCGTCGACCTGATCGTCGAGGCGTTCCAGGGACTCGATCATCGACTCGTCGTCGCTGGTGATGGTCAGGAGCGCCAGAAACTTGAGCGTATGTCCGAAGGACACGACAACATCGAGATCCGTGGCTTCGTCGAGGATATCGAATCACTAGCCGCTAAAGCGACAGCAGTCGTATATACACCGAGACAAGAGGACTTCGGACTAGTTGGGGCCGAAACGTTGAGTGCAGGGAAACCACTTCTTGGAGTTGATGAGGGGTTCACGAAGAACCAAGTCGAGGAAGGTGTGACCGGACTTCTGTTCGACCCAAGCGTCGAATCGCTCCGAGAGACGGTACGGGCGTTCGATCCATCCCAGTTCGATCGGGAGACTATCCAGAGTGTCGCAGAGCAGTATCGGTACGAAACTTTTGAGGCAGATCTCAGAGAGGTAGTCTTCGAAAGTGAACGACGATTCAAAAGTAACTGATCTCGTCGAAGACCGATATCGATAAACCACCAATACTCACTACTGTAATTGTGTACCTCTGTCAGGTCGCCCCCTACGTTACTTACCCTCCCAGAATGGGCGGCGACCACCGGACCCACGGTCTGGTCAAGGAGTTTCCGAAGGAGGGGCACACGGTCCACCGGTACTGCCAGGGGGGGTCACCGGCGATGTACAAATCCCTAGATCTGCGTCGTCACGTCCGGATTGCCGAGGACTACGACGAATACCGTCACCTCAATCCTCTCCACGAGGCAACAAAAGCACCGATGCTGCTCGGCTATCCGAACCTGCTCGCACATCGATCACTCCGCATCGCGAACGACGGGCTCGATGAGATGTTCGAGAGAGCTGACGTCGTGTTGGCACGAGAACCGTGGCAGATGCCGTACGTCCTTGATCACGTCCCGGAGGACACGCCGACCGTCTTCTCGAGTCACAATGTGGAGATTGAGCGGTTCGGCGATATCTCCCAGCCGGCATTCGCCGAATGCGTTGAGCGAGAAGTCGACCGGCTTGAGCAACGGTCCGTCGAAGAAACAGATGCGATCGTCTGTACTAGCGAGAACGATGCGGATATATATCGGAAGCGATACGATCCTGAGGGACCAATCCTAGTCGCACCAAACGGGACGTACGAGGACAGACTTCGAGATCATCGACCCGGCAGCGATGCCGCAAAGAGAGTTCGAAGGGAGTATGGAATCGATACTGACGCGACCGTCGCCCTGTTTATGGGCAGTAATTACCGACCAAACGTGGAGGCCGCCGAAGCAGTCGTCGACATAGCGCGCGAACTCGTGGACGCCGACATCGATGCTCAGTTCCTCATCATGGGGTCAGTCGGAAACGCACTCGACAGATCATCGTTACCTGAGAACCTTGTTACTACTGGGTACGTCGAAGACGAGTTCGAAGCCCACTTCGACGCCGCCGATATCGCTCTCAATCCAATGCTATCGGGCGGAGGGACGAATATCAAACTCATCGACTATTTCGCTCGAAGTCTGCTCGTGATCTCGACTCCATTCGGTGCGAGGGGACTTCAAGCAACTGCGGGCGAAGAACTACTCGTCGCCGAACTCGACAAATTTCCCGAGAAGATTCGATCACTCTCTCAAAGCCCGGATCGACAGCACCGAATGGGGGATGCTGGGCGACAGCTAGCTGCGGAAAAGTATACGTGGGAAGCCTCCTCGCGGATGCTTCTCAAGTTCGTCACCGAGAACTTTGGTCCATTCTGAACGCCACTCAATGTAGACGCCGCTCCATCGCTAACAACGACCACGCCAAACAGGAGATCCGACTCAGAGTACTCTGCTATCGCTACCTCCGACCAACAATCATCATCGGCGACTCCGTTGGCTACTTCCAGTTCCGAACGGCCGCTCCGAAGACGACACGCCCCATATCAATCCCTGCGAGATCGCTGAGACAACCCGCCTGAACGGCCACATCAGTAAGAAGTTCCTCCAGAGCGGCTCGGCCGAGACGGAAGTTGCTTCCCGAATGGCACCCACGGGGTCATCCACACCGTTGAGGGGGCCGGCTGCGAGCCGGCGATGCTCAAAGCCGTCATCGAGGTGAACGACCGCCAGCCCGAACGCCTGCTTAACGCCAAGCTCGACACCGCCGACGAGCGCGTCGCTGTGTTCGGCCTCGCGTTTAACCCCGCCACAACGACATCTGGAATTCCCGAGCGATTCCCCCCACCGAGGGATTCCACACGGTACGTCGACATCGTCCCTACGACTCCGCCACTACAGAGAACATGCGCGAGTAGTTCACCGAGATCGAGTGCGCCGATAGTGTCGATCGTGTACGTACAGAGGACGATCGAGACCCTCACGGTTACATGTCCCTCAGAGAGAATGATTAGAACTTCTGCCTCCTCACCTCGCGACGAGTCGCGGTGGCTTACCGCTCACCGATCTATCTCCCGAACCGTGAGAATATGACAAGCCTTATGCGCGTTTTGCCAGTCCCTTGCGATAATGAGCGATTCGAACGATCCGCCCGACGGATCGGACCGGTCCCCCTCCGATCTGCTCACACAGTGGTATCACGTTCCGGTAATTCTCGGCGTCGTCACGTTCATGCTCTGGACGCGGCTGCGCTCGTACGGTAACTTCGTTCGCAACGGTGAGGTGTACTTCCGCGGTAACGACCCGTGGTACCACCTTCGCGAGACGACGTATCTGCTTGAGAACTGGCCCGGAACGATACAGTTCGACCCGTACACTGGGTTCCCGTTAGGCTTCGAAGCGGGCCAGTTCGGCACCCTCTGGGACCACATCATGGCGGTGGGCGTCTGGATCGCCCGCCCCATCATGGGCAGCACCGAGGAAGTCATGCTCGTCATGGCTCCGATCGCGGGCGCACTCGTCGCGATCCCGACGTACTTCATCGCGCGGCGCTTTGCCGGCCGCGTCGCTGCGCTCGGCGGAGCCTTGGTCCTCGCCCTCCTCCCCGGAACGTTCTTCAGCTACTCGCTCGTCGGCTTCCCCGACCACAGCGCGGCCGAGGTGCTCTTCCAGAGTATTGCCGTCCTCGCGTTCCTCGTCGCCTTCGCCGTCGCGGAGCGCGAAAAGCCCGTTTGGGAGCTCGTCGTCGACCGCGATGTCGAGGCCCTGAAACGCCCCGTCTCGTACGCGTCCGCTGCCGGTGTCGCGCTCGGCCTCTACATGTGGACGTGGCAGCCCGGCGTCCTCCTCGTCGGGATCACTGGGGTCTTCCTCGCGGTGAAGCTCACGAGCGACGTCTCCCACGGTCGGAGCCCCGAGCCGGTCGCTTTCGCGGGCGCAGTCGCAATGTCCGTCGCTGGAGCGATGCAGTTAATTCCGCTTGACACGTTCTCGTTCATACCGACACAGTACTCGCTCCTTCAGGTCGTCCTTCCGCTCGGTGTCGCCGTCGGTACCGTCTTCCTCGCTTGGCTGGCCCGACAGTGGGAGAGCCGTGACCTTTCCACGGACACCTACCCACTGGCGGTCGGCGGAGTCGCCCTCGCCGCCGCCGGAGCCGTCTGGCTCGCGCTCCCGTCGCTGTGGTCGACGCTAACGCGAAACTTATTGAACTTCGTCGGCTTCAGCGCCCGCGCCACCTTCCGCACCATCGGCGAGGGCGGCCCTCCGCTTCAGGACGCCAGCTTCACCAACTTCGTGCTCTCGCAGTACGGGCTCGCCTTCTTCCTCGCGCTCGCGGCGGTCCTCTACATCCTCGCGCGCCCGCTGTACCGCTCAGACGATACCAATCACACGCTGTACATCCCGGCCGCGCTCGCCGTGGTCGGCTCCGTCTACGCGGTCCCGCAGGCGTACGGCGCGGTCGGCGGCGTCGTCGGCCTCGACTGGCAGGTGGTCGGGCTCGTCCTCGCCGCGGCGTTCCTCGTCGGGGCGACGTTCCTCGTCGAGTACGACGCCGAGGAGCTATACTTCGTCGTGTGGGCGGCGTTCATCGGGAGCGCGGCGTTCACGCAGGAACGCTTCAATTACTACCTCGCCGTCGTCGTCGCGGTCGGCACGGCGTACTTCCTCCAAGTGACGCTCGACGCCTTAGACCTCTCGTCGCTCGATCTCCCGTCACTCGACGCGGTCCGCGAGATCGAGGGGTGGCAGGTGCTGACCGTACTCGCCGTGCTCGCGATCCTCCTCGTCCCGCTCGTCGGCGTCGCCACCCCGGTTTGGCAGGCGGGCAACTCCAGTGACCCCCGCAGCGTCGTCCAGTGGGACGAGAGCCTCCAGTGGATGAACGACGAGACGCCTCAGCCGGGCGAGCTCGGAGGCGCGGACAACGCGATGGATCCGTACGCCACCTACGAGCGGCCCGCAGACGGCGACTTCGACTACCCCGACGGCGCGTACGGCGTCCAGTCGTGGTGGGACTACGGCCACTGGATCACCACCCGCGCCGAGCGCATCCCGAACGCCAATCCGTTCCAGCAGAACGCCGGCGAAGCGGCGGACTACCTGCTCGCACCGAGCGAACAGCAGGCGGCCGAGGTGCTCGCAAGCCAGAGCGACGAGGGCAACCAGACCCGCTACGTGATGGTCGACTGGCAGATGGCGTCGCCGAACTCCAAGTTCAACGCGCCGGTCACCTTCTACAGCGGCAACGAGACGGTCCGCGACTTCAACGAGCTGCTGTACGAACGGGTCCAGGGCCAGAACGGCCAGCAGGGCGGACTCCGTCCCGCCCTCCAGACACGGACGCAGCGCTACCACGAGAGCCAGATGATCCGGCTCTACCAGCACTACGGGAGCGCGGTCGAGCCGGACCCGGTCGTGTTAGACTGGGAGCCGCAGACGGCCCAGACCCAGTCGGGCGAACAGGTCGACATCAAGGTCCTCCCGAGCGAGGGACAGCCGGTCCAGCGGTTCGACAACCTCTCGGCCGCCCGCTCGTACGTCGAGGAGGACGGCTCGGCGCAGGTCGGGGGCGTCATGGGCGTGCCCACCGAGCGCGTCGAGGCGCTCGAACACTACCGGCTGGTTCACGCCACGCAGGCACCGGGGCGCTCGCCGTACGCACAGCAGGCACAGATACTCGCCCAGCGGTTCGGCGTCGACCTCCAGGCGACGTTCGGTGAGTCGCTGTTCGGCGCGTTCAGCGACGACTTCGTCAAGACGTTCGAGCGCGTGCCGGGCGCGACCGTCGAGGGGTCGGGCGCGGCACCCGGTCAGGAGGTCGAGGCGACCGTCGAGATGCGGAAGCCGAACGGGCAGACGTTCGAGTACACGCAGTACGCGACGGCGGACGAAAGCGGCGAGTTCGAACTCACGCTCCCGTACTCCACGACGGGCTACGAGGAGTTCGGGCCCGAGAACGGGTACACGAACACGAGCGTCCGCGCGACCGGTCCGTACAACGTCAGCACCGCACAGACGACGGGCGAGGACCTGTACACCACCGAGCAGTTCGGACAGGTCGAGGTGACCGAAGGGCAGGTCGTCGGTGAGGACGACACGGCGGCGACGGTCGAACTCGAAGAACGGATCGTCGACTGCCCGAGCGGCGACCCGGCGTGTCCTGTCGATAGTGGGAGCGAGGGCGGCGACGGCGGCGACAGCGGTAACACGACGAACTCGACCGACAGCGCGAGCGTGCTCGGCGCGGCGGAGCCGGTAACGGCGGTCGACGCCACGAGCGCGACGACGGCGACCGGGGACGCGAGCGCGTAATTCCGGGCTGTTAACTACCGCCACACTATTCTCGACGTATGGACGACCGACGCGAGTGGCTGACGCTGTACCTGAAAGGCGTCGCCATGGGGAGCGCGGACGCGGTACCCGGCGTCTCGGGCGGGACCATCGCGCTCATCGTCGGCATCTACGAGCGGCTGATCGCGGCCGTCACGGCGATCGACCCCGGTCGAGTACGCCGCGTGCTGGCGGGGGTTCGGCCGGGGAACCTCGCGGACGCCCGGGCCGCGTTCCGCGAGGTCGACGGCGCGTTCCTGCTCGTGTTGGGGGCCGGTATCGGCACCGCGGT
>NZ_CBVY010000018.1:4485-7285 GCF_000513435.1 Halorubrum sp. AJ67 | reverse complement strand
GTCGTGGCGGGCGGCCGCGCCGCGGTTCGCGCTGGCGGCGATCGGCGGTGCCGCACTCGTGCTCGTCTTGGACCGATACTCCGACGCGGTCGAGTACTGAGCGCGCAACGCCTTTTCCGCTCGCCGCCGTAGCCCGGAGCGACATGGTCCAGACCGAATCCGAGTCCGAACTCGACCGCGGCGACGTAGCGCCCGACTTCGAACTACCCGGCGCGGACGGGGAGACGTACGCGCTCGACGACTTCGAGACGGACGCGCTGCTCGTCGTCTTCACCTGTAACCACTGCCCGTACGCGAAGGCGAAAATCGACCTGCTGAACGATCTGGCGGTCGAGTACGACGACCTCGCCGTCGTCGGGATCAACCCCAACGACGCCGACGAGTACCCGGAGGACTCCTTCGAGGCGATGCGCGAGGCCGTCGCGGACGGCACGGTCGCGTACGACGCGTACCTGCGCGACGAGACCGCGGAGGTCGCGGCCGCCTACGACGCGGTGTGCACGCCCGACCCGTTCCTCTTCGGCCGCGAGGACAGGAAGTGGCGGCTGCGCTACCACGGCCGGCTCGACGACGCGCTCAACCCCGACGATGAGGCGACGGAGTTCTACGTTCGCGACGCGGTCGACGCCGTTCTCGCGGGTGAGGAAGTCGAGATCCCCGACCGCCCGTCTCGGGGCTGCTCGATCAAGTGGCCGGACGCGTAGGGTCTCGCTGCCGTCAGCTACCTACGACTGAAGTCGTGGGCTTCCGCACTTGTACCGCTGTGAGTCCCGCGAGCGGAAGCGAGCGGGACCACGAAAGACGCAGCGCCGAGCGAAGCGAGGCGACCGTCTTTCGGATGTTCTCGCGGTTGGGGCTTCGGTGGTGTGCTGCGCGGTAGCCGTGACGTATAAACGAGCGGCTAGAGCTTTAGAAACGGTCCACCGGGGTCGCCGTTCGCTTATAAACAGCCGCGGACGACGTCACTCGATCGCTACCGGTGCCAGGCCGATTCGGTATCCGTCTCGCCGCTGTCTTCGGTTACATTGCTCTCGTCGCCGTCGAGCGTCACCGACCCGTTGGCGGCGTTGCGGAGCGCGTCCGAGCGCCCGAACTCGCCGGGCGCGATGGCGAGCGTTCGGATCCCGTAGCCGTTCGCGGTCTCGACGACCGGTTTGAAGTCGGTGTCGCGGGAGGCGATCGCGAGGGTCTCCATCCGCCCCTCGGCCGCGAACCGCGCGGCGTCGACCGCGAGCTTCACGTCCACGTCGCCGCTGGTCATCACGACCTCGAAGCCGCGGGCCTCGGCGGCCTGAATCAGCCCCGGCGTCGCGTGTTCGTCGAGATAGAGCCGCGTCGTCACCAGCGGTCCCTCCGCCTCGGCCGCCCGGCGCACGTCGTCGAGGTCGACGTCGAACTCCTCGCGCAACACGTTCGGGCCGTCGACGAACAGCGCCACGCCGCCGGCGTCCGGGTCCGTCTGTCCGGCGGCGTCCGAACTGGAACCTTCAACCCCCTCGTCGTCTTGCTCCATGACCGCGATCCGAGACCATCGGAGATAGGCGTGGTGATCCGCGAGTGACGAGGTCGGGGCAGCGTGCGGCGCAGTCGCCGCGGGCCACGCACGGCGACTGATCGTTTCGGCATTCGTACACCTTATATCCGTATTACTACCTGACTCACGACTGTAGTGAATATACGGAGACTTGAAGTAGTATGTCCAAGAATAACGGAATAAGATGTCACAATCGAACGCGTACACCGTCATCTCCGAGCAGAACGATCACGAATGTACCACGGTACGTGCCCATCCACGCAACGAGACGTACCACGTCGTCGAGTACGCCGACGAGGACGCCCGGGAGCGCGTCGCGGACCTACCGGTCGGGTCGGTGGTCAGGATGGAGCTCTCGCGTGCCGGCCGCCGGAGCAACGTCTGGTGTGCCGAGTCCGTCGAGACCGCGGTCACGGACGGCGGCTCCCCGCAATAAGAATCGAGGTGAGTGAGGAGCCGACGTTCGGTCGTTGATCGCGGCTCGGTGAGAAACGGAGACGTTCTCGAAGTTCCGGTCACTCGGTTGTACGTGGCCGAGAGTCTCGCGGCGGTGAACACCACCGAAGCCCCTGCCGCTCGGCTATACGAAGCTGTTCCTGTTGATAAATCGTTAATCGACATGAACCGCTCCGAAGCCCCAGTCGCGAGGCGGGCGCACGTTCGCTGCGGTCCTCGTCGGTCGCTCGCGCTGCTCGCTCCCTTCCTGCGGTCCTTGCGTCACCTGCGCCCGCCTCGCGACTGCCCCTTCGAGTCCCGCCCCGCACCACCGGAAGACGGTCCTGCTCGCTCACTACGTTCGCTGCGCGGGCTGCGACTTCCGTACTCCCGCTCGCTCCCTCCGGTCGCTCGCGGGACCGCACAGCCTCACACCTCCCCAGCCTCGTCACCGGACTACGTCCGGTTTCAAGCGAGAGCTTCGCTCTCGCCCTGTCGCTGGTCCCTCCGCTTCGCTCCGGGACCAGCGACTCCAGCGAGAATCGAGGATTCTCTGGCAGCCGGCGCTACGCGCCGGCGACCACGCGCGGCGCTCCTCGGCCGCGATGCGGCCTCGGAGGCGCGCGCCACAGCGGTAGATGAAAAGGAGTCGTCGAGATCGTTAATTTTGAGCCTCAGTAAAAACGGACGCTCCCGGCGGCTCCGACAGCTTCGTGCCCGGTTACAGGTCTCGCGTGAGTCGCGGGTTCGTCACCGCGCCGTCGGCGGCGGAGGCGAAGTCGCGACCGTACTTCGCGAGAATGCCGCCCTCGTAGGGCGGTTCCGGGGCCT
>NZ_CBVY010000018.1:1230-3616 GCF_000513435.1 Halorubrum sp. AJ67 | reverse complement strand
CTCCGGGGCAGGCGTGTCGCTCTAGGTCGTCGAGTTCGTCGGCGTCCATGTCGCCCTGCGCGTAGGTGCCGACGCCCTCGAACACCTGGACGATCGTCACGTCGCGCCCGTCGTGTTGCCCGGGCATGATCGACCCGCCGTAGAGGAAGACGCTGGGCAGATCCGTCCGGATCGCGGCCATCATCATCCCGGGGAGGTTCTTGTCGCAGCCCGCGACCGTCACGAGGGCGTCCATGCGCTCGCCGAAGGAGACGAGTTCGACCGAGTCCGCGATCACTTCCCGCGAGATCAGGCTCGCCTTCATCCCCTCGGTCCCCATCGAGATGGCGTCGGAGATGGTGATCGTCCCGAACTCGATGGGCATTCCGCCCGCGGCATCGATGCCGTCGAGCGCGGCGTCCGCCACGTCGTCAAGGTGGACGTTACACGGCGTGATGTCCGCCGCCGGGTTCGGCACGCCGACGATGGGCGACGAGAGGTCCTCGTCGTCGAACCCCATCGCCCGGAACATCGCGCGGTGCGGCGCTTTGTCCGGTCCCTCGGTCACTTCGCGGCTCCGCAGGTCCTCGTCTTTCCCCCCGGCGAATCGATCTGTGTCTTCCCGGCGGCGACGCCGCTCGTCGTCGTCGGATCTCGGCTGCTGTTCGCTCATACTCGCCCCTGTCGCTCGGGACTCTTAAACCGCCGCGTCGGGGCGATGGTTGCTCGCGCGGGCGAACGGGTTCGGGGCGGCCTCGCCTCGGTTCCCGTTCACACCCGCGCTTTCAGCTCCACTCGATACCCGAACGGGTCGCGGACGTACACCGCGCCCGCCTCGCCGGTCGCACCGAGCGGCGAGTCGAGCGTCTTCTCGACCTCGACGCCCGCGTCGGCGAGTTCGGTCGCTGTCTCGTCGACCGACTCCTCGACGACGACCGCGACGTGGTCGTAGTTCGTCGGCGTCGGCGGCTCGAACTCGGCCGTGGGCCACAGGTGGATCACCGCCGTCGCCGAGAGCCGCACGTCGAAGAACGGCTTGTCGTCGGCCGCGTACAGCGCGTCCTCGATCCCAAAGCCGAGCGCGTCGCCGTAGAACTCGCGGGCGTCGTCGACGCCGTCTTCGGGGATCCGGAGGTTGACGTGGTCGATGTGGCGTGCGTTCACGTTGACCGATTCGGCTGCCGGGCGCAAAAGTCGTAGGGGGAGCGGCACGCCCCTCGCTGCCGAACGTCGGCGAGCGAACCGACGGCGGTTCGTCGACTCGGGACGGCTACGCGCGGTCTCGCTACCTGCCAACGGCCGCTGAGTATTTAATCGGAGAAATGTAACTACCGCACATGATTGTGTTCGACTTCGTCGCCGTCGGGCCGCTGATGGGCGGGATGGCCGGTTCGGGGATGGCGGGCGGGATGGGCGGCTGGATGTTCGCGTTTCCCCTCGTCGCGCTGTTCACCGTCTCGGTGCTGATCGCCGTGGGCCTCGTCGGGATCAAGCTGCTCGTGAGCGAGACGGATGACGGACCGGACGAGGGTGACCCCGACGAGACCCCGGTCGAGCGCCTTCAACGGCGGTACGCCGCGGGCGAACTCGCGGAGGAGGAGTTCGAGCGGGCGTTGGAGCGCGAACTGGAGCGCGAGGGGAGCGACGGAGTCGACGAGAGGACGGCCGCCGAGACGGAGTCCGCCGGAGAGGCTGCGCGAGCGCGGTGAGCTGAAGTTGACCCGGGAATCGATTCAGGCGAACGCTTCGAGGATTCCCGCGCCGTCGGTGCTGCGGCCGAGGTCGGGAAGCGTGGCGCGCTCGGGGTGGGGCATCAACACGGCGACCGTCTCGCGCTCGCCGAGGACGCCGGCGACGTTGTCCGTGGAGCCGTTCGGGTTCGCGGCGTCGGTGACGTTCCCGTCGGCGTCGCAGTAGCGGAAGAGGACGCGGTCGTCGGCGACGAGGTCTGCGTGCGCCTCGTCGCCGATCTCGAACCGGCCCTCGCCGTGGGCGATGGGGACCTCGATCACGTCGCCCTCGTCGTAGGCGGCGGTCCACGGCGTGTCGGCGCGCTCGACGCGCAGGTGGACCGGCTCACACTGGAAGCGAGCGGAGGCGTTCGTGGTGAACGCGCCGGGCGTGAGGCCGGACTCGGAGCCGATCTGCGCGCCGTTACAGATCCCGATGACGGGGACGCCCGATTCGGCCGCGGCGCGGACCTCGTCCATGATCGGGTCGCGGGCGGCCATCGCGCCGGCGCGCAGGTAGTCGCCGTAGGAGAAGCCGCCGGGGAGGACGATCCCGTCGGTGTCTTCGGGGAGTCCGTCCTCGTGCCAGACGCGCTCGGCGTCGATCCCGAGGTGCGCTAACGCGCGGACGGCGTCGCGGTCGCAGTTCGAGCCGCCGAACTGGACGACGGCGACCG
>NZ_CBVY010000018.1:0-1210 GCF_000513435.1 Halorubrum sp. AJ67 | reverse complement strand
CCTATCCCCTGTGTGCCTTGCCTCCCACGACTACGAGGCCACTCGTATAACTTCGTATAATGTATGCTATACGAAGTTATTACGCACGTCGTAGTCGTGGATCGTCGGGTTCGCGAGCAGCCGCTCGGCCATCTCGCCGGCGCGATCGGCGGCCTCGTCGGCGTCGGCGGCGGCGAGGTCGACCTCGAAGCGATCCGCGGAGCGGAGGTCGTCGAGTTCGAACCCGAGCCGTTCGAGGGCTTGTTGGGTCGTCTCGGCCTCCGGATCGAGGACGCCCCGCTTCAGCCGGACCGTCACCGTCGCCGTGTAGTCGGTCATGTCCGTTGGTGCGGAGTCGTGTGTAAAAACCGTTTTGGAACGGTGTTTATGCGCACGTTCGTGGATATAGATCGGTCGAACGTGCGGGAGGCAGGGACCGCGCGGAACGAAAGGGGCAAACCCCTCCGCCTGTTGGAGGAGGTGTATGCAGCCGCTCGAACCCGCGGAGGTGATCGTCGCATGACCCGCGAACTGACCGAGATCACGGTCGTCGGAGGAGACAAGACCGGACTCATCGCGCGGGTCACCTCCCTGCTGTTCGAGCGGGGAATCAACATCGAGGACTTAGATCAGGCGGTCCGCGAGGGCGTCTTCCGCATGACGACCCGCGTCGACACCGCGGAGATGGAGACTTCCCGCGGGGAGCTCCGCCGCGCGCTCGCCGAACTGGGCCGCGAACTCGACGTGGACATCCAGGTCCGGTTCCCGAGCGACCGCGACGCGCGCCGAATCGCGTTGCTGGTCACGAAGGAGACCCACGCGCCCGAGGTGCTGCTGGAGGCGGAGGCCAACGGTGACCTCGCCGACGACGGCGAGGAGGCCGAGATCCCGGTCGTCATCGGCAACCGCGGCGACCTCCGGTCGCTCGCGGAGCGCTACGACAAGCCCTTCTACGACGTGGGCGACGGCAACGGGAACACCGACGAGGAGCGCCTGCTCGACCTGCTGGCCGAGTACGACGTGGACCTGATCGCTTTGGCCCGCTACATGCGTATCCTCTCGCCCGAGGTCGTCTTCCGGTACGAGGGCCGGATCATCAACGTCCACCCCTCCCTGCTGCCGGCGTTCCCCGGCGCGGAGGCGTACCGGCAGGCGAAGGACGCGGGGGTCCGCATCGCGGGCGTCACCGCCCACTACGTCACCACCGACCTCGATCAGGGGCCGGTGATCG
>NZ_CBVY010000017.1:50179-60345 GCF_000513435.1 Halorubrum sp. AJ67 | reverse complement strand
TCAGCATTGTCCTTTTTCTAGGGCTTGTTGCGGCGGTTTTCGTCGGGTTCAATATTGGTGGATCCTCTACCGGAATCGCGTGGGGACCGGCAGTTGGCGCACGTATCCTCTCGAAGACGGCGGCCGGCGCGTTGATGACGTTCTTCGTATTTCTCGGCGGGATAACGGTCGGACGAAACGTAATGGACACGCTCGCCGGGGATATTATTTCGATCCCGATCACGCTTGAAGCCGGTGTCGGTGTGCTGTTTTTCATCGGTCTCGGCATTCTCATCGCGAACGTCTTCGGCGTGCCAGTCCCGACCTCGATGACGACGGTCGCGTCCATCGCCGGGCTCGGACTTGCGACCGGAACACTCAATTACGAGACAATCGGCTCCATCGTCTCGTGGTGGATCGTCACGCCAATTATCGGCTTCTGGATCGGTGCGATAATCGGACGGTACGTGTATCCGGAACTCGAACGACGGTACGCGATCGAGGTCTCCGACGGGCCGCTTCTCAGCCTCGATCGAAGCGGTCGGATTCCACGCCCCACATACGGACCGAATACGGATCGACGAGAGTTTGTAAGTACGGTAGCCGTGCTGATGATCGGCTGTTATATGGCGTTTAGTGCGGGTGCGAGTAACGTCCCGAACGCAGTCGCGCCGCTCGTGAGTAGTAACGCGATCGATGAGGTGAACGCGATCGCTCTTGCAACGGTCGCGATAGGAATCGGCGGGTTCACAATCGCCCGTCGGACTATGGAGTCGGTCGGAACCGAACTGAGTGATATCCCGCTTTTGGCCGCGCTCATCGTGATGTCGACCGCTGCCACGATTACGACCGCGCTCTCAGCCGCGGGAATCCCGATCAGCCTTGTGATGGCGATGGTAATGACGATCGTCGGGCTTGGATGGGGTCGAGCAACCCGACCCGTTACAGCCCGGGACGCGTTGGGGGGTCAGACACAAAACCCGATTGCTACTGGTGCCATCACCGCGGACAACGGGGACACTGCGAGACCCATCGGCCAACCGGAGTCGAGAAAGGCCCTCAATACCGGAAACCTGTTCAACCCGCGAGCAATCCTGAAGTACGTCTCGATGTGGATCCTCGGTCCGTCAGTGGCTCTGGCCCTGTCGTACGCGTTCTTCGTCGTGGTGCCGTTCGTCGGATGACCCTCGCTGCCGGAGGTCCCACGTCGATATCCCTGGGTACAATCAGGACACTACACCGCCGATCACTCGGTTTCATCACTGGTCGACGCGTAGAGGGCCTATGACATCTCGTGTGCTGGTGCCGATGGACGACTCGGAGATGGCGGAGCGCGCGCTCCGGTACGCGCTCAAGGTACACTCGGACGCCGAGATCACCGTGCTCCACGTTGTCGGTGGGCCGTCGTCGATGATGGGCCGTGCGACTGGAATCGCTCTCGCCGACGATCCTCAAGCGGCGGCACAGGAACAGGCGAGTGACCTATTAGACCGCGCTCACGAGATCGCCGCCGAGTCCGACAGCGAGATCGAGACGATTGTCAGGGTCGGTCACCCGGCCCGAGCGGTAATAAACCTGAGCGAGGAATTCGACGCGGTCGTCATTGGGAGCCACGGCGGCAGCCTCGCGGACCGGCTACTCGTCGGCAACGTCGCGGAGAAGATCGTTCGCCGATCGGCAGCGCCGGTGACCGTCGTTAGGTAGCTCATTGTCACGTTCTCGACTTTCGGTACTGTCTCTAGACCCAGTTGGTTACGGAGTACTGATCGACACTTGAGGTACTTGATCAGTGCTGTCTCATGCTCCAACCTGTGGAGTTCTTTCAGGACAAACACGCGAAAGAGGGTATCCATCTCGCAGTGGGTCGCCCCCGTGTAGCGGTCGTGCGTGTTGTATTCGAAATATGCCAGCGGGAGTGAACAGATGAATTCCCCAGCCGAGTCGTGACTCTCATGTCTGAACCACATCTCTGAGATTGTTCAGACATCAGATTCCAGTCCAGCAAGCGACGTCCGCTCGTACAATGGCGACATCCCGTAGACTGGCCAGCCGGCATACGAGTGTTGCGCGATGTATCGAAAGACAGCTCGACGAGATTCGTCCGTTGGAGGCACTGTTTCAGATGAGTCAAATACAGCTCAAAACTCCTCTAAATATCACGAAAAATCGAATACAGACCGACATTGGGGTGTATCTTATAGTCACTTCCTGTATAGTTAGTCTACTCTTCAAGCGGACTTCGAACGGTCAAAACCGGTTGGTTGGCCTTTCGCATGACGCTCGTCGCAACGCTTCCCATCACGAATCGGTCGAGTCCGGACCGTCCATGCGTTCCAAGAACGACGAGATCTACACCCTGACTGGTCGCGTACTCACTGATCTCACGCTCTGGTTTTCCCTCACGAGTAACCGGAACGAGATTGACATCTGCCTGCGCAGCGTGGGCTCGGGCCGCTTGAAGCACTGACTCACTTTCCCGTTCGAGAAGGTCACGTAGGGCCCCGGAATTCCCGAATCTGCTCTCTATCACGTAGAGTCCGTGTACCGTCGCATCGAACGCGTTCGCGAGGGAAAACGCATACGTGCTCGCGTGTTGGGCGCTTTCACTCCCATCGATAGCAACGAGGATATCCTGAATCTCTGGAGCAACCTCCTCTTCTTGTGATCGGACCGTAAGGACGGGGATCGACGCATTCTGAGCCACTTGCTCGGCAATAGACTCGCGTAAGAACCGAACGAGGCGTCCACGAGAGTGCGCACCCAGGACAACTAGATCAACATCATTCGCGTCACTATAGTCGAGAATTGCTTCGGTCGGGTGGCCACTCGTTATCGACGTTCGTACCGCAATGTTATCGGATTCGCATGCCGCAACGACTGTCTCAAGTGTCGATTCGGCTGTCGTTCTCAGTTCCGAGTCGAGTCGTTCCGAAACAGACCCATCCCCGTCGCCATCACTGAGGCCCCCGTTTTCGAGTACGAATAGCGCGTGTATCTCCGCATCGAACGCGTTCGCGAGTACCTGTGCGTATTGCTGTGCACGCTGACTCGTATCGCTGTCGTCTACGGGCAGCAGTATTTGGTCGAACATATGTTCCTCTTAGATCCCCCAGAAGAAGGCTATTCCGAGGGTGGTGACTACTGAGAGTAGCAGTTGTAGCGGTGCACCGACTTTGAAGAAGTCTGCGAACGTGTAGCCGCCGGGGCCGTACACGAACAGATTCGTCTGGTAGCCGATGGGCGTCAGAAACGCCGTGGAGGCAGCGAAGGTTACTGCGAGCACGAACGCGAACGGGTTCGTACCGATTTGTGCTGCCGACGCGGCCGCGACCGGGATCATCAACACGACGCTGGCGTTATTCGAAATGACGCTCGTGATGAGGCCCGTCGCGATATAGAACAACCATAAGACGAGTATCACGGGCAGGAACTCCGCGGAGGCGGAGACGAGATTCCCGAGGAGCCTCGCTGCGCCGGTCTGTTCGAGCGCGATCCCAAGCGGGATAACGCCCGCTAAGAGGAAGATCACGTCCCAGTCAACCGAATCGTACAGCTCGTTCGGCTTGAGTACCCCCGTTACGACCATCGCCACAACGCCGGCAAGCGCAGTCACGAGGATGTCCTGTTGTGCCGCAGCGAGCATCGTGAACTGCTCGACGCCAGTCAGCGACGCGAGACCGTTCCCGAGAAATTCCCAGGGCATGGCGACGAACCCGACAACGCCGAACATAATGGCGATCGCATGCGGGATCTTGTCCGTCCGATAGTCCGGGTCGTCGGCCTCGTGTGCGAGGATGAAGTCGCGGTTCTGGGCAAGCCGGTCGATACTGTCGGTATCGGCCTGAATCAGAAGCGTGTCCCCTGCCCGGATTTTGATGTTCTCCATACGATCACGGATGAGTTCCCCGCGGCTTCGGAGTGCGAGAACGTTGCCGTCGTAGCGCTCTCGGAAGGTCGAACTCGTGAGCGTCTCCCCGACGAGAAACGACCGCGATGGGATGACGACTTCGACGATGGACTGGTCGTTGGTCTGCTCAGGTTCGAGTTCTTCATCCGTCTCGACCGAGCCCTCGATGGCGAGGTCGTCGGCGTTAGCGAGCTGCTCAAGCGTGTCCCTGCCCGCTCGGATGAGTAGGGTGTCATTGGCGTGAATCTGTTTGCGTGCCAGTGGTTCGGTGAAGCGTTCACCGTCGCGGATGAGTTGGAGGATATCAGCGTCCCGTCTCGGCCTCATCGATGGCTGTTTCAACGGTTTGCCCGACCAGCGGCGAATGCTCTCGGACGACGACTTCCGGCGAGATAGTCTGCGATTTCGTATTCTTCGACGTAGTCATCTTCGACTGGCACACGTTCGGGCAGCAGTCGGTGCCCGATAGTGAGGAGGTAAACTGAGCCCGTGATGAGGACGATGACGCCGAGGATGGTGAACTCGAAGAAATCGAACGCGTGAAGTTCGGGGTACTCGCCCGAGAGACGAGCTGCCGTGTCGCTGGCGAGGATGTTCGTCGAGGTACCGATGAGTGTGAGCGTCCCGCCAAGCATCGACGCGAACGACAGGGGAATAAGCAGTTTCGATGGAGAGGTCTTCCCCTTATGCGCGATGTCAGAGATAACCGGCACGAGGATCGCAACGACCGGTGTGTTGTTGATAAATCCCGACGTGGGTCCCGCAACACCGATAGTGGCGAGGAGCTGTTTGTTGAGGCTGTCACCAGCGAACGAGGAGATTTTCCGGCCGATAATCTGGACGACACCCGTCTGGCTGATTCCTGCACTCAGAATGAGCATCGCCAGCACCGTGATCGTCGCCGAGCTAGAGAATCCAGAGATACCCTCCGCGGGGGTGATCTGCGTCCAGGGTTCGAGGACGATCAGCGTGACCATAATACCGATAGCGGTCACGTCGATAGGGAGCCATTCGGTAACAAACATCACTATCGCCCCGAGGATAATGAGTAGGACGACGAGCATATCGGGTGTGAGGCCCGCAGGCAACATCGCCTGCAAGACTGTCACGGGAAGAGAGGAAATCATATCTATACTTTGGAAGGTTGGGGTTAAAAACGCCTCTATAAGGTATGTCGATAGTTGAACTGGGGTATATTCACGACAGATTGGATCTATCAGTTAGGATGTATCGTCCGCATAGCCCAGGAAAAACGGCTCCTCTCGTTCCAGTAGACGATTCGGAGATGGCCGAGCGAGCTGTTCGATATGCCCTTGAAGCACATCCAGATACTGAGATCACGGTCCTCCACGTTGTCGGGGAACCGTCCCCGATGATGGGAAAGGCAATGAGTCTCGCGCTGGAGGACGACATTGAGCAGGCTGCCGAAGAGCATGTATCAGCGGTTCTTGAGTGTGCACATGATATAGCAGACCAGTTTGATACGGAGATCACGACAGATGTCGCGTGGGGAACCCCAGCGAAAGTAACCATCAATCGAGCTGAGGTGTTCGATACGGTAATTATCAGCAGTCACAGGGGAACATTAGCTGACCGGCTCTTTGTCGAGAATGTGGCTCAGAAGGTGTTCCGGCGCTCACCAGTGCCGGTGACAGTCGTCTGTTGAGGATATCTCGAGGGCCAGATTTGCTTCCGAATATCGCAAGTTGATCTCTGTATACATTGAGAAGGTCAGTCTCAACTACCATATTAGGTGTCGATCCAGTTTTATGGGGGTTGCGATGCCCTTTTATATCAGCTGAACCCCCTTTCGTTTCCAGTCGAAATCGCAGGAAGGCGTAGAGTCCCCGGTAATCTTATTAACATCGGGGAATTAGAGACATGCGCCTACGTAGCGGTGGGTAGTCTATTGCTACCCACCAAACCGCCACGCTCAGTAGCTGTAGGTGTCGTTCTCACACAGGGTATCAGCAGTGAATCCTGCCGAACATTCCTATATAAAAGGTTACGGTAGCGGGGTGAAAGTTAAAACGAAACCACCACCCCCCGTTACTTATACTTACTGTCGAACAGAACTACCATCCGGCAAAAGATTTTTTAATGGGGGTCAGCTACGCTTGGACGGGTTGGTATCCCACCGCTACGTAGGCATCCCCTGCCCACCGCGCGCCGAGCGCGGCAGGGGGACGGCGGGAATTACCACGACCGCTGAGAGAGTCGGGGCGACCGGCGATGATCTCTCCGGCATGCTCGCCCGCAGACGGACCGAACGCTCGGGCCGCGAGTGACACGTCTGTGTCGCTCATCCCGTACCCGAGTCCGTCATAGCGGCGGCTGCAGCCTTACGGTCGGCCCAACGTTGCCGGGTCAAAGGCGACGGGAGATTACACATGAGTGACGATCCCGCCAACGGTACGACCGAAGTTGTAGAGCTCGACGACCTCGCTGAGTCCATCCAGAGCGGCCAGGACATCATCGAGTCTGTCGAAGACGATATTCCCGCGAACGCACTCGTCGCCCTCGAGACTGTCGAGGACGATGTGGAAGGCCTAGAGGACACCGTGGAGCACGTCGACGGGACTCTCCCCAGCGACTTCGAAGCGGATGTCCAAGCCACGCAGGACGACGTCAACGACCTGCAGGAGGCGCTCACGACTGGCGGCGTCGACCCCAACCTCTTCCGCAAGGTAGAGGATCTTGAGGACACCATCGAAACCATTGAGGACCGCGCCGTCGACGCACGCGACCAGTACGGTGTGAAAGTCGACAACGCCCCCGTCGAGTTCTTCGACGAGGCCACCCCGACCGCCGAGTCAATCCTCTCGCGGTTCGGCAAGAACACCGACGACGCACTCGTCGAGGTCGGCACTGAGAACACCTACAGCGGCACGGACGAGGTGGACCTCAGTGACCCTGGCGTCGAACGGTTCACAAGCCAGCCCCGCACTCCAGGCAACGCCTGACATGGCCGTCGACGAAGACCAGACTGCCACGGAGGCGGGCGACAGCGACGGGTACGGGGGTAACTACAACGAGACGTGCCCGATCCCGCCGGCCACCGTTCCAGACGAGCGTCTGGATGACGACTTCAAAGGCGCTGTACACGCGCTCAGGCGCGAGCGCGACAGCACACATGGCCAGCCGACCGTCGTCGACACCGACGGTAACCAGGCGCTGATCTGGCTTGGCGAGTACGACCTCCACACATACTGCGAGCGATGGGACGACTCTAGCGCAGAGCTCTACATACTCGTCGACCAGTCGTTTGACGGGAGCGACCCACACTGGGTCATCATGGCGCCCGCCGTTACCGTCGACGGCCAGGATGTCGGCGACATCCAATGCCGTAGTACGTTCGCAGACCCAAATGGCAGCCACTACGACAAGGTCGAGAAAGTTCTGGAGGTCGCTGACGAAGACAGTGGGATAGCGTTCAGTTGGCGGTGGGCAAAAATGAACCGCCAGCCGACGCGGATGCGTGACCTCGCTGATGCCCACACTCTCGTGCAGTTTCTCCTGCGGCTGGACGAAACGGAGGGAACAGCATGAGCGGCCGCGACGACGCGCTCCCAGATCCCTATCCTGTCGGGGATGCTGCGGAGTTCCATGTTGCCATGACCCAGGATGTCCAGCAGACGCTGTACGGCCACCTCCGACCTGAGTACGCTGATCGGCAGCCAGGGGGGTCCGAGTACCAGCCCGACCGCTACGAACAGGGCGTGATTACGACGCTCACGCGCAGCACTGGTGACTCCCGAGTCACGTACATCGTCGACGACGTCGTCCCGCCCCAGACAGAGAACGATGTCCATGTCCGGGACGGGAGCCTGAAGCTCAGTTCGGCATACCGAGCGCGAGCAGCGACTACCATCGAGCACGACCCGCGGAAGGGTATCGCATACTTCCACTCTCATCCGGGATGGAGCGCGTATCCCTCCAAGCCGGACCTAGAGGCAGACCCGATGCGGCTTGAATCCAACGCCGAACGTCTCGGGGCCGACCGTCCATTCGGCGCCGGCATCATCGCAAGCAAACCTCGGCGGGAAACCGACCAGCCGGAGTGGAGCTTCCGCGCCTACGACTTCACTACCGGCAGCCCCCCAGAGAAGACGGAGGCAACCGCCGTGCGCGTGCTCGGTACGTCGCCCGTCGAGAAGCTTCGGGACGGGCCATTCCTCGAAAAGTTCGAGACCACGTTCAGCGCACAGGGGCCCGCCGGTCCCGGCCTCGGGTCGGGGATGGTCGCCCACGACAGCACGCTCGAACTGTGGGGTGAACGTGGGCAGGCCCGCCTCAGTGGTATCCGCGTGGCCGTCGTCGGGTGTGGCGGTGTCGGGTCACTACTCGCTGAGCAGATCGCACGCCTAGGCGTTGGTGGCGCCATATTCGTCGACTTCGATCACCTGAAGGAGGCAAACCTGAACCGCGCCTACGGCGCGTCCCGCGAGGACGCCCGGTCGAACGTCCGGAAGGCCGAGCTCGCCCGTAACATCGCCGAGGAGGCTGCGACAGCACCTGGATTCCAAGCACGAGCAGTCCACGGCAGCATCGTCGAGGATGCCAACAACGACCACAGTGCGCTCGGCGCAGTGCTGGACTGTGACATCATCCTGAACGCCGCGGACCCGCACTGGGTCCAGAAAGTCGTCGACCGGGTAGCCTACGCCCACCTCATACCCGTTGTCTCCGGTGGGACACATCTTCAAGTCGACGAGGAGACTGACAAGCTCGCGGCGGGTGCGCGGTCGACAGTCGAGACCGCTGGCCCAGGTATGGCATGCCTCCACTGCCTCGGAGCGTGGAAGCAGGGCGACCGACGATCTGGGGTCGTCCGGGACCGACAGCCACCTCAGGACCGCGCGGACAACGGTGGGCTGTACGTACAACGGGAACCCGGCGAGGCTGACGACGGCAGCGACGAGCTGCGTGACCCAAGCGTCGTGACGACGAACGGACTGGTGGCGTCGCTAATGATGGAGCGGTTCCAGGCGCTCGTCGTCGGGACGTCGACGTCGACGTTCGCGGGCCGCCAGGTCTACCGACCGAGCACGGGGGAGATACAGTGGCAGACGGCAGACGGCGACCGCCGCACCCGCTGTAAGGACGACTGCGAGAAGGGCCGAACAGTCGGTCTCGGCGACTACGTCGACCTAGACACCGGCGAAGACCACGACCTCCGCGTGGAGAACCCCGACGTTCGCTAGAGCGTCGGCTACTTTAGGCCGTTAATCGAATCCTAAAATTGGATGGCCGAGAAGCCCTCATTAACACAATGTCAACTACTGTTGGAACAGGAAAGTGGGGGTCAGTATAGTAGACGGATTCTTCGCCGTATCAATTTCACAGACCAATAAGAATATTACCCGTGCCAAATTATCCTGTAGTAACAGGAGCAGAGATCACACTATGTCCCCCACTATCACATTCGGCCAAAGTGCGGCTGAAACAGTGGCCAGTGAATTCGGGCTTGATGTCAGAGAAGATGGCTATCTCGTCGACGAAGAAGGAGATCCCGTCATTCCTAGTGGGAGCGATGAGCCGATGACTCTCGAGGAGTTTTCCGGGACAGGTGTTGGTTCTCGGGTTTTCATAAAGGACGATTTCAACTCCGTCTCAGAATACGTCGAAGAGCACCGTTCCGACATCTGAGATGGCAGATAGCGGAGAAGAAGAAAACGCAAACCTTGTTGAGACAGCTATCCGGTTAGTCCGATCTGAGCAAGTTATCGCAGTCAAGGACCGGATTTTCGAGGTTGCTACGAGGGGTTTCAGGGCAGTATTTTCCCATACGATCTCTGCTGACGAAGGGCCGAAGACGATCTACAATCAGGATATTCTAGAACACCCTGAGCAAGAGATAAAGATCGTCGAGAAGGGTGAGAGCGTTGAACCCTTCCAAGAAATTGAAGTCGATGGGGAAACAGTCATCGAGCTCAACCTCGACGCCTTTAGTGAGGAAGGCAAGCGAGAAATTCTGGACGAGATCATACCAACGGAATCTGACCAAGGGCGGTTTCTCAAACACGAACAGGAGCAAGAGTTCGAGGTCGCTGAACAGGCCCGAAAAGATGAGAAGACCAACGAGATTTTAGATTACTTCTCATCGTATCTCTCTTCTCGCCAGCTGAAGCTACTACGTAGAAGCCAAAGTATCCGTATTGCCTGGGAAAGAGAAGATCGATATACTCCCCGGCGAACGATACAAAAATGGAAGAACGATCTGAAGCAACAATTTGGCGACTCCGCCAATATTGTCTCAAACTTCTGTAGCTCTGGGTAC
>NZ_CBVY010000017.1:29359-49417 GCF_000513435.1 Halorubrum sp. AJ67 | reverse complement strand
GAGTATACAAATTCTCAGTCGTCCGGCCGCTACTCAGAAACTCATCACTGTCCGTGTTCTCAACGAGGAGATTAGCGTGGGCGACATCGTTCCGGAGTTCCGTAATATCGTGAAGCCGCGATTGTGCCTCACCTGTAGTTGAAAACCCGCACGCTTGCCAACAGGCCTCGACGCTCGACACAATCGTACTGAGTGTCGAAAATTGGGCGTAGTGGATCTCTGACAATTCCACGTTAGCGGCTTTGGCATCCGCATACCGGGCTTCGATACCATCGATTTTGTCGGTACCCACAGGAGTCTGCTTCCAATCGGAAACCTCCGCCGAGATGAGTTCTCGCAGATGTTCTTCCAAGTACGTGATCCTATCGAAGAGATACATCCGCGCAGGTGGTGTGTTTAGATCCGCGCGGGTCAGAATGCCAGTGATCCGGTTGTGACCGCCAAGGAAGTAGACCTGCTCTTCGATTAGAGCTTCGAGACTTTCCGCAAACGATGTGTCGCCACTGATCATGTAGTCGATAGTGAGCGGCGTGAGCGCCGTCTCGAGTGTGTCACCAGTATCGTCGGTGTCGATGTCGGCTTCGTGGATGAATCCAACTGGATCGCCGTCCCGGTCGACTGGTGCCGCATCGTAGCCGTTCGTCACGAGCCACTCGGCAGCAGCACCCGGTGCGATATCGTACGAAGCGTGTTCAACAGAGCCAGTTGCGAGTTCTGCCGCGGTGCTCTCGTACAGGGTTCGAGCCACACACGGTGGTGAAACGGGCTGAATAATCAAGCTACGGGCCGCCCGAGCTGTATGACTTGGTATTGCTTTGTACCGCAATATTAATGTTTCTGGGACATATAATACAATTTGATTATGTCCAAGGGGCATTTCTATTCGGCGGGGGAAAGTGTTGACTACGGGACGGCGGCCTGTCTCTTCCCCGTCGATGAGTTGGATGCGAACGTCTTCCAGCATCGGGATGCCCAACTCACCCTCGAGGCTGTCGATGGTGATGCGGTAATCATCGTCTCCCCCACGAGTCTCGCAACCGGCTACAAACTGGGAGGTCACCCAGTGACGGCGATCCGTGTCGACAGTCTCCCTGTCAATATTACTGCCACTCTGGACGCCGCTGTCGAAGACGACATCGAGACCTTCGATCTCATTCAGATCGGAAGGTGGAACCACAGCAGTCCCAACCACTCGCTTGCTGAGTTCACCGACGCGTAGGCTGGCCACCTTCCCACTACAGTCCACAATGCCCGATACCCTTACTGACGAGTACCCGGAAGCAGCCCCATTCATTGCCGAAGCTGCCGAAGATCATGGTGAGGAATGGGTCCTAGAAAACTACTACACTGAGCTCTACCCCCTGAGCCAAGTTATGACAATGTCCGAGAAAGAAGAGTTACCATTCTTTGATCCGGATATCGACGAGGCAATGGCGAAAGATGAGCAGATCAAAATGTACGAGGCGTAGGCTGAGTACCGCGAGAATCTGCAAACTGGTACGAAGCCGGACAAGTGACCAGAAGGCAGTACGACCCTTCACCAATATTATTCGGCGTCAGAGCTAGTCCCAGTACCTCTCAGGCAGACGGGTACCTCCATATTGATTCAGGGGCTTTGTTGAAATCCTCAGAAAGTGATATATTCCAATCCGGTTGCGGTCAATACAGACGAAGGATGTAAGATCGAAGAAGGATACGATAAATATGGCAAGTTATTCTACTTAGAAACTGCTATGAGCGATCTGAGAGAGATGCTATTCGCAATCGAGATCACATTAGTAGGCATTACCGCCGCTGTGCTCTCGGTTCTTTATAATTCATTTTTGCTAAGTGTGATTGCTGGGGGAACGACCATTTTCGGGTTGCTTGGAGCGATAACAGTACGTAGGCGCGCCCGCAGACACTGACGGCGTTCAGTTTCGCAGCTCCCGTCGACCGGCTGTTTCATCTCACGTTATGTCTGAAGAATAGGATTTCAACAGAGCCGATTCAGGTTATTCTCGGGGAGATGCGACGTGAGTGGCTTCACCCAGTCAGTCCCGGCCCTACAGAACCAATATCCACTCTCGCAGCGCGTATTGACAGATCCAGATACCCTAATGAGCACCTTCATTAATAGATGACTTAACCGCCTACCAACTAGCTGTTTTCTGATTTTTCTGGCCTGTCATCCTCCGAGTCATTACCGTACTCTTCGGAAATTATCATCATCAGAATCCCAAGCAACAATCCAAAGAAGACACCAAGCAGAGGTTGTTCGCTTAGATTTTCGCGAGCGATTGAGAGACGGTGCTCCCACTCAGGGGTGGTCTTTTGTTGGACTGGTAAAACTTTGAAAGGCTGGCTGCTATCTACAGTGCCGTTTGCCCATGCAGCTGTGTCTGTATTAGAAACATTTGCGACAATATCGAATACCGCACGTTCAGACGGGAGGAACTGGCTCCCCTGTTTAGCGTTCGCGACAGCGACGACATCTTTGAGCGTACTCTCGCCGTCTGTAGCGTTTCGGATACGGTAGTCTAGATGTGCATTAAACATCGTTCCCCGCTGGTATGGGACACGATGATTGGTCCACGTTGACCGGTTCGATAGGACAGCACGGCCCCCTGCGGCGTTCTCCAATCGGTTGTTGTATTCTCGTGGAGAAAGTGTCCCGGCGCCCAGCATTAGTCGTAGGGACATGTACTCCGTTGTCCCCTCATTGAACCAGCTCATCTCGCCCAGTGAAGCATCACCGAACGAATGTCTCGTATGTAAGTACTCGTGGAGTACGATATGGGTGGTATTCGATGGCCCATGTCGACTGGACGCCCACGCGTCCGATTTGTGTGCTTCACCACTAGAAGTGGGATCGACTTTTCCCGGTGTTACGAATACAGTTGTCTTGCTGTAACGGTGTCCAACATCGTACTCAGTCATCGCGTATCGGAGCTGCCGCTCAATTTGCTCACTGTCAACCGCCGACCGGCTCTCATCAGCGATGATACCCGTGACTTCGTGGCATCCATCTTGAAGCGTTACAGCTGAATAATTTCCAAGATACGCGAATTGCGTACCAACGTGGCCGCCTTCGGGGGTAGTGTGGTGGACGCGGGTCTGAGTGTACGAAGGGAGCGGTGTATGAAGCCACGATTCACCACTCGCATAAGATTCATTGGTGGATAATCCAGTTTGCAAGCGATACGTGAGGGTCGGCGTTGCCTGCCGTCCACCAAAGGTGTAGGCCCCATCCGCAGTCTTCGAGAACCCAGTCGTGTTGACAACAGTGGCCGCAGCCGGTGGGTCAACCTCGAATGTGGTCAATTCACCGTGGCCATCGTATGTGATTTGGACTGTGTCATCCTCAGCGAGTCGTATCTCTCCCGTCAGCTGAGCCGACTCCCACTGTTGGGCTGTAAAAGCATCTATACAATTTTCGGGACCTCTATCTTGGACTTGTTGACCCGTTGTAGCCGTAGTGCCAGCGGCCACGCCTACAATGATAAGTAGCAGAATGATACCGTATCGTCGCATACTGTCACACCGTCAAAGACAAACAAAAGAGTTCGTTAAGGAGGGTGAAACTAAAACCAGAAGAGTCCGAGGACGGACATCCCCACCAGAGACGAGAACGGCGGCGAACAGCAGCGCGGCAGCGACATCAAAGCGCACGACTGCGAACGGTACCGCGAGGAGATCGGCGAGACCGACGTCAGTCACCATGAACGCCGTTCCCCAGACGGTACACAGCAACAAGAAGTGGCCAGCCGTCCGGTAACAACTCATTCATCAAGAGGTCGTCGCCAACGGCGAAATATGCGTCGAACCACCCCGGCAATCCGAGCATCTGGATGCGCTTGGCGATGGCGTCGACAGAGCGGTGTGGTACAGCTACAATCTTCAGACAACTACCGGACTTCGAGGGAGCCAATAAACTAAACCACCCGACATCATAGGCCGATTCGAATGGCCGCCGACGATGATACCGGAAGTGGGCACGTGGAAATAGATGAACCGGTCTGGTCCGTGTCTCGACTCAACAACGAAATTGCTGTAACCTTGGAATCCGCCGCAGAGCGGTTTCCAACGTACGTCGTCGGCGAAGTATCGGACGCCACAGCGAAGGGCTACGGGACGTTCTTCACACTCCGAGACGTCGACAGCGAGGAAACGATCCAGTGTATCGTGTGGTCGTCCTATCGCGACCGCATCGACGAGAGCATCACCGAAAGCGAGGAGGTCATCGTCCGGGCAAACGTCGATTTCTACGCAGACGGCGGCCGGACACAACTCAACGTAAAAAATTACTGGCCAGTTGGCGACTCCGATCGATCACAAGAATTGGAGGCATTGCGTGCCGAACTCAATGAGGAGGGCCTCTTCGATTCGGATCGAAAACAGCCACTGCCACCATTTCCCTCAAATATCGGGGTTATCACCTCATTGACTGGGTCTGCCCGAGAGGACTTCCGTGAGTCCACCTGGGGACGCGCACCGGGGGTGACGCTCACATTCTTTGGAGCGACAGTCCAGGGCACAAACGCCGCCACATCGATCGTTGGAGCGGTTCAGCAGGCAGACCGAGACCCGGATATCGACACGATTGTCGTCACGCGTGGTGGCGGCGCAGACGACACACTCTGGTGTTTCAACGAGGAACCAGTCGTTCGAGCCATCGCCGATTGTGCGACCCCGACAGTCGTCGCTGTAGGCCACGAAGACGATGAGACCCTCGCCGAAGATGTCGCAGACCAAGCGGCGATGACGCCGACAGACGCAGGAATTGTGGCGACACCTGATATGAGCACCATCCGAGAGCGGGTCGACACTATCGAACGTCGGCTCCAGACTGGGTACGAAACAGTCGTCAGCGAGCAACTTGACGCGCTCAGTCGGCGGATCGAAAACGCAGTCATCGGGCTCGAACGTGAGGTAGAAACCCGGCAAGCACGTCTCCAGCGAGCAGCCGATCTCGAACAGCGGATCGATACCGCCTACACGACACTGACAGGATCACGCCTCAGTGAAATCGACGACAGAATCGAGACGGCACTCCAAGATATCGAACACACCGCAGAGACAGAGGCCGTTACGGTGCGGGCAGCTCGGGGACGCATTGGGGGACTTGAGACTCGTATTGATCGGGCGTACGAGACATACGTCGATCAGGAAACCGAGACACTCGAACGTCGGATCGAAGAGGCGTATCGAGACATCGAGACGGACACGGATGTTCGAGAAGCAAAGCAGGAAGCCCAGCAGCTTCGCATAATTATTCTTGTTCTCGTAGGGTTGCTACTGCTCGGTGTCGCACTGTGGGCAGTCGGAGTCCTGTGACGAGAGCAGGATATTCAAGTTCGTTCCGAGAGAGTATCGGCCATGACTGACGCCGATATCGATATCGCCGAGACCATCGATCGACTTGAAGAGATCGCCGAGACGCTCGAAGATGGGGAGGTTGATCTCACCACCGCGAAAGAGCTTCGTGAGGAAGCAGACGACCATCTCGAGAAGCTTCGTGACGCGCTGGACGTCGGTGACGGCGACATCATCGAAATCGACGGTGAAGACGCCAATATTGAGGCCAGCGAATCCGCCACTCAAGACTGAGGTCGAAAACGGTCGGGACGTCCGTGTTAAGAGAAATCGGCTCTGTTGAAATACTATTCTTCAGACATATTCTCTCCTGAACCGACTGGTCGCTGAAGAGTGCGAATTGACCGCTCGGATACCTACCAATCAACGGATGACTTCAAAGAGCCGTGTTGAATACAGAGCGCAAGCGTTTCACGAGTATTCGTCTCGCGGGATGTTATGAGCAGTTAAAAGGTCACATAGTTGCTTTCCATCGAGAAGCTCAATCCGACCGGTTTTCTCAACGGTGTTGGTGAAGCTAGAACTCGTTACGACTACGACCCGATCAGCATCCTCGATCTCCAGCAGGCCCGCAGTTTCCCTGACCGCTTTGACTCCAACCCGGTTCTGATGGCGTTTTGCTTGGATCAGAATTCGCTCGTCTCCGTTCCTTGCATCAACGTCATAACCACCATCTTTCACCCGTTGAGTCACCTTAGTCGAATACCCCATCTCAGACCAAAGGGCCGCAACTACTTGTTCAAACTCGACGGGCTCACACTCAAACAGGTCTTTATGCTTCCATCGGATCGACTCACGTTTCCCGCTGGTTTGGATTTTCTCCGTCGCCCACTCGGCAACAGCACGAGTGTATTGCGAATCACTTAATTGGAGTTGCTTGATCTGTTGGAGAGCGGTTTCATCCTCTAAGTGACCAAGTGCGAGGCAAGCATGCCCCTGTACTACTGTATTCTCGTCCTTGAGGAGGTGCCTAAGACCGACGGCTGTGCCTTCAACTGTATTAACGTCAGTTCCCGCAAAATGAGCAAGAATGCGACATGCTGAACCTCGAATCAGGTCGTCTCGATGATTGAGGAGTTCAAGTAGTTCCGGATCAATATATTCCGTTAGCTTGTCTGGTGGGTTTTCTGCTACCCAAGAGAAGGTAATACGTGCACTGGTAGGTGTTACCTCATCGGTCGAGTGAAGATCGTCAAAAAGATCGTCAGGGTTCCGAACAAAGAGATGGGGTTCCTCAGCGAGTATCGTATACAAACCAATGGCGATCAGATCACGAGCATCGTCATTTTCCGTATCTCGAAGGTTATTGAGCTCCTCGACTAGTTCGCGTGAGCGCTCGCCGTTCTCCACCCGTTCGAGGAGTTCTTCGGCTCTGTATTTATCATTCATGTATCTATTGTGTTCTAATGCCACGAAAGTAAGCCCTTGTGAACGTTTCTACCGACTGTGTTGAAACCCTTAGTGTCTGTGGCGTTCTAAATCTACTCTGTATCTTGTACGCCGTTTCTGAGATAGTGTGGAGAGGCCGGCGTTCTTCATTGGTCTGTGAGTTCCCTGTACTGAATGATAGGTGAGTCTCCTCCATTTACCGTTGTGGGTGGGTTTTTCGGGGCGAGTCAGGTCACCCCAGAAGGTTAGCGAGCTCGTGGAGGCTCTCTTTGAGATTACGCTGGAACTCGGTAGAGACGGTAATGAACTCGCCGTCGTCGCTGTGTTCCTTGTACTTGCCCAACGATAGAGCGAGCTCCCCGCTCGGGGTTGCAACGAGCTTGAAGATAACTGAAGTGCTCTGTAATCCGGTTTCCAGCCACGCCTTTTCGATATCTGCCCATTCGCCAGCGGAGGTATCTGCTGATTCAACCTCGTATGCCAAGCTGTGAACCCTCCCCCGATTCCGAGAGTGTTCAATCTGAACTGGAGCGAGAACGTATTCAGTACCGCGGACCTGCTTTCCGAGTTGAAGCATCGTCCGTCCATCAGGCGTCTCGGTGAGTTTGAACCACTTCTGGTACGGGTCATATGATGCACTCAACCACCAGAATCCGAGGTCGTTCCAGTCCGATTGGCCTCCCTGATCGAACTTCCCGTACTCCCATGCTCGACGAAGATCCTCGCTGTGTTCAGCTAAATATTCTCGCGGGAGGAAGACGTCTATCGAGGGATTAGCTGGTTTTGGTTGTCGTAGCCAGTAGATGACGCCGTGATACCCGTCGCTAAAGTCGTGTTGGATCGCGTGGGGCCAGGTCGGAAGAATGCCAGAGAGGTCTACGTTGAATCCGGAGAAGTCCCTTTCACCCAACCAGAGGACGCTGTACTCTGCAGCGAGATACTCAGCGGTTACTGCGTCGACATCCTTGTCCTCGTGTTTGTGCTGTACTTCGACGCCGATGCCGCGACCCTCCGGGAACCGAGGCTGTAGAAACTCAACGAGAATATCGGCACGCCGGTCACCCAGCTGCTGTTCTAGTCCTATTGTGGCGTCGGGATACTCGGTCGTGAGCTTCGAATACGCGATCGACTTCATCCGCAAATGAGGTGGAGATTCACCGCCACAGCCCGTCTCCTCTTCAGCAGCGTGGTAGAAATGCTGCGCGACGAACGACCCCTTCCGGCGATGGGAGTCGCGAATTTTTAATTGATCCCCGCACTTCGGACACTCGAGGAAATCCCCTTTCTGTACCTGATTCGGGATGACCTCGGTACCGTCGTGGAGGGCTAAGAACGGCATACTGGTTGTCGCAGTTTAGCACCGGGCCCTATAGAATAATGTCCCTATTGAGCCGCTCGACTGAGAGATATCTATTTAATCCGAGAGTCAGTCACCCATCAGTAAGAATGGTGTTAGTCTCACTTCTCGAATTTGCTCACGCTAATCGACCGATCTACTTCAAACCAGAAACCGACTTAGAGGTATTTGACGACGACGAGGAAGAGTGGGATCCGCTGTACAAATCCCCACACTCCCTCTCAAAACTCATTGAAGCGCTCAAATCGAACAGAGTCGATGCTGGAAACGTCCGCTTCGAGGACTCGGTCGCCCAAGAGTATCTTCACCACCTCAAGGAAACTGGGATCGATGACCAGCTACATCACGAGGACCTAATGAATCGCGAGCGGCTCGTAGCATTTGCTGAAGCAGGATACACAAGGGTCGACGACTTCCTGGGGACAGCAGATCCGATTGACATCTCCAAAGATACCGGTGTGGACCGCGATATCGTCTCCAGTATCGCGACAAACCATCTCGATGGCTTCTCGTCGGGGGGTTCCTTCGGTGATACAGGCCCGCTACAGCAGCTGAATCCAAAGGACTCATTCACTGGATGGGACCTCGTGGAGGCGTCGTCAAACCGGATTCGATGGGTTTCAAACGGCCGTTTCAACCTCACCATCAGCCCGGCACCGGACGGGAGTACTACAATCGCGTGCAACGCACCAGAAGCAGAGCGGAACGCCTGGTATCGGAAAGGCCGCTCAATCGAAGCGGGACCTGATGATTCGTTGACTCCCGAGGAAGCCCTTGAACAGTCTCACGAGTGGTTGGAAGCGCATCAGCTAGAATACGAGGACGATCTCGCCGAGCTTCCTCGAATTGGAGCGGCGACCAAGGATTACCTAGCGCTCGAATACGAGATTACATCTCGAGAAGAACTTCGAACATTTACAGCGGACCAACCTGATGAGTTCGACGACATCTTTGGCTCTCCTGGAAGTGACCTCAGAGAAGCACTGGAACGCTAAGCCGGCCACCGTCTAATCTTCCGACATCTATCGAGAGCAAATGTCACAAGAGAGACGCAGCGGGTGCTTATATAACCCTTTTACACAATAGATTCGCAGAGTACGATGGATATTGAGTACAAACGGGACAATGATGGATATGATATACGCTACGTAGAAGGTGCCCGACATGGTCGCGTCCCCCATTCAGAGATCTGCGATGATGAGACAGAGTATGTCATACGGTATGTGACAAGCGAGGAAGGAACGAGTCGGTGGGAATACAGACACCTTGGGTCTGGATATCGGAATGTCGACAAAGTGATCCCTACCCTCACCAAGCTGCCAACCCTCGATGACGGACAGAATGTCCAAATATTGCTAAATTTCGGGCGTGTAGAGGAAGAATTCGGAATGGAGAAAGTGGGGTCGCTATACGGATCAGATGAATATCTCCCCGTGTATCGGCTGTCACCAGGGATGGAGCGAACTCTGAACATCACTTATCAGGACGAAATGACCCTCCCCATCCTCGATTCTGAACCATCTGCTCGAGGACTCGGGGGCAGCCCAACAGATATTGCACCAAGATTGTTTGCAGCGATTTTGAATCTCCTCGCGAAGAGCGACGAGATCGAAGAGTGGCATGAGTACTGGAATGATGATTCAGATCCGTTTCAACAGGGCGAATTCTACGAAACGGTGTACGCACCGCTGTTTGTGGCGTACTCAATTGTTGACGAAGAAATCGTCGAGCTGGTAAACCGATACCACTTGGAGCAAAGAAACGACAAGGAAATCAAGAAGTCGTATATGCACTGCGGATTCTCCAATAAAATCGATAATATCACGCCACTACTTACCCCGGAAGAAGAAGAGGTGATTCGTGAAGCGTGGAAGTACAGAAATGACCTCATCCACGGAATCCACTCTCGATTTGGGGTACAAATTATGGATATCGACTTTGAGGTCTTGAGCAAGAATCTATTATTCTCCATCATGAAGGCTCGAACACTCAATTCGTACGTAAACAGTGCGGAGTATCGAATTGGTGTGACTACTCCAGAGGAGGCGGTCTCGCATTTGAAGGGAGACAGTAATCTACAGGATGCCGTTACAGCAGCGCAAAAAGCCATCAGAGGAGAAATGCACGCAAAATCTCAACTCTTCGGTATTGACGAGAAACAACCAGAATAGAAGCGTTTTCTATTCTACTGGTTTTGTATGGATACACGGTTCAACAGGGCCGTTTAGGAATTATATGGCTCCCACTCAATAGAACCATCCTCATTTTGCGAGTAGTGTATCGAACCGTTTCGCCAGCCACAACGGTTCCAGAGCTGATAGAGTGGTTCGCGGAGGGCCAACGCGATATTAGAGTCCAGATCTTCAATCCTCACCCGCTTTAATTGGAAGACATTCTCGTTGATCGGACGGGTGGTATCTGGTCCGAAAACTGACTGCGGTTTTTCAATCGGATAGTTCTCCGCATCGATTATCGTGATATAAACGTACAACGGCGGATAGATGCCCGCAGTCTGGTACATTTCTCGGAGGCGGTCCATTAGAGAGACAATCTCTTTATCGATGAACCACGCAATCCCGTGCCTCCCGTTCCGCTCTATAGTCAGCTTGGTTGTTACAGCTTCTACCCATCCATTGCCGTCTAAACAGACGTATTCAGAAAATTTCCCTTCTGACAGTTCCGTGTACGGAGCTGTAATTGCGAAATCACCGAAACCTTCGGTACCAGCCGACCGTGATCGGAATTTTGGTGGGCCAGGGAGGTCGGTTGCAATCATTCCAGGAGGATCCGAAACCGACTCAACAGGAATGACATGGACAGCCACAATCGGTTCTTCATCTACTATTTCACCGTGACGAGACTGGCGTTCCCGTAATCGATCTATTTGACTGTCATATAATTCGTCGACATCCTGTTCTGGGTCGTCGAGAGCATTCTGAGGAGCGACATGGAGATGTTCTTGGGCGAGATCGTAGTTGTCGACATCCATCAGATCTTTTCTCAATCGAGCAAAATCCATGATATGGACGCGCCAGCCGTACGTATCCGCTAATTCGTACTCTAATCGGTCACGTTTGACGCCGGCTATCTCCGTGGTGGTAGCAAATATGAACAAATCGAACTTCTCCGGGTAGTCAGCAGCTGACTCTGCATCCGAACGAATCTTCTCCTCGATATTACTCGAGGTCACACTACAGTGGAGAACGCCAGATTTCCCCGAGCGCTCAAGAAGTGCATCGCGCCCGCCGTCCGGACCCCTCACGCCAGTTGGATCAACATCGTATCCATCTCGACCTAGGAGGTCGGCCGCCAACTGTTCCAGTCTGGCACCGTCTCCGATACCGCGGAGATTTGCTTCAAGAGCAGTGTTTGGCATCTATTAGTTCATTTGGAGAGTCCATGCTTACAAAACTACCCAGCTACTGTGGCTGCTTTGTTGACTTCTCTCAGTTATCGAGGAATTGGTCACACCACGTCGGAAGGGGATCTGTCGGTCCGTTTTCTGTCCCATCGACTACAATCCGGGTAAACACGCCGTCCCCGCCCCACGCACACACTACTGGCTCTTGGTCATGACCGGGTCGAGTCACGATTCGTTGTTGGAATCGCGATGGCTTCTCAGTTTTATCCAGCAGTACTGTGAGGAGCTGTCCCAGGAGTACTTGATGGACGAGTTAGACTGTCAAAATCGTGCTGACAACGGAGTATATCCCATCCCTTGGAGTGAACACGAAGCCGACGGGTGTCAAAATCCCAGTATTACCAGTTCCTGCCCGTAACCTGATTCCGGAAATCCCGGAAAACTTGGATTTCCACAAACAGCAATCGTGTTACTGCGCGAGGATTTGGTTAAGTTCGAGGGGACTAAATGGGATGTTTCCGGAACCGACCCAGTCACACCTTTATGACTTCCCCGGACAACAGCTACCCACCGACAGATGATCCGTGATGCTCGTGTCCTTCGCGCCGGGTTCGTCCCTCGAGAAGTCGAGCATCGCGACGCCGAGGTGAACCATCTCTCGAGCGTTCTCGAACCGATCACAAACGGCGAACCAGCTGACACAGCCATCGTCACCGGTCCAAGCGGCGTCGGCAAAACCTGTGTCTCGAAGTTCGTTACCGAGCGCCTCCGAGAAGAAGTCCTCGACGTCGAGGCAACCTACGTCAATTGCTGGCGGAACTACAGCCGCTTCCGGACGCTGTACCAGATTCTGGACGACATCGGCGCGACGATCGATATCCACCGCCAGTCGACACCCCACGACGAGCTTATCGACCGGCTCCAACAGTACGACGGTCCGCGAACCGTGGTCATTCTCGATGAGGTCGATCAACTCGAAGACCCGAGCGTCATCTACGACCTCCACAGCCTGCCACAGTTCGCGGTCGTCTGTATCGCGAACAAAGAAGAAGAGCTGTTCAGCCGCGTCGACGACCGTCTTGTGAGCCGCCTCCGCTCCAGCGAACACGTCCGGATGGACAAGTACCACAACGAGCAACTCTACGATATCCTGAGTGCTCGCACGAAGTGGGGGCTTGAGGATGACGTCATCAGCGACGAGCAGCTCTACCAAATTGCTGATGCCGCCGCTGGCGATGCTCGTCTCGCCATCGGGATGCTTCGAAGCGCAGCCAGCACCGCTGATCGGGAGAACTGTGACCGTATCACCGACGACAACCTCGTCGATGCGGCCGAGGACGCTCGGGCCCAGATCAAGCAGAAGAGCCTCGATTCTCTCACCCCACACCAACGAGTCGTCTACGATGTCGTTCGCGACCACGGTCCACTCGGACCGAGCGAGATCCACGAGCGTTATACTGAGGAGGTGGACGACCCACGGACGAAGCGGACCGTCCGCACGTACCTCTCGAAGATGGCGCAGTACAACCTCCTCGAAGCTGAGGGTACGAGTCGGGATCGGGAGTACTCGCTCGTCGATGCGGCGGCTGCGTCGCCGATGTAGTAGTCGATCTGGCCGGAAGGCCTACATTGTGATATCTCTTTAGAGATAACTAGAAGCGAGACCGCAACCGTAGTCAAGAGACAATTTTAGCAATGATCGAGTTGATGGACCCCACAGCTTCGAAGATTGTCTTAGCGATTCAGCGTGGCGATTCGATTAATCGAATCGCGAGCAAAATCGACATCTCATACTCATGGGTGTACGACTGGATTGAGCGGTTGGAAAACGCAGATATTATCGTCAATACCGATAATGGACTCCAGATCGTTGACCACGAGATGCGCCAGCAGTACGCTGAGATGACGGCTGCGTTGTACAGCCGCGATCCCATCTCCCAAGAGGACGCGTATGTCATCCCACACTTCGCTGGGATGGAGTTCGCGTACACGGAGATTGACGCCGCGTACGTCTGGACGCAGGGTGGCTATCAGATCGCACGGAGCCACGATGACTATCCGGTGTTCATCGAAGTTCACGACCGTGATGTCGACCGGTGGATTGGGTTCTTCCAACAGTTTGGCATCGACATGACGATCAACGAACGCCCGGACGCCAGCGACGTCAACGGGAACGTCCACTACGTGTTGTTCCCGAAGACCAACGATATCGATACCGAGTGGGTCGACGGCAACCCCGTGATCCCGTTGGATACCGCTGTCGACCAGATGATAGAGAATCGTCCAGCCTACGAGCCTGCCTTAGAGATTATCGCCGACGAGTACGATAGGGACATCGACGCTCGTACCACAGTGTGACGAACGCGAATTGAGTCGTGGGTTCCCTCTCGTATTAACCAACAGACTTCCCCCAAGGTCAGTTGTTGGTTAAATATCCAAGGACGGCCTGAACACGATTCTGGAAACGTTCTCGGAAGCAGTCAAATATTCACAGAAATCCAAGCAGCACACGCAGGTCATCGCTCTCCAAGCGCGGTGACGACGTCGTCGATCGTGTAGAGGCGGACATTATCGCGCTCGCGGGCGGCGTCGTACATGCTGTCGGTAAATCCACTCCGGGAGAACAGTGCGTATTCGACAGTGCGCGTGCTGCCGTCCGACGGCTGCCATCGGAGTTCCCCAACATGCGTCTCGAGTGACGCCAATGCGCTATAGTCAAGCGGCGATGCCTGGTACTTACACTCGCCGACCACAAGCGTGTCTTCGTCGGTGAGCCCGACAACGTCGATCTCGTGGTCCTGATACCACCACTGCCCGACGTTTACAATTGGCGTGTCGTCGTACAGTGTCCACAGCGCCTCACAACACAACTGCTCAAACGCAGGAGCAACAAAATCGGCCAGCTCGGGGTCGACGAGTCGGTCATAGGCCTCCTCACCGAACTGATCGTAGCGATCTGCACTCCCAGACAAGAATCGGAACCAGAACCGGAACAGGGGATCGCGAAGTCGGTACTGGCTCCGCTTAGATCGTTCAGGTTTCTCAGTCACTGGCACATGCCGTTCGATGAGCCGGAGCCGAGAGAGGCGATCCAGATACGTCGACAGCTGGTTGTAGTCGATACCCGTCACGCCAGCAATCCCGTTGCGGCTTGTCGCCCCGCCGGCGATCGCTTCGAGAATCGAGAAGTACCGCGTCGGCTCTGTCAGTTCCATCCGGAGAACGTATTCGGGCTCGTTCCGGAGTGACCCGTGACGATGTAATACCGTCTGCTGGATGTTCTCGCCGAGCGACCGGTCGGCGTCGAGTTCCTCAAGATAATAGGGAACACCACCGAACACGCTCCACGCACGCACGGCCTCGTCTGCCGTCACATTGTCCGGGAGAAACTTCGTCGCGGCGTCGAACGAGAGTTCACGAATGTCGAGTGTGAGAGACGTCCGGCCGTACAGCGGGCTGTCTCCGAGCAGCGTCGCCTCCTCCATCATGCTGATCGACGACCCGACCAGCACGAACGTCGGTGCCGACTCGTCGAACTCATGGTCAAACAACGCCTGTAACACGGACGGAAGACTCTCGTCCTGTTCGATTAGGTAGGGAAACTCGTCAAGCACGACGATCGCGTTCTGATCGCCCAAATATCGGAACAGGCGCTCCCAATCAGGACGGATGTCTTCGATACCAGGAAACGTGTTGGCCGCAGCTTCGACGAACTGTTCCAGTTGGAGCTCCCGCGTCTTCTGTCGTGCCTGATAGAAGACCGCGTTCTTTCGGCCCTCAAGCGCCTTCTTGACGAGTCTTGTCTTTCCCAGCCGTCGCCGCCCGTACACGACAGCGAGATCCGCGGTCTCCGAGTCGAAAAGGTCGTGAAGCCTTTCTAACTCCTCCGAGCGGTTCACGAAGTCTGTCATGGGGCTGGATTAGTGAGTGTGAGATAAAAATATTCTGAATAATCATATTCTAGAGTATCATATCTAGAGATATCATCGACGAGGTGCGGCACAACGAATAACAGAATTAACCAACAAGTTGTCGGCAGATACCGATACGTTGGTTAATTCGGCGATCAAAGGCGATAGCCACCTCGGAAAGAGTCTTGGAAACAGTTTACCACTCTTGGAGATCCGGTGATTGAGTTCGAATTGGCGTCTGATAGATTCCTTTCTGGAAGTCCGGAAGCACCGCGCCGTCGCTTATTGAGAGAGTGACTAGTTATCCAGTATGGGAGACCACCCACCGTCGAATCGAATGACGGCCGAACAGCCGACACGAGGCGCTGACCGCAATCAGACCTTGGCTGATCAAGCCGACCCAGCCACGGAGGAGATGCTGCTCCCGTCACTCAATAACGGCGTCACGCTGCTTGACGTGGAGGGGAGCCGCGGCGTCCCGATCATACAGTCGCTCGTGCTGGATCATCTCCTCCTCCACGACGGCCCTGCTTTCTGGGTCGACGCAAACGGCCACGCGACGACGACAACACTCGCCCAGATCGCCCCCAGCCAACGGTTGCTTGATCGTATCCAGGTCGCACGGGGGTTCACCGCCTACCAGCACTACGGCGCTGTCTGCGATCTCACGGCGGCGGTGAATCAGTCCATCCAGGCGTCGACGGCCAACAACCATGTACAAGATGGGCAACCAACGGATGGCGACGGTGAATCACCATACACTCCCTCGCTCATCGTCGCGCCGGCTGTCGATGCCCAGTACCGCGCCGACGACACTCTCGGAGACCGGCACGCCAATACCCTCCAGGCCCGTACACTCACTCGGTTGGCGACGTACGCCGACGGGTATGACATCCCGGTGCTCGTTACTCGGCGTACGATCGACGAATTCACCGAGCCGGTCGTGGCGGTCGCTGACCACCACCTCGAGTGTGAGCAAACACGGATGGGACCGCGAATCCGTGGCGAGGAGTTCGAGACACTCGTCTACCCTGTCGACGATGGCGCGTACTACCAGACGACGTTCGCCTACTGGCGGCAGCTGCTCACAGCACGCGCTACGCAGGTCGGCGTCGAACCGACGACGCCGGCATCCGCGACATCTGAGGCTGTCGGGACGGGCGTCACAACGAAGGGAGAGACACTCGCAGCCACCACAGATCCCCTGCTCGATGCGTGGACAGCAGCTGGGGGTCGGTAACGATGGGGCGTACGAACCCGACGTACCGAGATGCGCTCCGGGCCATCGAAGAGCGCTGGACGGAGTTCCGCCGGGCACTACGGCGTCGCGACCAGCCGCGATTCGATCGACTGTTCGAGTACGCTCGTGAGCACGCCGACGCGAGTGGGCTGTTGAACCACCAGAACCCGCTCCTCCCGGCGCTTCTCAGCATCGATCTCGAACAGGAGACCAAGCTGGAAGACCACGAAGAGCGTCTGGAAGAGCTTGAACAGCGGATTTCGGACGCTGAGCCCGACCGGCAGCAGCCGCCAGAAGAAGGTCGCACTGGAGAGCCAAAATGACCGAGTTGACGACAATTGCCTTCGATATCGAGACAACGGGGTTTGGGGCCGATGATAAACTCACAGTAGTTGGGTTCGATTCGCCTGTCTCGTCACGAGTGTTTCTCAATACAGGTGGGTCGACACCGACGACAGGCTTGGCTGAGCAAGTAAATAATACCCTCCAGACACCGGTCCAGCTCTCTTTCCACGATAGCGAACAGGAACTTCTCACCGAGTTGGCGACGTTCGTCACGTCAACGCTCACCCAGCGTGACGCAAAGCTCGTCGCGTACAACGGCGAGCGGTGGAACGGTGGGTTCGACTTGCCATTTCTCCGAACTCGATTCTGTACGCACGGCCTCGAGTGGCCCTTTGGGATGCTCCCGTACGTCGACGTGATGGACGTCTTCGAGAAGCGGTTCAATACCAGCGAGGATTCGCTGAGCGGCGTCTACGGCGAGCTGGTCGGGGCAGGATTGAATGACGTTGATCCATTCGCCGACAGCGGTGAGGCCGTTACAGTCTGGGAAGAGGGTGCGTACGAGCCACTTATCACCCACAACGTCGCCGATATCCGACGGACCCGAGCGCTGATGGAGCTCGCAGAACGGTACTGCTCGAAGTCAGATTTCTCAATGAAATCGCTTGAGCCAATCGAATCGGGACGACCACGCTGATCAACGCCGTTCCAGGGAGAGTACCTCTCCAGCTGTACAATCACGCTACCTGAGAACAGCTAGTAGTTCACACCCGATGAGGTGAATGAATCTCGTCTTACTCCTAACCTTTCTTGACTATTAACGAGAGTTTGCGGAGCTAATTCATCGGAAATCCGTTCACAGAACGTACGCGCTCAACCGGCCGAAGACGACTGTGCAGCGGGCAGTGATAGCGCCAGTTGAGGGCGGGGGATACATCCACCCAGAGTGGAGGTTGATTCGAGTTACCAGACAATCTAATCTTGTAAAAACAGGTGGATTAGGTGTAGTACCGGGCGACTGAGTACGGTCGCCGGTCGATAGTCTCAAGCGTCTATCTCAGCAGTACGGCCCATTACTCCACCTCTGGTGGGCGGATATTCGCCTTCGGTTCCCGTTGGGTTGCATCAAGACTCCACCGTTGTTTGGCGAAATCGATGATATCGTCCAGTCGCTTCTCGATCTGATCCTCTCCCCATTCCTCATAGTCTCTGGCGACCTTCCGAGTCATGGTGAAATCGGAGTCCCAGTAGCCGGATTCGTCTTCATCAACCAGCTTTCGTTTCTCGTGGTAAGGGCGATTTTTCCAAGCTGAGTTTCGTGGCCCGGTGGTTAATGTCAGGTTCCCGAGACTGTCTTTGATCTCTTCGTGGACTTCTTCCTGCTCCTCAGAAAGCCCCAGTTTGCCCGTGTCCCGTGGCCAGATGTGATCTAATGTATATTCGTTACCAGCATTTTCCGCTGCTTTTTGAACGTTGATTTCTCCACCCCCCTTGCCATCGTACCGGAGATAGAGTTCGTACGAAATTAACAGATAACGGAGGTCTTTGTACCTAATTCGCTGGTAAGCGTTCTGGTCTCTAAGTAATGCCTCAAAGTCGTTGGCTTTCGACTGGATGTCGTCTTTGAGACTATCAATAATCCAGTCGGCACTCCGTTCGCCAGTAGCGATCTTGTTTGCAAGCTTGTAGAATCTTCCACGACCTGTATCTGACCTGCTAACAGTGGTATAAATCCGGAATGAGGCGATTTCAATAAGTTGAAGGATTTCATGGAGTTCCCCTTCCGAGATGAATCCCTCGGTGAATTCATCCCAAACAGTCAGTAGTAGCGGATAGAAGTTTCCTAGCCTGTCAAGTGCGAATATCTTCTTAAACTCCCAGTCGATTGCCGAGTCATACTCTCCCGACGTACCATACGAACCGATGCTCTCCATGTGGGAGTAGTATCGAGTGAGACTGTCGGTATACTCTTCAATTTCCTCGAGACAACCTCGTGAGTGTCCCCCGTACAGTTCCGGTCTGCTTCCTTCTTGTAGATTCGTGAAATGCCACTTGAGGGCCCCCAAATATACCGTCGCCCCGGACCGGAGAGTCCTATTCCGGCGGTTGGTCTCCGATCGAACATAATTCGAATTGACGGACCGATCGATATTTGCGATATAGTGGTAGCGCTGAATCTGCTCTTCCCCAATATCGGAAACACGATCAGTCACAGAGATATCCTGCATCCATCGATAGATCCGGCCGAACCGCTCCTGTACGGCATCAATAGAAACAACTGGCCTACTATCTCCTGGCTCAGCCAAATACACCTTGTGCATAAGGAAGCTCTTCGTTTTGTCCAATTTACTTAATCCGATGCCTCGGTCATTCACCGACTCGAAAATCAGGGTTGCTTCCTCTGGGTCGTCGACGGTGTATGCGATGAACCTGAGCGACTCTATGGTTGAGAGAAGTGTGTCAATCTCTTTGAGAAATCCGTCTATCGGCAGCTCCTCCTTCCGACTCTCAAGTTTGTTCTGATAGAACCGGTACGCATCTACAATGCGCCCCTGAGACGGTGTCTCAATAGCTGTTTCATCGATATCCTCCCGAAGAACACTACGAAAGATATCATCATCATCGTCCTGAAGGTGGAGTTTGAATCGATTCTCGGTCGCCGTTCGCTCAATCCTTGAGTCCGAGACGAAGCGTCTCCAGCTCGATTCGATTTGAATATTGTCGTAGATATCTTCCTCTTCCTCTGACAGTTCTTCGGACGGAATATCTCTATAAATCGACTCAATCGCCCGAATCAGTAGCACAAGCGTAGTGAATCGTTGTTGTCCGTCAACAATCCCGTAAGCACGGAAATCCGGAATTTCATCCTGTGTCAGGACCGGATTCTGCTCTGCCTTACAGATGACCGTTCCCATGTAGTGTTTGCGCTCCTTCCCGATTATATTGAACAAATCCTGCCAGAAATCCAGCCACTCTGCTCTTTCCCAGGAATAGAACCTTTGGTAATGAGGAATACGGAAGACGCTCCCCTCGAATAGCTCCCCTGCTGTATAGTCGGTGTTCTTGAGTTCCGAGGAGATCTCCGCACTTGACGGCCCAGAATCCATAGCCGTAACCATATCTCGACCGTACTAAATATTTGGCTCAGACCCTATGCCAG
>NZ_CBVY010000017.1:0-28277 GCF_000513435.1 Halorubrum sp. AJ67 | reverse complement strand
TATGCCAGAATTACTGGACGGGCGGAACAACGGGGGCAGTTCGGATGATTTCTACAGACCGTACAGTCCACCTCGTTTCTCTATCGCACGCCGAACCGTCTTCCGAGACGTGTCGAGTTCCCTGTGGGCCTGCCGCTTACTCATCTCCTCACGGACTACCTAATCGAGTACCTCGCACACGCGCTGGTAGTTGCTCGGGGAGTGGCGACCGTTGTATGACACCCTCTGGTCTACTAGTAGTTACTGAATGTGGAACGCCCACATGAAGAATCTACTAGTAGAGTAGTGCTACAAGTTGTGTATCACCAGCTGGATACGCTCATCTGTATCCACGCGAACTGGGAGGTTCTTGGTTAGAGGTCACTCAGTGAGTTGCTGTTGAGTTCGCGGAGATATGCTATTGCGGCGACACCGACATTGATTCCGTAGACGTAGTTATCGTCACCGAATGCTTTTCGACCAGCCATTCGGTGGGTTAATCCCTCGGTGAGTGACAGACGAATAGCCTGCTTGACGGCAGCTTCACCGGCGTGTTCGACGGCATCTTGGACGTACCGGTCGAAGTGACTATCTTGATGGTCAGATGGTCGTGGATCAGCAGCTCGGTCAAGCGCGAGGGTTAGGACTGCTTCAATGGAAGGGTGTACTGGATTGCCGGTGTTCTCTTGGATGCGATACGGCTCGCCAGGCATGGTGATGGATACGGTAGGCAATAGTATAAGTCCAACTGGAGTATGTGGAGCTCAATCAAAGAGTCGTAGAATCAGCTGCGTGGGTCCTGTTCTATCGTTCTACGAGGTTGACCCTACTCCAAGAAAAAAGCGGACTCAAGTGTCTGTCTGTTCTATGGGATCCATCGTAGGTCGTAGTTCACACGATGCGTTGTAGCCGCGTTGAATGTGTCGGAGCCGCTACGTATCCTTGTCTACGGCGGATTTTCTGCGTCGTTGATCCCTTCGAATGTGCTGTTCGTGTAAGCGTATCGCCACCGATGGAGAATCGCTCGCGTGACCAACGAAGCCTCACGCACAGTGATACAGGATGGCTCAACAGGACGACTGGGAGCGTCAGGTGGAGGATGAAAGTGCCGTGTCGGCGCATCGGGTTTCGGATGACAATCAAAGCGAAAATCCCGCCCCTGGTTGTCCGTGTAGTGGGCAGCGTAGTTCCCGGCCAAACTCCATCGAATGTCAATCCGCGCTGTTGACGCCGCTCCGACGCCGTCAGCCAGTTCGATCGAAAGTATCTGTGGATTCAGCGGATCGTCCAGTGATGCCGTCTCAACCAACGGCTCTTGGGTGACAATCAGATCTCGGATCTCGCGTAACGCCCCAGCATCGATCGGGCCGAACACCTCGGCCTGTTCGCCCGGCTGACTATCCCCAGAAAATGTCTCGTCTTCCGCATCGGTCATACGACAATGGAGGAGTCGCTGTTGCTATCGTCGTCAGTGTCCGTACCAGTGAGGTGACCAGTACGACTGGCCTCAGCAATCGCGAGCGTCGCTTGTGCGAGTGCGAGATTTCGGCGGGTCGTTTGCCACTCTCTGAGCAGCGTCCCAGACTCGCTGTCGGCGTCTTCAATATCCAGTTCCCGAGCGAGTTCCTCGGGCGAATCAACGCCGTACTCATCACGCCAGTTCTGAATCTGTGCTTTGAGCTCGGTGATTCCAGAGGCAATCTCTTCGGGAGTTCGTTCCGCAAGCAGCGACTGTGCATGCTCGGTGACAATCCCCGTTTCTGACCGGCGGTACAGCGTCGTCTGACCGTCCTGTGAAGTCGTCACTTCACCTGTATCCACAAGCGACCGCAGGTGCTTTCGCGCCGTTGTCGGCGAAACACGAGCACGGTCAGCAATCTGTGAAGCAGATGTTGGATCGTAGGTACTGCGGATGATTTCGTAGACTCGTTCGAAGGGCGTTGTCTCCTCAATCCAGTCCTCAACGACAACGTCGTTGATATCACGCTGTTCGGCACCGCCATCAGGACGTACTTGATTGGATGGGGGCGTCTCCTCGGACATGATACATTAACCAACGTGAGACAAGTATAATAATTTGTGGGACAGTATATTGGTTTGTGGTTCTTCTGAGTGTGGATTTCCTTCAGCGATGGTCTTAACCAACAAATCGACAAGTTGTTTCATAACTGTTGGTTAATCTGAGATTCCGGAAACTATCCTAGAAAAGACTAAAACACGCAAAAGAGGCCGACTACCACGATGACAATCGTCTCAGAGTTTTCTTCTGAATTGTGGAAGCACCACGCCGTTGCTTATCGAGTACTGGCCCGTCTCGTTCAAGCGAGGCCTGACAATCCCAAATGCCGTTCACTATCGACTTCCTAGATGACGGGCGCGTCCTCGAGTGGGACGCTACCGCCGACGGCGTCGTCGTGACGGAGCGTGACGACTATACTCCACGGTTCTACGTCGCCGCACGCGATCCGGACGACGACATCGATTTTACCGCACTTCGATCGATCTATGACCATCATCCCGATGTCGTTGCGACCGAGATAGTGACGCGACATCCCGGATTCCGTCGTGACGTGGAGTCGGTCCTCGCTGTCGACGTCGGCCACATCGATCGCGTCACCCCACTCGCACAGCAGGCACGGCAGCTGAACACGTATCCGGTTGGAGATCTCGCCTGTTTCAACGTAGACTTTTCGCGGGAATTTCGGTATTGCCTCGAGGAAGACGTCGATCCGACGCCGGCGAGCGAGCTGTCGACGCTTCGACTCAGCGTCCCAGTAACCGAAACGGGAGCCAACACCTACACCGAATTGTCCATTGACGGCGACACCGTCACCGGATTGCCAGCGGATATTCTGACGGCAGTCCAAGCAGCACTCGAAGAGCAGAATCCGGATATCCTGGTCTGCTCGACGAGTGAGATCATTCCGACGCTGTACGAGATGGCTACAGCTGCCGGCGTCGACGACTTCTCGCTGAGCCGGTGGCCCGACATCGACTACCAGCAACTCGCGAGCCAGTCGACGTACGCGAGTTACGGCCGTGTCGGGCACTCACCGGCGCGGTACAACGTGCCCGGCCGGGCGATCATCGACGAGAGTAACACGTTCTTCTATGGAGAGACGAACCTCGACGGTGTCCTCGACCTCGTCTCGCGCTCGAAGAAACCCGTCCAAGAACTGGCGTGGGCGTCGATCGGCAACGTGTTGACCGCGATTCAGATCTGTGAGGCCCACGATCGCAACGTGCTCGTCCCATGGAACTCCTGGCGGCACGAGTTCTACAAACCGATGGGAACGCTCCACGACGCCGACCGTGGCGGCTTCATCTTCGCACCCGAGGTCGGCGTCCATGAGGACGTCCACGAACTCGACTTCTCGAGTCTGTATCCGAACATCATCTGTACCCGGAACGTCTCGCCCGACGTTATCCGCTGTGACTGCCACAGCGACCGGGACGACGTCCCCGGCCTCGGGTACTCGATCTGCGACGAACATGGCTATCTCGTCGATGTCCTCCAACCCATCATCGACGCTCGCGACGAGATCAAGGCGGCCATCCGTCGCGAACAGCTACAGGACGATCCCGACGAGGACCGACTGGCGGAACTCGAGGGACGATCGGGTGCGCTGAAGTGGATCCTCGTCGCTTGCTTCGGGTACCAGGGGTTCAGTAACGCGAAGTTCGGGCGGATCGAGTGCCACGAAGCAATCAACGCGTTTGCTCGCGAGATTCTGTTGACGGCGAAGCAACGCTTAGAGGCCGGTGGGTGGCGTGTCGTTCATGGCATCGTCGACTCCATCTGGGTGACGCCTGATCCCGACGTCGACGACGATGACCGCGAGGACCTCGAGGCGCTCGCAACAGAGATCACGGAGGATGTCGAGATTCGGCTTGAACACGAAGCTCACTACGACTGGGTCGCGTTCGTTCCCCAGCGCGAGAGCGACGCCGGCGCGCTCACGAAGTATTTCGGCAAGGTGGCTGGTAATGACGAGTTCAAGTTACGCGGTATCGAGGCTCGTCAGCGGTCGACTCCGTCGTTTATCGAGGATGTTCAGCAGGATTGTCTCGAACGATTCGACGCGACTCGATCTCCGGACGCCGTACTCGACTGTCTCCAAGATGCCATCAAGCGCCTTCGCACTGGAACGGTGCCGGTTGAACAACTCGTCGAACGGAATCGTGTCTCTAAGCCACTCGAAGGGTATACGCAGAACACCCAGAACGTGGTGGCGCTGAGGCGGGCTCGCGATCAGGATCTCGCCGTCCATCCTGGACAAGACATCGAGTACGTGGTCGTTGACGATGAGAAGACCTCTCGCGAGCGGGTCGCATTAGCTCACGAGGAGATCGAGACCTACGACGCCTCGTACTATGAGACACAACTTATCAGAGCTGTCGAGAGTGTGCTGTCGCCGCTTGGCTGGGATCGGACGGAGATTCGTCGAGAACTCGCGGAGACGCGGGTCCCAAAGTTGACGGCATACACGAACACGGAGGATTGTTAACCAACACAGGAGTCGTCAGGAGCGGTTCTGTTGGTTAACCACTGCCCCTCACGAGATCGAACCCCCACACCCCGTGTGCGATATGAAATCGGGAAGATGGTGGGAGGGGGTAGTCAACGGGAGAGACCCCAAACCGCCGGAGATACATGATTTTACGGAGGTAGGGCCTCAGAGACGGCTATATCACGATAGACTATATTTCATAGAAATCTTTATATAGACACTCTGTCAACCATAGCCGTAATAAGGCTCAAGTCGGTTAAAACGAAACAGTATGTTTCGTGATATAATTGGGCTCGTCTATGGCTTTGCCCCTTCGTGAGATGGACGGCTCCGTTGGTTTGACGCCTTCTCGTGGATTCTCTCGTCATTTTCCAACTTTTCAGATGACTCGTCCTCGCCTACCCTCTCACCAAATTCATATCGCACACGGGGTGTGGGGGTAACCCACCGACGAGATCAGACTCCACTTGAGATATTCAAGAGATCTTCTCGGGACATCTAGTCGAGAATACGTCTAGTAATTCATTTTGCACACGGGGAGTACCTCCACCGAACACATCCGTCTCGCCTTGACATCGACAGCTGTTCGATGACCTGATCAGCATTTCATATCGCACACGGGGGGTCACTACGACTAATTGATTTCGCCCACGGTTACAGTATTACTTCGCCTCCCCTTCGCGAAAGCGCCTGTAACGTGAGAATTCAGCAAATTTAATCTCGCACACGGTACCCATATTTATTTATAGTTTCGCTCTAACTGCCCAAATATGGTTGACGGCGACGATCAACAGTCCCTCTCACAATCTATCAAAGGACGCCTCCAGGAGGGTGTTCAAAACTCGGTTTTCCGAGATAAGGGTCTTCTCGACCCAGATGCCGTCATCGACGAGGATCGCATCGTCGGTCGTGATGACCAGCTGGACGATATCATCACCTACCTACGACCGGCAGTACAGGGAAACCGACCGCCCAATATGCTTCTCTACGGCCCATCCGGGACGGGGAAGTCACTCATTATCAACGCGGTCTGCCAGCAGGTTCTTGAACTCGCGAACGCCCAAGACGACCGTTTTGGAGTTATTAAAACCAACTGTCAGACAATCAAATCGCACGATAGGGCCGTCTATCGACTTGTGGAAAACGCCGCTAATGAAGCAGACGTTGAAATTGGGGTTCCACAGAGTGGCGTCTCGACAGACCAGAAACTCAACCGATTTTATGAGATCCTGAGCAACAACTTCGACTCGGTCATTATCATCTTGGATGAGGTCGACCTCTTGGTAGGGCGACAGCGGGACCCGAACGATGAGCCAGCATACTCCAAGCTGCTCTATCAGCTCTCTCGGGCATCACAACTCGGCCAGATCGAGGGACACGTTTCCGTTGCGGCGCTCACAAACGATCCCCGGTTCATGGAGAACCTCGACGGTCGGGCAGAGAGCTCGTTCAATCCGCAGGATGTCGTCTTTTCAGACTATGATGCGGACCAACTACAGTCCATTCTGAAACGACGTCGTGACGCGTATCGGGACGGTGTCCTTGAAGACGGGATCATTCCACTTAGCTCTGCATTTGCGGCACAGGACCACGGTGACGCCCGGAAAGCGATCGATCTGTTTCGGAAAGCAGGCGAGATTGCAGACCGCGAAGGCGAAGATATGGTTCATGAAGGGCACGTTCGTGATGCCCAGAAAGAAGCAGAACGGGATCGGACGCTGACTCAGATGCAGGGGTTGTCGACCCAAAAGAAGCTCTCGCTTTACGCTACTGCGATTGTCCCCGTTTACTCACAACGCAATTTGAACGCTGTTCCCAGTACGGTTGCATATCGCGTGTATCAGTACCTTACTGACTTACTTGACGCTGATACAAAATCGCGCGACTCCTATCTCCGGTATATGAGTGAAGCGGAGACATACAACTTCGTCACCTCAGAAAAGCGGGGACGCGGCTACGGGAGTGGCGTTCACAAGGAGTACACGTTTGTTGATGATCCGGGGGTGGTTGCTGAAACGCTTCGAGCTGACATCCGGATCGAAGAGGCAGACAATGAAGGCGATCTAATCAAATCTGTTGTCAACGCACAAATAGATAATTTCTTCGAAGGGAAGTAGCGACCAGAGACGTTGCTGTCACAACTGGATTCATTTCGCACACGGGGTGTGATTTCGCTATAATTCCTGTCGCTATCTGGAGGTATGTCTGACAACCGTATACACGATTTCATTTCGCACACGGGGTGTCTCTGCTTGATTCGTCAACTGATTCATCTCTCACACGGGGTCCGTCCCGAATCTGCGTAGAATCATCTCGCACACGGGGGGTGCCAATCAGATCTCTGTGGGAATTTCATTTCGCACACGGGGTGTGTGGACTTCAATATCCGGCTAGCTACCTGTTCTACTCGTCAGGATCGACCGGTGACTTATATTTGGACTTGACTTGATCCCCCTCTCGCCACTGCCAGTAGTAGTAGCGGTTGTCGTTGATCTCCTTGATCGTGATTGTGGCCTTTGAGGGGACGTCATCCGGGAGATCGTCTGGTCGCTCTTTGACGTCTTCTTGATCTGCCGACTCCTCGAGACGGGCCTCTCGTTCCTTGTGGTCGGCGAGTGATTCAGCATACGTAGCAACATCTCGGAGGTGCTCCGGATCCGACTCGTTGAGCGTATTGACGATCTCCGTCGGGAGGTTCGCCGGTGGGGTCGGGGGTTCGTGGGACATCGGCTACTTTCGTGTTAACCAACATTACCCACTAGTCCATAGTTTTGTTGGTTAAGACAACGGAGGCGACTCTCGTGCTCGCCAATGTAACATTACTCGAAATATATTTATAAACATATTTGTACTATGTTACACGGTGCTCCGGCGAATCGAACTTGAAGTCCTCGCCACGATCGACCGTGGCGACACGATCTCCGAGCTTGCGACGAAGCTCGACCACAGCGAGAGCTATCTCTCCCGTGGCATCGGCGACCTCGTCGAGAAGAGACTCGTCTACACGGAACGCGACGGCCGCCGAAAGCGAGTCGTTCCGTCAGATGCCCGCGCCGTCGAACTTTACCAGGACCTCGTTCGCCAGTACCCCCATATCGACTTCCCCGAGTTGTTGACCGGGAAGACACTTGAGGTGCTCTACTATCTCGACCAGCCGCGAACCGTCGCCGAGATCGCCGACCGGAGCGACAACTACCGCAATACGGTCAACCGTGTCCTCAAGCGATTCCGCGATCGTGGTCTCGTCGGGGCAGATGACGGCCGCTATGACTTCAACGCCGACTTCACCCGCCTCCACGAGTTCGCCCGTGAACTCACACACCATCTCCATCGCCAACGCCTCGAAGCTGTGGCCCCGAAGGGGACGATTCTCTGGGAGGACTACAACGCGTTCCTCGCCCAGACCAGGACCGAGATCGACATAGAGGCATTCCACGAAACCGGGCTCGCTCGATTTGCGGCCTTCGACCTCCAGTTTCTGCTCACCGACCACCGCTACTACTTCTATTCCGAGGAACTCGATATCCTCTCCCCAGCGGACCTCTGCTGTCACACGTTACTGATCGACGACAGCAGCCGCTACCGTTCGTACTGTCTCCTCTTGCTCAGACAGGTTGACGTCGACGAGGGCGACCTCCGAGAGCAGGCGGCGAAGTATGGCCTTGAAGACGAGATCGACGCCTTGCTCCGCTACCTCGAGACCCACGGCGATGTTACGGACGATCGCCTCCTCGAGTGGGACGAGTTCCAGAAGCTGGCGGCCGAATACGAAATCGAAACGTAACCGGAAGCTGTAAGCAAGCCGATTCCGAAGTCACGCGTCGTCCGGGCGAGGGGCGTTCTCGTACTTGACCATCTTCTCGGGCTTGTTGGAGATGGTCTCGTAGATCTGTTGGAGGGTTTCCTCCGCGGCGAGGAGATTGTGTTCGTCGAGAAAGGTCCGACCCTCCGCTGTGAGGCCGTAGAACTTCCAGGGATAGCCCTGCCGGCGCTGATCGTCGTCGAGTGGGACTTCCCTGACGATGCCAGCGTCGATCAGCTTCTGGATGTGTTTGTAGACGGTGGCCTCGCTCACGCTAGGGTTGAGTTCCTCGAGTTCGTACATCGAGGGGAGCTGTTTGGGGTGCTGGAGGATGTTGTTGATCAGCGCGAACCGCGTCTGCTGCGTCACGAAGTGGACGAGTTCGCGGGATTCCATATCCCCAGTAGTCTCTAGGTCGGTGCTCATACGACACAGTACAAACTCTAGCGACAAGTAGTTTACTCTTGAGTAAATCACTCTATAGTAATTCACACTGAATTGAGCCGGTGATTTACTTCATAAATCATATCGCACGGCGCTGAGAGAGTCTAAATATGTCCGACGAAGAGCCGCCCGTTCCCGAGGAAGTCCTCACCATTCGTCTTTAGCTAAGACTGATAGTAATATTTTCTCATAGTATTATGCTCAGTAGTGTTGGAAAGTGCTAATCGAATGATTTAGACGCGGTGTCCATCGAAACCAAGCAATAAAGCAACCTTAGAAGCGAGGTTTTCTCGCCGTAACGCGAGTAAACAGACCAAATTCAATCAGGAACTGCACCTGAATGGTATTACTGAGAGTATTAACTAAAGACGGATGGTCCTCACCAGCGCGAAGGACCAACTCGACGAAGACGAGATATCGCTGGCGGACAACGAGGAAATTATCCACGCCCTGAGTGAATTGACTCCTGTCTACGAGAACGACCGGTCCTACTTTGTGCTGGGGAACTACGACCGGGAGCCGATCCGCCGGCTGAATCTGGTTGTCGACCGGCTCAGCCGCCGGCAGGACGCCTATGCCTTCCGGATGGTCGACATCCGCGGCGAGTGGGACAACAGCATCCAGAAGTTCTGCCTCATCGGCGACATCGTGACCTACCTCGTTGGTGTCGCAGAAAAGGAACCGAGCGACTTCCTCGTTGAGCAAGGCCTGCTCGTCGGGACGACCGAATTCTTCGCGAAGAGCCACGTCCTCAAACAGGAGTACGATGACGAGGAGCATCCCTTCGGCTGGATGCAGGACGGCGTCTTCGATCTGTTCGAGCAGGAGGGACGGCTGTATCGCTGGCAGACCGAGAAGGACCTCGTCGACGTGACTGACGATCTCCCGTGACAGCGGACAGGCTGGTGGCTGTATGCGTTAACCAATGAGGCAATGAAACCGGATGGTCTGTTGGTTAACCGAAATCAGTTTGTGTCAACCGGGAGTCGGCCATCTGGGCGAGCACACAGCCGCGCTTGATCTCGTGATCGACGCGACGCAGATGCTTGCAGCCACCTTCTGGGGAGCGCTGCTGCCAGTCTGGACAGGTACACGATTCGTCGATGACATCGACTTCGTACCGATTACCGGATGCAGACTGGATCGAAGGCGACGTGCTCGTCGACCATCACATCGATACTGGTCGTGTTGGGATGGTTGAGGACAGCACGATACTGGATGCTGATGTCGACGTAGTGAGTCGGATAGTGTTCCTGTTGAGACTCGTGATGCTCTCGAACCGTGAACTCGATCCCGGAACGGTCGGTGACCGTATCGAGCAGGGCCCGCAACTCGCTCTTCGACCCTTGATACTGGCCCTCAACGCCGAAGTCGAGGTCCTCGGAGAATCGTCACAATTGCGGGAAATACAGCTTGCTTAGCAAATAGGTTGAAGTAGTAACACTAAGAATTACTTTACAATGAAAACAGATTCGAACGGTAGTCTCGCTGATGGTATCCAGATATCCATCGACTTACCACTCCAAGACGACCGGTTACTCAGTGGAGATGCGACAGCCGAGATTCTTCTCTTTTTAACCCGACATCACGACGAGTCGTTTTCGATGACAGACCTTGCTGACGCAATTAGCTACACGCGACCAACGATCACCAAGACGGTTGATACACTCTCTCGGAACGATCTTGTTGTCGAAGAACACGACGGGACCCGCCGACTTGTCCAGATCAACCGTGATCGGCTCACTATCCCAGACGATCCGTTCCTCGGAATTCCTCAGTCGGAGTTCCACGTGCCGGTACAGGACGCGACCAACCAACTCCGTACTACACTTGATGGCGTCCTCGCTGTCGTTCTGTATGGAAGCGTTGCTCGCGGTGAGGCTGACCGTCGCAGCGATATTGATCTCTGGGTGTTGGTTCGTGACGACCGGCCGAGCAACCAACGACAGGCGAACCACATCAGGCAATCACTTGAGGAAGATACGTTTGGCGGGGATCGATACGCATTCGATATTGATGTTGAGGCTCTCCAAGGGGTCCCGACATACGCTGAGGAGCTCCAAGAAATTCTTCGCGATGGCATCGCAGTCTATCACACAGATGAGTTTGATACCGTCCGTAGTATGGTTCTTCACGGTGATGGGTGATCTGGGGGCGCTCAGAGAGGCCGTTGATGTGGTTGTCGAGGCCGTCAACAAGGCGGGATATGAACTCTTGGCACGGGAGCGCTACTCTATCGAAATCGATGAGCTCTCTGGTACTCACCAATGTATTTGGTTGTGGCGAGATAAAATCTAGATACATCGAATGGCCGTTCTAGACGATCTTTCCGGGTTCGAATTTGAGGATCTGATCGAGGATGTCTTTCGGAACCTCGGCTACGAGAACGTCCATCAGGCTGAGAAGACGGCAGACGAGGGCCGAGATGTCATCATGGAGGAGGTCGTCGACGGCACCCGACGCGCGGTCATCGTCGAATGTAAACACACGGCGACGGTTGGGCGGCCAGTCGTTCAGAAACTCCATTCGGCGATCTCGACGTTCCACTTCGACGGTCCCAAACGCGGGATGGTTGTCACCACCGGGCGGTTCACGAGTCCCGCGAGGGAGTATGCCGGCCGCCTCCAACAGAACGATGATCCGTATCCTATCGAGTTGCTTGACGGCCAAGACCTTCGGGAGATAGCCGATGAGATCGGCCTAGATCTCTACAATGGTCGCATCGAGATTCTCTGTGATGAGACCCTGCGGCCGTACGATCCAGCGGCAGACGTCGACGCACCCGTTGTGGAGGCGTTCCGCGATATCGAGAATATCGAGGTGGCCGACCTTCCAGACCCATATTCGGCGGTGACATTTCGCCCGGTCGTGGCAGTCACTGCGGACACGAACGCTGTCTTCGAGACATCGGTCGGCGTCATCCATCGGATCAACGACCGGACGCAGTTCGTGGTTCACGCTGAACGTGGAACCCCACAGGTCGTCGGCGAGGATGTCGCGACACTGGTCACCGAGAATCTCCATACGAGGATCGAACTCGACTCTGGACAATTTGGCGAGGTGTTCGACGACGTCGAGGAGCACCGATTCGGGCAGACTCAGACCGAGTACAAGGAGTGGGCTGTCGAGCGGCTTCAAGACCACCACACGACGTCGGTTACCTACACCGGCGACAACAACGTCACGTACAACAAGACCTGCGAGCCGAACCGCTCGGACATCTCCGTCCAGTCGATCGAGCCAGTCTACCTCCCCGAGGTTCGGCACACGACCGACATTCAGGAGTACACCTACCCCTACGAGTACTACGCGGCAGGCCCCTCTCGAGTTACCACCGAGGACGGTATCCATCGCTGTGTCCACTGTGAGGCCAGCGGCGTCGACGAGACGTACACGTACTGCCCCAACTGCGGGGCGATCGCCTGCGACAGCCACATCAAAACCGAGCGGCTTGACCAGGAGCCGGTTTGTACAGGCTGTGCGGTTACCGAGCGGTTCGCACTGAAGACGAAGTACTTCTACGACGAGGAGAACGTAGAGGCGTTCCGCGAGGAGTACGCCGCTATGCCGCTCCACGAGAAGGCGATGGAGAACAAGATTCTGGCCGGTGGGAGCGTGGTCGCGACGCTGCTGCTCGTCGTTGGACTACTCGTCATCAGCGGCATCATTTAGAATCAGTTGTGACCTCACGCCTGCTCACCAACCATTAAACCCGACTCCGTTCGTAGCAGTAATCGGTCATCCCTCAAAGTATCTCTACATCAATGGCGGTCAATTCTCATGAACCAACTGTGGAGACGCGAAAGTCAATTAGTATTATAATACAGACTGTCAATATGATAGTATGGGAACAGCAACCCGGAACCGATCCGGGGCCTCCAACGCTGACTATGAAAATGCGAAACGTGATTTAGCTGGTGCTGCGGGTGATAAAGATGCCGCCAAGGCCAGTGAAATCTATTTCAAGATGATTCTGGCTGCTCAACCGAACGGCGCAGCTAAAGTTCCAGCTTACTTAGCGGTCCGATATGGCTCTGAATTCATTATCAAAAGCCACCAGAACGGTATTGAGTCCGCTACCAAGGATATCGGTTCCTCAGTGGTAAAGGAGGTCGTTGCAGCTGGTGCCTCTGAAGCTGTCATTGAGCAAACTTCAAAAGAAGCGGCCACGCGGGGACTTGCAGAGGGATCTCAAGGCACAGACCGGGCCTTCTCAGGGTCCGCAGAACGAGCAATGGAGAGTGCGATGGGTGACATCATGACTGAAGGAGCTGATGCTCTTGAACGACACCGAGATTCAAAATAACATTGACGAGTTTGTAGAGGCGCATGGTGTTGAAGGATTCTTCCGTGTGTATCTTCGGGAGTATCTGTTTCAACTGCTCAACAAAGAGATTGAAGCAGCTACAAACGATCCTGAGTCAGACTCCGCCCTCCAACTCCACTTCAGCCAAAACGTCGAGACTGATCAAGAGATAGAAGAATTTGAAGAGCAACTACGAGATCAGTGTGCTAATCGGGCAGATGAGCTCGTCGAAAAAATACAGGACCAGCCGGAACTGGCTCCAATTTTCGAAGATGTCGATGTGGAGCTACTAGAACACGAGGATGTAGAGGAGATGATTCGGAATACCATGCACGAGATGATTAAGACATGGGGGGATGAAGATCTTGAAGGGAACTAAGCGATTCCTGATTAAGTCCGGAACTGGATCGAATCTTAGCGAAGCAGACTCGGACTACACGATTGTCATCGACGATTACCGAACTAAGACTGAAACGGAAGGCAGTCGTCTAATTAAGTATGAGAAGAAGGTTCTCAGCAACTTGTTCGGACAAAGCCCTCCTCCAACAGTCACGGCGTTGGTTGAGCTCGCACTCGGTACGTATGCTGCGGACCGTTTGGTGAAGCGAGGGCCTACTGGTGCGAAGGATGACGGCGAGGAAATGCTGAAATCACGGCAGATTCAGATCCTGTACCCTGTTGTCGACGTAAAGAAATGGCAACCACTAGAGTCTGAATTGAACCACGCTGTTAGCTTCATCTCGCGTGACAACTTCCAGTATCGTTTCATTGATGCTATAGACGAGAATCAGTCTGTTAATGAGAACGATGGTATGCCTCGTGGTCAACTGCCTGAGGCTGATTCTGTCGCACTCTTTTCAGGCGGATTAGATAGTTTGGGTGGACGATTTCATCTCGCTGATGAAGGGCACAATCCACATTTTGTCAGCGTGGATCATGGCCGAAACGTCGGCCATCTAGTGCGGAATTTTGACCATCTCTTTGATGCTAATCTGACCTCAATAGGTGTCGACGAGGGGTTCTCTGCCTATGAAAATACGCAGTTTACTCGGTCATTCATGTACTTTGCTTTCGCCGCCGCTGTCGCGGTAGCACTCGATGTTGATGATATCTATGTTCCCGAGAATGGTGTCCTGTCGCGTTTCTCCTCGTTGGAAACTGGCTGGACAACGACTCGTACAGTACACCCATTGTTCATTAAAAGCTTGAACAGAATTTTTGAGGAACTATTACCGGACCGTCAAGTGAAAATCAGCAATCCCTTCATTAATTACACAAAGGGAGAAGTGGTCAACTGTATCCCAAATAAAGAGGATATTTTCTTTACTCGAACTTGTCCACATCCACGTGAATTGTCACAAGGAAAGGACGCTGTGGGACACCCCTATAACTGCGGCGAGTGTATTCCTTGTCTTATCCGTATCATTGGTCTAGTGAACAGCGAACACGATATACAGCCAGACAGGTTGCTATTAGACAAGAACCATTTCATCGATCTTGACTTCTCAACCGTGAGTACAAAAACGATTGCTCAATCCGATCAGAATCGACAGTCCAGTTTGTCGGTGTTTTTGTTGGGCTTGAACGCTCAACTTTCGTTCGCGTACCGTATCCAGACTTCGACGCAAAAAGAACTTGTGTCATCCAACCCTGAGCTTCTTGACCCTGATATCTACGGGCTCTATGAGCGGTTTAGTAAAGAGATGTTCCGGACTGTTGAGTTCTTCGCCGCTGAAAACCCGACGCTGGAAGACTACGTTACAGAGTTTCTTTCCTTAGACGAGGGGGAACTCGTCAGCCTAAGTTAGCTTGTGGGCAATAAATATCCGATATTTCTGAGCCATACCGTTCGAGAATCAGATCGAGCACCACTTCTCAAAGACGCGTTTTAGATGTTTGTCAGATAATAGTAAATATGAAATGGTGTGTAGTCAATGGGGATGTTTAAAACCGTAGATATATGCCAGTTGGAAATTATATCTAAATCAAGGGAACAGTCATGGTCAGGAGAGTATTTTTCAGCTTTCACTACGAGCGCGATCATTGGCGAACCAATCCGGTACGGAACAGTTGGGTGACCCACGACAACCGAGAGGGAGCAGGGTATATTGATGCTGCTGAATGGGAAGAAATCAAGCGAGGGGGAGAAGATGCAATCGAACGATGGATCGATGAGCAGATTCACAACACTTCCGTCACTGTCGTCTTGATCGGCAGTGAAACCTACAACCGTGATTGGGTAAACCGCGAAATTGAAAAAAGCTACAACCAGGGTAACGGCCTGCTCGGTATCTACATCCATAATATCGAAGACAAGAACGGAAGAACCGCTCGAAATGGGAAAAATCCGCTTGATAAGTGGCATATCACCGAAAAAGGACGGAAGAAGTATCTCTCTGACATCTTTGAGACCTATCATTGGAAACGCGACGACGGCTATAACAATCTCGGAGGTTGGGTTGAGAAAGCTGCTCAATTAGCAGACCGGTAATCTATGTCGTCTGATAATGGCTTCCACCAAGAATTGGAGCACATACAGAACATTATCGATAGGCAGGCATCCAACTCATTCAAAATTAAGGGCTGGACAGTTACCTTGGTGGTTGTCGCACTTCTATTCCGGACGAATAACTTCCAACTATTCGCCGCTTTCATTCCTCTCATTGGATTCTGGTACCTCGACGCCTATTACCTGAGACAGGAGCGGAAATTCCGGAAACTATTCGACTGGGTCCGGCTTAACCGGGACGATACTGACGACTACCTATTCGACATGGATCCATCCCGGTTTGAGGACGATGTCGATGGAACAGTACAGCTGATGGCCACAAAATCCATGCTCACGTTCTACGGTACCATCGGAGGGCTACTGATTGTCTACACAGTAATCCTGATCTGTATCAACGGAGGAACCATCTTTGGCTAGAAGAGTCTTCTTCAGTTTCCACTACGGCCGAGATGTCTGGCGAGCGAACCAGGTTCGGCATAGCTGGGTGACCAGCAAAGACCGTGAAGCGGCTGGATTCTTCGATGCTGCAGAGCAGGAGACGATCAAACAGGCAACTGACGAAAAAATTCGCCATTGGATTAACGAACAACTCCAGGGAACATCTGTCACAGTCGTGCTAATCGGTAATGAGACTGCGGAGAGGGATTGGATTCACTACGAAATCAAGAAAAGCATCGAAAGAGGGAACGGTATCGTCGGTGTAAAAATACACTCTCTTAATGACAAAGAATCGAACACTGACTTCAGCGGGACAAACCCGTTGAAAAAGTTCGTTGTTGAGGAGGGTGACAAGGTGCGTACGCTATCCACTATTTTTCCCACCTACGACTGGAAACGAGACAACGGCAGAGAGAACATCGGCAAGTGGGCTGAGGAGGCAGCACAGACCGCTGAGAGTCTTTCCCGTGATCAGCAGAACTCGGTCCGACGCCGGGAGACGATCAGTGAAGGACTCAATCCAGACGCAGGAACTGTTATTTTCGTCCTCATCATCATCGCCATTCTAATTGACAAATACACCGATATCAACTTACGGGAGACGATTGACCTCTCACAGCTCCAACAGCAGAATGACCAATCTGACCCGTTCTCAAAGCACGAGTTCTAGACCAGGACGTGGTTTTCGCGAGTACCTGATGAAAGGCTAATATCCGCACTCCTCACATTCCCACCGGAACCCCTTGTTACGCCTCTTATCACTGACCGGCAATTGTAGAGAACCACACCGAAAGCACTCATTAAAGTTGTCGTCGGGGAACGCTTTCTCGAACTCTTCGATACACTTTTCGAGTTGATGCCTGGTGATGTTTGACCGGAACCACTCTTGAGAATCATATATCCTCTTATCAAGTTTGTCGGCTTCCTTCCGCCAATCTGCCAACGCTTCTAGCATATCGTCAGTTGTGGTGCTCTCTTCAAGATCGTCGATACAAGCTTGTATTGCCTTCCGTCTTAGCTCTGGTTCGGCGCGTTCACGGGCTGCATCCCAACTTCCCTTGTAGAAGCTATCCTGCTGTTCCTTGATCTCTTCTGGCCTGTCTTTCAGCACATTAGCTTTCTCACGCCACTCTTGGAGAAGAGTATCTACAGCTTTTGATTTGCTCATAGCCGCAACTGTGTTTTCAACTAAAATAAGAATCCGGGTGAGGTTTCATCTTTGTTGTCGTCTCGGATGTAGCGAAGGATATGTAGGGCATTCCTTACTCTATTGTGTTGGCAAAAACCGATGTTTTCTATCGCTTCAGTCCACATCCATATTGCTGGATTCGCTCTGGCAGCCCGACTTTTCTACAGACGGGACATTCCCGTTGGGGGTGTCGGCGGCAGGTCGTTCAAGCATTCAGTGGGGTGTGAGCTGTGCTTCCATGATTGGTGATTGGTCGTCCGCCGAGCTTCACGGAGGTGAATGCGAAGCCTCTCACGAGCTGTGTCTCCTCAAGGAGGTCTCCGATCGAGGGGAAGTCCTAGACGATGTCGCCGTTGGCGCGGTTTGAGATACGCGACACAACTGTTTCTAATTTCAGTTACAGTGAAACAGTAAGGAGTGTTCGTGGAGCCTGCTCTACTCAGGCAATACCTGTCTGACATAGTATTATAACGATCGCGTTTCTCTCGTTTCACTACATGACTGAAACGGCTGAAACGGCTGAAACGATCGAAACGCCTCCGGCGATCGTGGCGATGCTCAACCAGAAAGGAGGGGTTGGAAAAACGACGCTTACAATCCACGTCGCCGGCGCACTCGCCGACCGTGGGCTTGATGTCCTCGTAGTCGACCTTGCCCCTGAGGGGGCACTCACGTCGATCCTCGGCTACGACGAGGCGTACAGCGACCTTGACCGAGAGGTGTCGCTCCACGAGCTGCTGCTCGATCCCAGCCGCGCAGACGACGTCGACGACATCATCATCACTGGCGAGGAGTTTGATCTCCTCCCCGCGAACGAGCGGATGGTCGATCGCACTGGCGGCGAACTCAATGGCGAACCCCGCGCTCGAGAACGGCTGAAGATGGTTCTCGACGAGCTCGCAACCGGGTATGATGTTGTTCTCGTCGACAACATGCCGAGCATCAACGTGCTCACGGACAACGCGTTGGTTGCCAGCGATGGTGTGTTGATTCCTGCCTACGCAGAGGCCCTCTCTGTCCAGGGCCTTGATCGACTCCAGAAGCAGATTGACAGCGTTCGAGAGTACTTCGGAACGGTACGAATTCTCGGTATCATCGCGAACCGCGTCGAGCATAACAAACAGGCCGACGCCATGCTTGAGCAGTTGCACTCCGAGTTTGAAGACGGACTCAAGATTCCAGTGTTCGACGTGTACAAGCGAGTCGATCTTCAGCGGGCGATCGCCGCCCAGGAGCGCTCCATCTTTGCGGCCGATGAACTCGACAGCGACATGGCCGAAGTCCTCGCGGACGTCGCAGCACTCGTCGAGACAGAACTTGTGAGGGAAGCACATGAGTGACGACAACGACGACGCCAGCGAGGAGCTGGGCAAGACCGGCGAGAAGATGGGTGGTATCGCTGACCGTTTCGGTGCGACGACTGAGGCGACTGACACAACCGACACGACTGAAACGGACGAAACGACTGACACAACAGAAACGGCCGAAACGACTGAAACGATCGATACGACTGAAGAGACCTCCACGCCATCATCGGAAATGACTGAAACGACCGAGGCGACGACAACGACTGAAACGTCCGAAACGATCGAAACGCCAGAAACGACTGACACGCTTGGACCGGGTGATGAAGGATTCGTGCTGCGCGAAGACTGGAATGGGCGGACGATCTATCTCCCTGACGACGTCGTTGACGATCTCGACATCCGGTACTCAGAGGTCAACGTTGAATGGCAGCGTGAGCATGGCGAACAGCTGCCGAAGAATGAGCGGTTCTATCCGGCGTTGGTGCGGGCAGCGATCAACGAGACGACTATCGAGGCAGAGCTCGGTCTCAACGGCTAACTCTCTGAAATATAATACCAACCTACGTCGCAGGGTGATCTAGAATCCTTTGAGGAGACGGATTGATCAGAGTAGAGTTATCAAGAAGAATATAATAATGAGGCCTAGTCCCGCGATTAACGGTTTTGCACCTATATGACCCCGGTCTCCGACATCATTCGGCATCTTGTTACCGTCGTCTTTAGCTTCTGGTTCTGATTCAGAGGTGGGGTCTTCCGTTACTTTGGCCACTTCGATATCCTTGACCCTGAGGATCGCACGCTTACCGTCGATGTCGAGTACTTCACGGACCTCTGAAGGAATTGTTGTAACACCTTGTTCGTTCATTCGGAGAAGGGTTGTTTCGCTGTCGCCCATGAGTCAAACTACTACAAGATATATTATATGATTAACGGATCCAAATATCAATCAGAATTATTATGTTTTTATATAATATATATGACTATTCTAATTCAGCTTAATTCAATTAGAATTGTTTTAGATGAGTTGGATTGATTTGCCCCGGATTACAAACTATAATTTCTATCTCCCGTTAGAATTCGAGATTGGATGTGCTTTCGATATCTATATGTCTCTGCTGTCCTGCGGTTTTTAGAAATAAGCAAATATAGAAATAGAGATTGTATGAAAATGAGCGGCTCAACACTCCTTCTTTATCTCTTTAGTTCTTAGTGGAATAACAACTATAACGATCAAGCCCAATTCTGTATATCAACTAGGGTTGTATAACAACCCTGGCAAACCTATGACAGATTCGAAGTACACCCAAACCTATGTGTCCTTTCCTAAGGAGATGATGGAGCGGGCACAGAACGCAGAGGAATACAGCGGTGCGTCTGAGTACATCCGCGTAATGGTTTCAGCGGGCGAATCAAACATCGCTGCCCTTGATCCCCGCACGTTGGACGATTCCACATCCCAGCACGGTAATGGAGAACAAAATGATCTGGATAAACTCATTTTCGAAGCACTGGATGACAACTATGCTGAACTCGACGAAATACTCAATAACGGCCTTCAACAGCAGATATCTGACCGACTTCTTGAACTTGCCCAACAAGATGACTTGCCAGTAGAAAAGAACGGCTTCGAATTCAAGATCGATGAGTGATGATGATTACGGTACGGTTCAACACGGCAGTAGCCCTGATGAACCTCCCATAGATTGGTTTGTCACAAAACGTCACGGTCATTCAGCAGATTCGACGCGACGACAGATAAGGTTGAGAGTTGATTTCTTCCGCCGTTGGCTTAATGACGAACTCTCATGGGTTATATATAATGAGGATGACGAGCACGAAATCGCAGAGAAGCGTAACAAATGGAGAGAGGAAGTGATCCAGCACGAAAGTGAAGTAAATTGGACCACTGGAGGAGATCTCCGACCAGAGAACCTATCTATTGATGAGGCACATAATTACTTCCAAGCACTCTCAGCTTGTCCACGCTATGGTGGAGGTTCTGAAGTATCGCACGTAAAAGCCATACGGCAGTTCTATGAGTTCACACTGAACCGAGGCCATTCTTGGTTTACATCCACCGGGAATCCGATTGAGCTGGCGCTCAACGAAGGCGGTGACAAGATTATTGGGAGCAAATCATCCCGTAACCCAGAGATTATCAGCGTTGACGAGATGGGTGAGTACATCCGGTCGTTTTCTCATCCACTTTTTGAATCACTTACTGCGCTGATGGCGAAAACAACTATTCGAAGGGGAGTTACCCACAACCTTGATTTACAGGATGTTTACCTTGATCATCCGGCCTGTGATTGGAAGGTCCATCGAGAGCTTCGGCACAAAGATCGACCTTTCATATACATTTCGAGTAAACCAGAAGAAGGAAAACTGTGGGAAGAACGACAGCGGGTACCGAAATCATCGAACAAAACAAGCGTTGATCGCACGATTCCTATCGATAACGAACTATGTGACCTCCTACTCCGATGGCTTGTAATTCATCCTGGGCCCTTGGAATCAAATACGCCACTATTCGTCAGTCTCTTCCGAAATTGGGGTGAACGGATTCACGCACAAACATTACAGAAGAAACTCAGAGAACATTCCGAGGATCTTGGATACTGGTACGAACCCTACGACGACGATAATATTAACCCACACTACTTCCGCCACTGGTCGACATCCGTAATCGACCAACGACTTGAGGCGGCCGGAGCGGGGGGACATTCAACGACTACGAAGCTTATCCGCGGAGACGAGGAAGACACGATGGATAACTACACTCACTGGTCTGATGATCGAGTCAAACGCTACCTCCAAGTCTGCCCCAAATTCTATGATTGAAACCCGATAATTTGTGATAGCTAACTAAATAAATTAAAAAATATTACAATTCTAAAAATTTGTTTTTAACCATCATTAGAGGTGGTATGGTATTTAAGAGGTGATTAAGAATACATGCTAATATCGACGTTTTAGCCGCTAAAATGGCCTTATAACAGTTCCTCGACTTGTGACACTCATATAAAAGTCACAACCAACCCTCTTCGATTCACGCACGATTCCTGACAGAACCTCCGGCGCTAGAACGCCGGAGGAGTCGTGCTGCCATCCAATGACAGCAACCAACCCAAACAGGGTCAGGAGTGATAACTCTGTTTTCCAGAGTACCTCACTCAACACTGACCTACTGACACACCACGTCGCACAGCCCAGTTTCAGTAGTCTACCAAACCGTAGCCAGCGGAACATCGGCCAAACAATCATTGTGGGGCGGTCTAAGTGACCGACGATCCGGCCTCGTTCGCCATCCCAATGGATCCAGATAGTGCCTTTAACGCAATCTCAAACAGTCGTCGACGCCGTGTCCTGCTCTCACTCTCGCAATCACATAGAACGATTCCTGCTGGTAATCTGGCCGTCGAAATCGCTGCCATCGAGAACGCGGTTGATCCCAGTAAAATTGGTAGCGACAAACGCACCTCGGTCTACATCTCGCTGACCCAATCTCATCTTGAGACCCTTGATGAGTGTGGCGCAGTCGAGTTTGATGACCGATCGAAGACTGTCTCTCCGACGGACGCGACCGAGCCGCTTGCAGAATACATCCGCCGGCTTCAGACCGCCTGTTACAAGCCGGACTCGGAGGACGCCTAATGGCTGACTACCAGCATGAATTGGAGACCCTCAGAGAGATCGACTCCAATTTCCACCGGTTGTTCGAGGCAGTCAACGACACTGACGACGTCGTTTCAATGCCGGGCGGCGATCCACTTGCAACTCTGCGGCGGGCACGGGCACAGATCGACGCCGCACTGTTCGCGTCTCGTCGCCGTCGGGATGACGCTACCCTCGCCAACAACGGTGCGTGTCTGCTTCAGTGGAACCCACCCAGTGCGCCACCGCGTCGCCTCCGCTTCGAACCCAACACCACTGGCGAGTCCTGGACACGCCGTGAACTCGAGTGGACTGGTGCGGAGTGGCGCTCCTGTGGTAGCGATCCCGTTGAGGATGTCGCGATCCGCGCGCCAGCGGTCGCACGGTACCCTGTCCCAGTCGATCCCACACCGATCGAAACGATGCTTGAGTGGATCCGTGACAGTTGGAGGCGTCCGGATCCGCCAGCGCTCGTGTTCGCTGCGACGGCCACAACCGAACAGGGTGTGGCCGTCTCCGTCAACGGTGAACTCCGCTACCGCGAGCGCGATAGCCCACAGTGGTATCCGGCGACGACAGACGAGTTCTATCATCATCTTCGCACCCACGGGCAGCCAACGCTCCAACCGCTCTCAGAAACTGGACTGACACGCCACGAATTCACTCCCAGCCCGCTCTCTCAATGACGGACGAACCACTCTCGCTTCCACCGGGGTTTGCCCGTGAGCTCACCCAGCTCATCGACGCGATGGAGGCGCTCCGAGATGCTCTCTCCGAGGAAGAGACACTTACGGCCGTCCAAGACGTTACCGTACGGCGGCGGTTGTCCCTCGCGCTCTATCCGCTCAAAGGAGTCCGACGGCAGCTTGCGGATACAGAGCATACCCCTTCCCAAGTCGATCAAGAGGTGGTGACGTGGGACGACTCTGATCAGGCACTGTATCACATCGAACTGCGTCTCGATCGGTTGCTTGAGGATTTCTCTATTCAGGGATACGACCACTCCTCACAAGAGTATTCGATCGAGCAAACACTCAAAACGATTCGAGACCATATCGTCATCCTTCAGGACGCACTTTCTGAGGGATCTACCGATGACTCCACGCTGCCTGAACAACTCTCCAGTCATCGGTATGTCTATGCGGACGTTGCTGGCCGTGGGATTGCCGATGGGCGATGGCTTGAGTATCAACTCCACCGAGCGTTGAAACGGTGGGGGTATCGAGCAGAGACACGCCAGCATCTGTTCGGTCTCGAGGTCGATGTCGTCGCCAAGCGAAAGCCCAAACAACAACAGCCGACGGATTGGCTTGTTGCGCAGTGTAAAGACTGGACGAGCGATACGATCACGCCGTCGACGATCTTCCGGCTGTGTACGATCGCTTTTGCCTGCCGGGCAATGCCGGTTCTGTGTCATACAACTGATCTCACAGCTGACGCTGAGGAACTTGCCCGCCACTTCGAGGTTCGGATGTTCGACCTCGACGATCTGGAACGCCCAACGCTTCCTGGGCCGCAGGTGTACAAGCCGACGGCTGAACTCAACAAGTGGCCCCCTCATTACGGGGCACGAGACGATCGGGGGATGCTCCCGCTAATGTTCCAACGCGAGCCTGGGAAACGCTTCAGCTATGTGCCCGGCTTCACGCCAGTCGGCATGGGTGCAGAGTACAAACCGGTCGATGAGGATCGCGATGACGATACCCATCCAGCTGCTGGGCGCTAAGCGGGCTTGAGGTCATTCGTCGTCGCCGTTGTCCACCCCATTCTCGATGGTTTCAGCGGCTTCATCGCCATCACTAACGCTCCGATGAGTCCGTTCTGGCTGGGCATTGCTCCACGCTTTTGCCTCCTCCTCACTCTCGATGAGCGGGCCAACCGTCTCGTTGAGTGTCGAGAGTGTATTCGAGAACCGGACCGCTTCGACGAGCTGGTGGTGGTTGTCTGTGATCGCCCAATGGTTCTTGCGATGGCGAACAAGACCTCGCTCTTTCAACCGACTCAGGTTCGTTCCGACGGTGTTCGGATCACGGTTGATCTTCTCAGCTATCTCACCACGCTTCCATGCTTGCTCGCTATTCTCAAGGAGGAACTTCACAATTGCCTCGCTGGTGGAGAGGTCGCTCCCTCCGTCTTCTACTCTCTCGAACTCTTCGATGTCCATTGTCATGGTTACAGATTATCTGTGCTACTGTAAGTGTGTGCTGGCATGCTCTGTGCTATTGTGCTGAAACGGGGGACCGTGTGAGCTGATACCGTCTTTTGGAAGCGGTGGGTAAGCGAGGTACCTACGCGGAACCGTCCCGGAATCGTTCGATCGGGAACTCGGCGACGCCGTCGTAATCGTCGTTTCCTCCAACCAAGGGCGTCGCGTCGACGTGCTCAGCTGTTGCCAGCGCGAACTAATCGTCGAGCGCCGGATTGTACCGAAGGGTAGTTGGTACAGCTACTGGTCACTGACCCGCTGGTCGGTCTGTGAGAACGCCTCGGTCGCCATATCGGCGCGTTCGGCCGCCTCGATGTGCTGGTACGCATCACGGACCTGTTCCTCACTATTGTCGAGATACCGGGCTGCAGCGGCGTAGCCAAACTGTCGAACGAGAACCTCACCAACCCCCCGCCGGCCGCCGTGGAGTTCGAGGTAATCGCCATCGAGTGAGAGGTCCAGTTCATCGCGGCGCTCTGCGAGCGCATCGTCGTTCCAGAGCCGCTCCATGATCGACCGCGCACCATCGGTGGTGAGTGGTTTCGGCGCGTTGAGGTCATGTTCGGCTGCGACGATCAGGTCGGGAGCACCTGCCCGGACGCGCTCGATCTCATCATCGTCGAGGCCGGCATCGGCGAGTCCCTCGGTGACGTGTGAGGCGAGCGACGGCCGGTGGAGCGTCGTGAACACCGGCCACGATTCCGGTACGTCCAGCACCTCAGCGTATCGCTTCAGCGGCGTGATGACCGGCTCTGGGAGCGATGCCTCCTTCCACTCGCGGCTCTTCCGGAACACGGTGACGCTGCTGTCCGCGAACGACACGTCACGCCAGCGGATTCCGTTGCGGCCCTCGCGGTCCTCCTTCGGCGCGGAAAGGAACTCCGAGCCGCGCAGGCCGGTGTAGGCGACGACGTACACGAGCGCCTGCTCACGACACCGCTGGTACGCTTTGAACCGCGCCTGCTGTTTGGCTTGCCACGTCTCGCTCTCGGGGTCGCCCCGGTCGGCGTGGGGAACTTCGATCGCACCGAGTTCGTCGAACGTTTCAGAGACCCGCCGATCGACGAACTGCGTGATCAGGTCGCGATGGAGCGGTTCCCACGCCTGCTGATCACCTGGACGTCGGCCGTCGTTTTCAGGAAGTGGGTCTTCGGCGTCCGATTCTCGGGCGTAGTGCCGTGGGAGATAGCCTTGGGCGTGCGCCCAACCACACCACGACGCGACGTGGGCGTAGTAGGTGAGCACGGTCCCGGCGGCGTACCCGGCGGTCGAGAGGTACCGTGCGTAGTCGGAGAAGACCGTCGTGTCGAGGTCCACGAACCGGACGGTGTCGTCGTCGACGACACCCGCCCACGACTCCGGCGGCGTGGCGTTCGCCGGGTCGGCCGTCTTGCCGAGACACCAGCGTCGGAATCGATGGAGCTCACGATCGGCATCCGCTCGGTACGCGCCCTCCTCGCCGGCGTCACCTTTCCCCTTGTCCGTGAGATATTTCGTGAACGTGTCCTCGATCGGCGTCTCGACAGAGCGACGGGCCGTCATTGGGCCTCCAGAGTGTGGGGGTTGTGCCGTCGGATCACTGCTGTAGACACCGCGATCCGGCTGGAGCGACTGTGTCGGGAAGCGTCGGCCATAATTCTGAGTCTGCCTTGGTTGGGGCCACGGGTGGGGGTCACTAAGAGTTTACTCCGTCTTACCGAGATAAGACAAAGTAACTTATTGGCCAATAGTTCTCCCCGTTTGTTTGAGCAGGAAGCCGAGAAACCGGGATAGAGAATCTGATGAGGCCATCTAATGAGTCCAACACTCTCATAAATTGAATAATGCTATATGAAAATTATTTGGTTGGAAGTTGAGACTATAGCGGGTTTAGCGGGTGTGAGATGCGTGATTTCGACTGAATCGGTACACGGATACCGGTTGGACGATGCCTCCGAGAGCGGCTTCGTGTCGCCTATCGAACCATTTCGGAAAATGACCGAGTATCGCGAGAGCGCTGCCGCTCACGAGCTGGGGCACCCTCTGAGTCTCAGATGGCTGCTACCCGATCCCTGTCTCCTGCCGGAGCAATGTCAGCGTGTTCTGCGCCGTTACGACGGGTTCACGATCGTACACACCACCTTTCTCACACTGAAACAGCATATCGATCCCCCGCCAGATCGAGTACAGGAGACACGCAAACGCGAAATAGAAGAATCGCAGTACGAAATTTTTCGACGTTGTCGCTGCCATGAACCGCTTGATCGACTTGTAGCCGCGCTCAATGTCCCAGCGTTTCCCATATTCTGTGATCGCGCTGGGGTTGCCGTTGGTCATGAACACGGCGTACTGCCCGTAATCCGTCCGGTCTGAGTTCTTTTTTCGACGGTACTGGAGCGTCGTCTCGTGCCACTCGTTGTTCCCCAGATGGAGTTTGCGGTCGGTGACGTAGCGGTCTTGGTCGCGCTGAAGCAATCGTTTGGCCTGAGCTTTCTCGCTGGTGTGCATCCGCTTTGGTACGACATACGTGACGCCCCGGTCGGCTATCGCTTCGAGAATCTGCTGGCTGTCGAACTCCCGGTCCATGAACACGCGGTCAACGTCGACGAGCTCTATTGCCGAATCGAGGAGGTCCTCGACGATCTCTAAGCGGGTGTCACCCTTCCGGATGGGGCGTGCGTCAAGAACCAGTGGGACGGAATCACCGACGAGCTGAACGGTCGCCCACTGATAGGCGTACTCGGCGGTCTTCTCTTTCGTGCCGATGATCTCGTCTTCGTGGCCCGTCCGGTCACCGGTGAACGGGTCGGCTTCTGTCGTGTCGATGGCGATACAACTACGCTGGTACAGGCTTCGCATCTGGGCCGTCCGATTGACGAGTCGCTGGGCAGCCTCGCGATACATCTCACGGATGCGCTCGATAGATAGCGATCGTATCTGGTCTCGATGATTATGACCGAGGGGCGTCCGCTCGCGTGTCGTGTCGTAGCGGAAGCTGCGAGCGCCCTCATTGGCAGCGAGGTTCTGTTGAAGGCCGAGATACGTTTGAAGGTTCCAAAACGCGTTCTCGTGGATAGCACAGCCATTCGCACGGTCGAGCGAAAACGCCGGGTAGACGAGGTGGCTGACATGATTCGTGAGCTGTTGTTTGCGCTCGAACGTAGATGGGCCGGTCGTCTCGTCGTCATCGGTCTGGCGACGCGGAATTGTACGCGGTGGGGTCCGTGGAACCGAGACCCCACCGTCGGACGCCTTGATGAGGATCGTCCGCGCGGCAGTTTCGATACACTCGCGGAGGTCAGAGGTGAACCGATAGTGCCAACTCCGCCAGAGCGTCGACTGGTCGGGCAGAGTCTCGAACCCGAGGCGACGGCGGAGAGAGGGTTGGTCTTCCAGATACGAGCAGAGTGCCGTTTCGTGGTCCCACCCGTAGAGTTCCTTGAGGAGAAACCCACGGAATAGCGCCTCCATCTCGTAGGTCGTGCTCCCAGCGTAGCGATCGTGAGCGTCGAATTCGACGTAGGCCAGCGGCCAGTGAGAGACGAATGCTTCGATAGAGTCGTGGGCGTCGTGGTCGAACCAGACGGCCGCGAGGACCCGGACATCTTCAGCAAGGCCGGCTGTCGAACTCCGGTCGTAGAGTGGCGTCGCACGATAGGCTGGCCAGTCGTAGTAGGATGTCTGGGCGACCCGCTGGTACACAGCACGTCGAGAGGATTGTGTCGGTGTCATCGGACAGCGCTACTATAACCGACGACAAAAGCTACTTTGGTGAATCACCCACTCAACAGTGTTCAATACAGAGGAGCCACAGAACGCTCAGTACAGATCCTCCACCTACCGGAGTCGGTCACGGACTCCTCGCACGTTCGGCCCCCGAACGAGTAGCACATATGTGCTATGGTAGCTGATAACTTATGAGTATTATTAGCGTCACATCAGCATACTTATAG
>NZ_CBVY010000016.1:130022-133205 GCF_000513435.1 Halorubrum sp. AJ67 | reverse complement strand
ATCTCCACGCTGGCCCCCGCTCGCTCCAACCCGCGGGTCGCGGACCGGAGGTTTCCGAGCCCCGTAGTCGACCAAGACGACGTCCGCCAGCGTCTCCGCGGGCGGCTCGAAGGTACTCATACTCCCTCTCGGAGGGGGACGGAAAAATCGGTTTCCCTTGCGACAGTCGGGTCGCCCCGGCGAGCGAAAAGCACCGAGCGGCTCAGTTCACTTCAGCGCCGCCTCGGCCATCCGCTGCGGGAAGCCTAAGAGTAGCGCCACGATCCCCTGCGCCTCGTCGCCCTCGCGGAGCGCCGACCGGATCCGCTGGGAGACGATCTCCACCGAGATGATCAACACGAGGATGACGAGGATCGTCGCCATCATGTTGGTGAACCGGAAGAGCCCCTGCTGGACGGACAGCACCTGCCCGAGCCCGCCGCCGCCGATGATGCCGAGCGAGACGGCGATCCGGACGTTGATCTCGAAGATGTACAGCGTCCACGCGATGAAGGGCGTCGTCACCTGCGAGAGCATCCCGAAGGTGATGAGCTGGGGTTTGTTCGCCCCGGTCGTCTCCATCGCCTCGATCGGGCCGTCCTCGATCTCTTCGAGTTCGTCCGTGAACAGCCGACCGAGGTTCCCGACCGTGTCGGTCGCGATCGCGAGCGTCGCGGTGACCGGGCCGATTCCGCCGAGCGGGATGTAGATCAGCCCCCACACCAGCGCCGGAATGGCGCGGATCGAGGACATCAGTCCGCGGAAGATGAAGTTAAAGGGGAAGGGAGTGACGCGACCGGAGCCGAGGACGCCGAAAAGCAGCGCGAGCGGGAACCCCATCACGGTGCCGGCAAAGCCCATCGCGAGGGTGATCCCGGCCTCGCCGAGCAGGGGGGTGTCGCCGCCAAACCCGCCCCAGATGAGGTTCTGCTCGGTGATGAACGACCAGTAGGCGGCGAATCCGCTCGGGTCGATGAACGGGAATCCCGGCGTGAGGAACGGGAAGAAGTCTCGCAGCGCGTTGAGGAAGTTCGGCAGGTACCTCGGGATGTTCGCCTCGAAGAACCCGACGGAGGTGAGCGCGTAGTAGAACAGTCCGGCGAGGACCACCAGTCCGACCCCGAACACGAGCGCGCGGACGCGACGCGCGAGGACGATCGCCTTGTACCGGTCGCGGACGGCGTCGTCGTGGCTCATTGACCCATCCCGCCCCCGGACACGCGCTTCGACGACGCGTCGTCGATCGAGCCGTCGTCGGCCGAGCCGCCGTCCGTCTCACCGTCGGGTGCGAACATGCCTTCAGTGTCGATGTCGCCGTAGATCTGGTCGATCACGTCCATGTCGAACTCGTCGCGGTAGCCGTCGAACACCTTCTGTCCGTCGCGCAGACCGATGAACCGCTCGCCGAACTTGCGAGCGAGGTTCACCTGATGGAGGCTGATGACCGCGGTCAGGCCGCGCTCGGCCGCGGCCGTTCGGAGGTAGCCCATCACCTGCTGAGAGGAGCCGGGATCGAGGCTCGCGACCGGCTCGTCCGCGAGCAGTAGCGTCGGGTCCTGTACCAGCGCGCGGGCGATCCCGACGCGCTGCTGTTGTCCGCCGGACATCTGCTGGGCGTTCTGCTGGGCCTCGTCCAAGAGACCGACGGTGTCGAGCGCGTCGAGCGCCTGGAGCTTGTCCGCTTCGCTCTGCCGCTGGAAGAGGGAGTCGACGAACGTGTTCCGGTTGAGCGAGCCGGTGAGCGCGTTCGAGTACGCGTTCATCTGCTCGATGATGTTGTGCTGTTGGAAGATCATGGCGATGTCCGGACGGGGCTCGGTGACCGGGGTGTCACCGATTCGGATCTCGCCTTCGGTAGGCGTTTCGAGCCCGTTCATACAGCGGAGGAGCGTCGACTTCCCCGACCCGGAGACACCGAGCACGATGACGAACTCCCCTTCGGGAATCTCGAAGGAGACGTCGTCGAGCGCGACGGTCTCGCCGAACCGCTTGGTCAGTCCGTCGACTGTGATACTACTCATTACGGTAAATGTTGTTCTCGGGGGGCCTTACGAAAGGTCTTCGAAGGAGAGACCGAGCTGGTCGAGGACGTCCCGGATGGGCTGGTAGTCGTCGATGCTCCCCTCCTGAACGCCGGTGAACCAGAGCGGCTCGCCGTCGTAGTCGTCGCCGTGGCTGAGATCCTCTTCGGTGACGTTGAGCATCGCCTCTTCGAGGTCGCCCTTGACCGAGTTGTCCCAGTTGGAACGGGTCACGAGCGGCGCGCGCGGGATCGGGTCGGAGACGGCGAGCAGCTGGAGCTCGGTACCCGACGACTCGATCTCGTCGCCCGCGCCCTCGTACTCCGCCGAGATGTCGACGAAGTCCTGCGACATCTCCTCGAACTGCGCCTGCGGGACGTAGGGCGCGGAGGAGAACGCGCCGGTCGTCGCCGCCATCACGTCGTCTCGCTGGACCATCTGTTCGCGCGCGGTGGTGTGGTCCGAGAACTCCGCCTCGAAGTTGCCCGGGTCGCCGTTGGGGGCGTCGCCGACGTCGAGACCGGCGTTCTGGAGGAGCGTGAGCGGGACGAGCGTCCCCGAGACCGAGAGGATGTCGCCCATGTAGATGAGCTCGCCTTCGATATCCGAGAGCGACTCGATGCCGCTGTCGGGCGTCGTCGTGACCGTCGAGAAGTACTGTGCCGCGCCGTACGCGATGCGGACGCCGACGATGTCGAGGATGTCCTCGCCGGCGATGACCGCGGACGGGGAGATGTCCGCGATCTCGCCCTGATCGTTTCGGATCGCCTGGAGCGTCGCCGTGTAGCTCTCGGCGCGGCTCGGCTCGATCGTCACCTCGACCTCCGACTCGAGGTACTCGAACATCGGCTGGTACTGCTCTTCGATCGCGACGTCCGACTCCGCCGGGTTCAGTACGAACCGCGCCGTCGGAACGTCGTCGGTCTCGCCGGAGGTTCCGCCGTTACCGGAACAGCCTGCGAGACCGATCGCACCGGCCGCACCCGCTGTTTTGACAAACGTTCGCCGATCCGCCGCCCACCTGTTGTCGGACATACACAGGACGGTTTCACTCGCGTGACTAATCGTTTTCTATGTTTTCTATATAGATCATGAACGACCGTCGGCGTCGAGCGGCGTCAGAGGGAGGATCAGAACTCACCGAGCCGCGACTGACCGTCGCCGCCGTCGCCGTCGCGGTTCC
>NZ_CBVY010000016.1:124071-125176 GCF_000513435.1 Halorubrum sp. AJ67 | reverse complement strand
CCCGACGCCCCGCCGGAGGCCGTCCTCGACGAGCTGTTCGCCACCATCGAATCGCGGAAGGCGGAGCTGCCGGAGGGGTCGTACACGGCCTCGCTTTTCACCCACGAGAAGGGTGAAAACGCCGTCTTAGAGAAGGTCGGCGAGGAGTCCACGGAAGCGATTCTCGCGGCGAAAGACGACGACCTCGACGAGCTCACCGCGGAGAGCGCCGACCTCGTCTATCACCTGTTGGTGCTGCTCGCGATGAAGGACCTCGACCTCGACGACCTGCGCGAGGAGCTTCGAGACCGGTTCTGATCGCCTACCGCTCCCGTTCGAGTTCGCGGTCGATGTCGTCGAGCTCCTCCGTCTCCAGTTCGTCCGCGATCCGGCGTTCGAACTCCGCCTCGCTGATCTGCCCCTCGACGTACTGCTGCCGGATGCGGTCCTGCCGGCTCTCGGCGGCGTCGATCGACGTCGACGAGGTCCTGCCGCCAATCGAGTCGACCGACGGGGAGTCGCCGTCGCCGAGCAGCCACGAGCCGGCCTTGTACGCGACGTAGACGAGTCCCGCCAGCACGGCGAGTTGTACGAGTCGAGTGATGAGGGCAATAATTCCCAGCACCACGGAAAAGACTACGCTGACCCCGATCAACACCACGATCGCGATCGCACCGTAGTAGAGGGCCTTCTTCCCGTCCATGCCGGGGAGTCGCGCGCCCGGCCGCAAATACCTTCTCCCGCGGAACCGGCGACGCCGCCGACCGCAGGTTTTTGCCCGTGCGACCGAACCGTGAGTGAGGACCCACCGTGACCCGCACCGACCCGGCGACAACGACGGCGCACGCGACCGCTCCCGTAGGGATTTCCTCCGCCGCGGGGGACCGGTTGCGGTCGGTGCGGTCGCCGCAACCGGATCGAGCGCGCTCGCCGGCTGCGTCGGTCGCGGGTCCGACGGGAGGGCTCCGGTTCGGCCGACGGCCCCGTCTCCGGTCCGCCGCTGATCGCACACCGCGGCTTCGCGGCCGAGAACCCGGAGAACACGGTCGCGGCCGTCGAGGCGGCGACGTCGGTTGTCGACCGGCTCGAACTCGACGTACGTCGCTGCGGCACCGGCGAACTCGTC
>NZ_CBVY010000016.1:122316-123104 GCF_000513435.1 Halorubrum sp. AJ67 | reverse complement strand
GGGGCTCGCGAACGCGACCGGGAAGCGGGTCGCGCAGGCGACCCGGCGCGTCGAACAGGCGCGGAGCGCGGAGAAGCTGTAGTCGGGACCGAGCCCGGCGTCGCCGGGCTCGGCCACGGGGCGGTGTGACACGCCGCACCACTGGATGGAAAGCTATACGACGCCGACCCGACCACGCGTATATAAGCAGATGTCTCAGGAGGGATACGACCACGCGACGGTGGAGGAACGCTGGCAGGAGGCGTGGGACGACGCCTCCGTCTATCACGTCCCGGACGACGCCGAAGACCCGACGTACGTCCTCGGGATGTACCCGTACCCGTCCGGGAAGCTCCACATGGGCCACGTCCGTAACTACACGATCACGGACGCGTACGCCCGCTACCGCCGGATGCGCGGCGACGACGTGCTCCACCCGATGGGGTGGGACGCGTTCGGACTGCCCGCCGAGAACGCCGCCAAGGAGCGCGACACCAACCCCCGCGACTGGACGTTCGACTGTATCGACACGATGCGCGGGCAGATGAAGTCGATGGGGTTCGGCTACGACTGGGACCGGGAGGTCACCACCTGTACCCCGGAGTACTACCGGTGGAACCAGTGGCTGTTCTCCCGCTTCCGCGAGGCCGGCCTCGTCGAGCGCCGCGACGCCGAGGTGAACTGGTGTCCCTCCTGTGAGACCGTCCTCGCCGACGAGCAGGTCGAGGGCGAGGCGGAGTTGTGCTGGCGCTGTGACACCCCCGTCGAGACCCGCGAGCTGGACCAGTGGTTCCTGAAGATAACCGAGT
>NZ_CBVY010000016.1:114954-118178 GCF_000513435.1 Halorubrum sp. AJ67 | reverse complement strand
GCGGCGGGCGTCGACTTCGCGGTGTGGTGCACCTACAAGTACCTCAACGCCGGGCCGGGGTCGATCGGCGCGCTGTACGTCGCCGAGCGCCACCACGGGCTCACGCCCGCGCTGGCGGGATGGTGGGGCCACGAGAAGGCGACGCAGTTCGAGATGAACATGGAGTACACGCCCGCCGACTCCGCGGGCGCATGGCAGATCGGGACGCCGCCGCTGCTGTCGGCCGCGCCGCTCGAAGGCTCGGTCGAACTCCTGCGGGAGGCCGGGATCGAGCGCCTGCGGGAGAAGTCGCTCGCGCTGACCGACTTCCTCATCGCCTTGGTTGACGACCGGCTCCCCGAAATCGCGGTCGGGACGCCCAGAGCGCACGCGGCCCGCGGCGGCCACGTCGCTTTAGAACACCCGGACGCCGAACGACTGAGCGAGGCGCTCACCGACCGCGGCGCGGTGGTCGACTTCCGGCCGCCGAACGTGGTCCGCGTCTGTCCCGCGGCCCCGTACACCTCCTTCGCCGACGTGCTCGACGTCGTCGACGCAATCGAGGCGATCCTCGACGGCGGTGCGCACGAGAAGTACGCGACCAACGACGGCGGCGTGACGTAGCGGTTGCGGCCGGGAACGGTTCGCTCACGGTCGACAAACAAACGCGTTCTCCGTCGACACCCACAGAGTTATCCGCCGAATTTGCGTATATATACGTAAGAAGAACGATGCTAGGAGAGTCAAACAACGACGGTAGTGGGTTTGAAGCGGCAGGCAGGGGGGTGGACACAGTTTACGAGGCGATGTTTCTGGAGATGGACGATGCGGCTTTTTAGTCGAGGTCGCGGAGAAGGACGGCGGCTACGAGTTTACGTTTCGACAGAACAACACCGCGCATCAGGAACAGACGGGGTTCTCCGAGGACACGATGTGGGGTCAGACGCCGCGAGAACTCCTCGGCGAAGAGCAGGGAGCGGCCGTGGCCGCGAACTACCGTCGCTGCGTCGAACAGGGGGCCACGATCGAGTACGAGGAGCGGCTCGAGTTCCCGGGAGGAACGACCGACTGGCAGACGAAACTGACGCCGATCACCGAGGACGGATCCATCACCCGTATCGTCGGCGTCGCTCGGGACATCACGGAAAAAAAAGCGACAGGAACGAGAATACCGGCGCACCCACCGCCGGTTCCAGACGGTGTTAGAGACGATGCCGGCGGCAGCGTTTCTGAAGGACACCGACGGTCGATATCTCCTGATGAATCAGGCGTGCCGCGACCTGCTCGACATCGACGGGGATCCCGTCGGAATGACCGACGAGGAGCTCTTTCCGCGAGCGGTCGCCGAGCGGGCTCGGGCGGACGATCTCCGGGTCATCGAGGGCGGAGAGATGGTGGAGATCGAGGAGACGGTCCCGACGCCCGCGGGCGAGACGAGCCGGCTGACTCGGAAGTCTCCCGTGTACGACGAGGAAGGCGAGATCCGGGCGATATGTGGCGTTTCGACCGATATCACCGAGCAGAAACGGCGCGAGGAGGAGATCGAAACGACCCGCGAGGAGCTCCGACAGATCATTGACCTCGTGCCGGACCTCGTGTTCGCGAAGGATCGCGACGGCCGGTATCTTCTGGCCAACGAGGCGACCGCGGCGGCGTACGGGAAGACGCCCGAAGCGGTCGAGGGTAACTCCGAGTCGGACATCATCCCCAGCGTCGACGACTCCGAGGCGTTCCGACAGGACGACATCGAGGTGATCGAGTCGGGCGAACCGAAGACGGTCGGCGAGGAGACGCTGACGACGGCGGCCGGCGAAACGCGCGTTTTTCAGACGACGAAGATCCCGTACCGGAACCCGAAAACGGGCGAAGACGCCGTCTTGGGGTACGCCCGCGACGTGACCGATCTGAAGGCGTACGAGGAGACGCTCGAACGGCAGCGAGACAGTCTCACCTTGCTCAATCAGGTCGTCCGTCACGACATCCGCAACCAGCTGATGGTCGCGGAGTCGTACACCGAACTCCTCGAAGACGCGCTCCCCGACGACCAGAGCCGAACGTACGCGCGGACCGTCATCGAAGCGACGAGACAGGCGATGGAGATCACGGAGACGGCCAGGGATGTCACGGAGGTGCTGCTACAGGTCGGGTCCGACCGGTCTCCGGTGAGTCTCCGCGACGAACTCTCCGAGCAGATAGCACAGATACGGTCGGAACAGGACCGCGCGACGGTCTCCGTCGACGGGTCGATCACCGACGTGACGGTGCTGGCTGACGAGCTGTTGGAGGCGGTGTTCCGGAACCTGCTGATGAACGCGGTCGTCCACAACGACAAGGACGTGGCCGAGATCGGGGTGTCGACCCGCGTCTCGGGCGACATGGTGTGCGTGTCGATCGGGGATAACGGCCCCGGAATCGATGACGAACACAAAGAGCAGATCTTCCAAGAAGGCGAGAAGGGCCTCGAAAGCGGCGGAACGGGCGTCGGGTTGTACCTCGTCAAGACGCTCGTGGACAAGTACGGCGGCGACGTGTGGGTCGAGGACAACGAGCCGACGGGCAGCGTGTTCGTCGTCGAGCTGCCGCTCGCCGAGTGACCGGCAGCCGAGGTCGCCGCAGAGGAATTGTTCGTCCGCGTCTCGAACGGCGACGGGCTTAATCGCTCGAATCCCCAACCGCGAGTAATGGCAGAGTCGTCGGGAATGGACGCGTTCGCGCACCTCGGGAGCGAGATCCGGGAGGCGCTCTCGGAGCGGGGCTTCACCACACCCACGGAGCCCCAGCGGGAAGCCATCCCGCCGCTCGCCGACGGGAGGAACGCCCTCGTCTTGGCCCCGACGGGCACCGGGAAGACGGAGACCGCAATGCTCCCCGTCTTCGACGCACTCGTCGAGGCCCGGAACGCGCCCGGCGACCCGCCGCGCGAAGGGATATCCGCCCTCTACATAACCCCGCTCCGCGCGCTCAACCGCGACATGATGGACCGGCTGGAGTGGTGGGGCGACCGGCTCGACGTCGAGGTCGCGGTGCGGCACGGCGACACCACGCAGTACGAACGCAGCAAACAGGCCGACGACCCGCCGGACGTCCTCATCACGACGCCGGAGAGTCTTCAGGCAATCTTGACCGGCTCGAAGATGCGGGTCGCGCTCGAAGACATCGAACACGTCGTGATAGACGAGGTCCACGAGCTCGCGTCGGCGAAGCGGGGCGCGCAGCTCACGGTCGGGCTCGAACGGCTCCGCCGG
>NZ_CBVY010000016.1:108684-110095 GCF_000513435.1 Halorubrum sp. AJ67 | reverse complement strand
GCGCGGACGGCACCGCGAACGCGACGACGGCGGCGTCGCAGTGAGGACAGGACACGACCGACGATAGGCACCGCTCGAAGATAAAAACGGTTGTCTGCGGCGGGCGGGAAACGCCACGAACGGACTCCGGAGCGGGAACGAACCCGACGAGAGCGGATATCGCAGAGAGAGAACGGCCGACGCGCGGGCGTCGTCAGTCAGCGGGTTCGGGGTCTTCGGTCTCCGCGGCCGCCGCCTCCGCGGCCGCCTCGGCCGCTTCGGCGGCCTCCTCTTCCTCCTTTTTGTCCTTGATCTTCTTCATGCGGAAGATCTCCTCGCGCTCCTGCTCTTCAAGCTTCTGCTCGATGTACTCCTGGTTCTCGTACAGAGTCGGGAGCAGCGTGAACTCCAAGGCGTTCACGCGGCGCTTCGTGGTCTCGATCTCCGTGAGCATCTTCTTCATCGCCGTCTCGACCTCGGCGGCGAGGATGATCGATTCGAGCAGCTGCTCGTAGGCGTCCGCCGCCTCGTCGATCCGCGCCGAGGAGCCGAGCAGGCCGTACCCCCGCTCGTCGAGGCTCTTCTGGACCTTCGAGGACTCGATCTGCGGGACCACGACGCCCATGATGTTCTTCGACTGGGTCGTGATCTCCGGGTGTTCTTTCAGCGCCGCGGCCGCGCCGCGGACGGCGACATCGCCCTCCATCGCCCGGGCCATGTCGATCTTGCGCTGGGCCGTCTCGTAGTTCTCGGAGACCTCCGACCGGACGTCCTGCGCCTGGTCGAGGATGTCCATGAACTCCATGATGAGTCCGTCGCGCTTCTGTTCGAGCGTGTCGTGACCGCGTTCGGAGAGCTCGATGCGGTCCTCGATCGCCATCAGGTTCTTGCGCGTCGGTTTGACGTCCTTGGCCATCTTGTGGGTAGGTTCCGCCCAGAGGCGGTTAATTCTTTTCAGACGCGGCGTGTCGCGGGGCGGACCGGCGTCCGCACGGCGACGGAGCCGTCGACTGGGGCCGAGACGAAAAACGGAGAACGGGACGGGTCGCGTGCCTCTGACAGCGGCGAGCGATCGCTCCCGACGACCGAGGTCGGGACGGCGACCCCCGTTCCAGGTCCGGTGGGGCTGACGGCGGGGACGCGACCCGTCGGGACCCGTGGCGATCCGTCGTGCCGATCGGTCGTCCGGTCCACTCCGGTTCGGTCCGGTGCCGCTCGTCGCAGTTCGTGCGGCTCCCTCCGCCTACGTCCGTCGCCAGCCGGCGTATCCGAGGAGCCCGGCGACGAGGAGCGCCAGCGTTGGCACCAGCGGGGTCGGCAGCGAGCCGTCGGTGACGCCTCCGGCCTCCGTGGGCGCGAGTGTGGCTGAGAACCCGGACAGGTCCGCGCCGGGCCTCCACTCGGCGGTCGCGGCGCTGCCCTCCGCCGTTGA
>NZ_CBVY010000016.1:104940-105889 GCF_000513435.1 Halorubrum sp. AJ67 | reverse complement strand
GAACCTCGCGGCGCTCGTCGCGTTCGTGGTCCCCCACGGGATCTTCGAGATCCCCGCGCTCGTCGTCTCGGGGGCGCTCGGGGTCCACCTCGGCGTCGTCTCGTGGCGGACGTTCCGCGGCCGCGCGAGCCGCGAGCGGTTCGCCGACGCCTTGGAGACCGCCTTCTGGGTGACCGTCGGGCTCGGGATACTCCTCGGCGTCGCCGGGATCGTCGAGGGGTTCGTCAGCCCGTACTACTGGCGGCCGTTCCTGTGAGTGGCTCCGACGCGGCGAACCGCCCGCAGCCTTATTAGCACACGCTCGAAGCGACGGTATGGAACCGCTCGTCGCCGTCATCCTCGTCGGCGTCCCGCTCGCATGGCTCGTCGGCTTCGCAGCCTACGCGTACGTCGACGCGCCGAAGCACGGCATGGACCCGCGCAAGTGGGCGGTCATCGCCTTTGTCGTCCCGCTGTTCGGCTTCCTCGCGTACGTCTTCGAGCGCGACGAGCAGGGGTACGACCCCGAGAGCGACCCGTACGCTGAGGGAAGCGAGGAGCGAACCGGCGGCTTCGCGGTCCACGAGTCGCGGCAGGGCGAGAAGCGCCTCGGTCCCGCCGGAACCGAAGCCGACGAGGGCGACGACGCGGACGACGAGTGGAACGACCCGGACGGCGTCGACCTGTGAGCTCAGAGCGCGTCGATCAGCGCCGCCCGGCGGCGGTCGAGGTCGAACGCGGCGTCGGCCGCGTCGAGGCGACCGAGGAACGCGAAGACGTCGGCACCCGCCCGTTCGGCGTGAGTGATTAGCGCCTCGATCGATTCGCGGTTCAGCGCGAACGACTCCAGTTTGCCACAACAGAGCGCCAGGGCGATCCCCGCCTCGCCGGACGGAAACGCGGGGTCGACCGCGGAAAGATCCGGGTCGGCGGTCGGGTCGCCGTCGACGCCCGCCTCGCTCGCGGGGAC
>NZ_CBVY010000016.1:100076-101614 GCF_000513435.1 Halorubrum sp. AJ67 | reverse complement strand
GACGACGGCGGTCCGACCGCGGGAAGGAGTCACTCGTCGTCCCCCTCGTCGTCATCGTCTTCGGCCTCTCCATCGTCTTCCGCCTCGTCGTCACTCTCGTCATCGCTCTCGTCTTCCGGCCCGTCGTCGTCAGCGCTGAACTCGAACTCGAGTTCGCCGTCGCGCTCGCCGTCCTCGACCTCGATCTCGACTTCATCTTCGTCGGGCAGCGTCACGTCGATCCGGCCGTCCGCGTCGGTCGTTCCGGCGACCTCACCTCCGACCTCGACGGTCGCGCCCTCGACCGGCTCACCGTCGGTATCGGTCACTTCGACCGTCACCGTCACACCGGGAGCGGGGTCGCCGGAGACGACGGCGACCGAGAGGTCCGTATCGTCCGCGTCGTCGTCGCGCCCGTCGCCCTCTACATCGTCCGCGTCGTCGTCGCGCCCGTCGCCCTCTACATCGTCCCCGTCGTCGTCGCGCTCGTCGCCCTCTACATCGTCCGCGTCATCGTCGCGCTCGTCGACATCGACATCTCCGGTCGCGAGCGTCCCGTCCGAACCGACCGAGAACTCGATCTCGGCCTCAAACGCGCCCTTCACCAGCGTCACGTCGAACTCGTCATCGTCGGGCGCGTCGAACGAGAGCGTCCCGTCCGCATCGGTCGTTCCGACTCGGTCGCCGTCGACGGAGGCGGAGACGCCTTCGACCCCTTCGCCGTCGTAGGTCACCGAGACGTCGACGGTGCCGTTCTCGACGGAGCCGCCGACGGAGAACCGCTCGGCGAAGTCGTCTTCGTCGCGGTCGTCGTCCGCGCCGAGCGTGAGCTCCAGTTCGCCCTCGCGCTCGCCGTCCGCGACCTCGATGTCGACTTCGTCGTCGTCGGGCAGCGTCACGTCGATCCGCCCGTCCGCGTCGGTCGTTCCGACGTCCCGATCGTCCAGTTCGACCGTCGCGCCCTCGACGGGCTCGCCGGCGGCGGTCACGCGGAGCGTCACCGTCGCGTTCGGCTCGGCCGTGCCCTCGACGATCGAGATCGAGAGGGGAGTCTCCTCATCGGCGTCGTCATCGTCATCGTCGTCCCGCTCGCGCGGTTCGGTCTCCTCTTCGAACTCGAAGACCGTACCGGTCTGGCCGTCGACGCTCACCTCGGCCTCGCCGGTCGTCTCCGGACCGAAGAAGGCGAACTCGAACTCGTAGTAGCCGTCGTCCTCGTCGCGGTCGGTGGACCGAAGCGTCCACTCGCCGTCCGCGTCGGTCGACAGCTCCGCGGTGGCGGCGGTGAGCGCCTCGCTCTGGTTCACCTCGAAGGTACCGTTACCGGGCTGGTCGCGTTCTATCTCGCGGGAGCGCTCCCCGTCGTCGCTCTCGACCTCGATGGAGACGCCGCCGTCGACCTCCAGCGAGAACTCGCCCGCGCTCTCCCCGGTATACTGCGCGAGTAGTGCGCTCGCGCCGGTTCCGGTCACGTGGGCGAGCCGCTCTCTGGCGTCCGCGTTCGCGCTCCGATCGTAGCCGGCGGCCCGGAGTTCGATCTCGGAGACGTCGTCCGCGCC
>NZ_CBVY010000016.1:88789-97844 GCF_000513435.1 Halorubrum sp. AJ67 | reverse complement strand
GTGCGGACCGGTCGATTCGGACTCGACGGCGAGCAGACCGATCTCGGGGGAAGTCCCGTGGTCACGGACCGCGACGTCGCCGCCGCCGATGACAGCAGAACCGCTACCGCCACCGAGACCGTGAGCGAATCCGGGGCCGACGACGAGTCCGACGCGGTCGATCCCGAACTCCTCACCGACGAGGACCGAGTCAGGCGTGCCCTCCGCGAGCGCGACGGCCGGATGAAGCAATCTGACGTAGTCGAGGAACTCGGCTGGTCGAAGTCGAAGACCTCGCGCGTGCTCTCGCGGATGGCGGACGCGGGCGGGGTAGAGAAGCTGCGGATCGGCCGCGAGAACGTGATCGATCTCGCCGACGGCGACGACGCGGCCGACGAGGACCGACCGGCGTAATCACTGGTCGGAGTCGGTGCGAAAGAGTGGAGAGAAGCCGGGTCAGTCGGCCGCTTCGACGGCCTCGCGCTCGGCGTCGTCCTCGCGGTAGTACTCCTCGATGAACTCCTCGTCGATCCGGTTGAGGGCGTCCTTCGGAAGCATCGAGAGCAGGTCCCAGCCGATAGAGAGCGTCTCGTCGATGTCGCGGGTGGTCTCGAAGCCCTGATCGATGAACTCCGACTCGAACGCGTCCGCGAAGTCGAGGTACTTGTTATCGAGTTCCGAGAGCGCCTCGCGACCGACGATGTTCACGAGGTCGCGGAGGTCCTCGCCCTCCGCGTACGCCGCGAACATCTGGTCTTTCACGTCGGCGTGGTCCTTGCGGGTGAGCCCCTCGCCGATCCCGTCGTCCATCAGCCGCGACAGGCTGGGGAGGACGTTGATCGGCGGCTGGAGGCCCTGACTGTTGAGGTCGGGGTCGACGTAGATCTGCCCCTCCGTGATGTACCCGGTCAGGTCCGGGATCGGGTGGGTGTCGTCGTCGCCCGGCATCGTGAGGATCGGGATCTGCGTGACCGACCCGTCGCGGCCCTTGATCCGGCCCGCGCGCTCGTACAGCTGCGCCAGGTCGGTGTACATGTATCCGGGGTAGCCACGACGGCCCGGAACCTCCTCGCGGGCCGCGCCGATCTCGCGGAGCGCCTCGCAGTAGTTGGTCATGTCCGTCAGGATGACGAGGACGTGGTAGTCCTTCTCGAAGGCGAGGTACTCGGCCGTGGTGAGCACCATCCGCGGCGTGACCGTCCGCTCGACGGCGGGGTCGTCCGCGAGGTTCATGAAGACGACGGAGCGTTCGAGCGCGCCGGTGCGCTCGAAGTCCTGCATGAACTCGTTGGCCTCCTCTTGGGTGATCCCCATCGCGCCGAAGATGACGGCGAACTCGGAGCCGTCCTCGTCGTCGTCGCCCTCCTCCTCTTCGGGCACGCTGGCCTGCCGCGCGATCTGCATCGCCAGTTCGCTGTGCGGCTGGCCGGAACTGGAGAAGATCGGGAGCTTCTGCCCGCGGACGAGCGTGTTCATCCCGTCGATGGCGGAGACGCCCGTCTCGATGAACTCCTCGGGGTACTCCCGGGAGTAGGGGTTGATCGCCGCGCCGACGATGTCCTGTCGCTCCTCCGGAACGATCTCCGGGCCGTCGTCGATCGGCCGGCCGGAGCCGTCGAGCACCCGACCGAGCAGATCCTCGGTGACGGGCATCTTCATCGTCTCGCCCAAGAAGCGGACGGACGCGTCTCTGTCGATACCGCTCGTCCCCTCGAAGACCTGGATCGCGACCACGTCCTCCGAGGATTCGAGCACCTGCCCGCGCAGCGTCTCGCCCTGTGCCGTCTCGATCTCGACGATCTCGTCGTAACCGATCGCCTCGTCGACCTCGGCGTACACGAGGGGACCGCTGATCTCGGTGATGGTTTGGTACTCTTTCATGTTAGTAGAGGCTCCGGAGTTCCTCGGCGATGTCCGCCTTGAGCTCCTCGATGTACTCCTCGTAGTCCTCTTGGACGCCGATCCGGTTAATTCGGGGGCGGCCTCGGTGTCGACGATCTCCTCGACCGGGACGCCGGCGTCGAGCGCGTCGAACGCCTCGTCGTTGAACGCCTGGATCGTCGTCAGCATGAGGTACGTCTTCTCCGGCGGACAGAAGGTGTCGACCGGGTGGAACGCGTTCTGCTGGAGGTACGCCTCGCGCAGGTAGCGCGCGACCTCGAGGGTGAGCTGCTGGTCGTCGGGGAGAGCGTCCTTCCCGACGAGCTGAACGATCTCCTGTAGCTCCGTCTCCTCGTCGAGCACGTCGACCGCCCACTGGCGTCGCTCCGCCCAGTCGTCGGCGACCTTGTCTTCGAACCACGGGTCCAGCTGGTCTTTGTACAGCGAGTACGATTCGTTCCAGTTGATCGACGGGAAGTGGCGGCGCTCCGCTAAGTCCGCGTCGAGCGCCCAGAACGTCTTCACGATACGCAGCGTGTTCTGCGTGACCGGCTCCGAGAAGTCGCCGCCGGGCGGTGACACCGCGCCGATAGCCGAGACGGACCCCTCCGTCCCGTTGACGTTCTCGAAGTAGCCGGCCCGCTCGTAGAACTGCGCTAGACGGGCGGCGAGGTACGCGGGGTACCCCTCCTCGCCGGGCATCTCCTCCAGCCGGGAGGAGATCTCGCGCATCGCCTCCGCCCACCGCGAGGTGGAGTCGGCCATCAGCGCCACGTCGTACCCCATGTCGCGGTAGTACTCGGCGATCGTGATCCCCGTGTAGATACAGGACTCACGCGCCGCGACGGGCATGTTCGAGGTGTTCGCGATGAGCGAGGTGCGGGCCATCAGCGGGTTGCCGTTGGCCGGGTCCTCCAGCTCGGGGAAGTCCTCGATGACCTCGGTCATCTCGTTGCCGCGCTCGCCGCAGCCGACGTAGACGATGATGTCCGCGTCGGCGTACTTGGCGAGCTGGTGCTGGGTGACCGTCTTCCCGGAGCCGAACGGCCCCGGAATCGCGGCCGTCCCGCCCTTCGCGATGGGGAACAGGCCGTCGAGGATGCGCTGACCGGACACCAGCGGCGTCCGGGGCGTCTTCTTGTTCGCGGAGGGGCGCGCCTCGCGGACGGGCCACTCCTGGTGCATCGAGACGTCCGTCCCGTTGGCGAGCTCGGCCACCGTCTCGGTGACGTCGAACGAGCCCGACTCGACGGCGGTGACCTCGGTGGTCTCGCCCTCGTCGAGCGCGTCCGGCGGCACCATCACCTTGTGGTCGATGGTGACCGTCTCCTCGACGATGCCGACCACGTCGCCGCGGCCGACCTCGTCGCCGACCTCGACGGTGGGCTCGAACTCCCACTCCTTCTCGAGGTCGATACCGGGGGCGTCGACCCCGCGGTCGAGGTACGGACTGCCCATCTTGCCCTCCAGCACGTCCAAGGGGCGCTGAACGCCGTCGTAGATGGCGTCCAGCACGCCCGGACCCAGGTCGACCGACAGCGGCTCGCCCGTGTTCTCGACGGGTTCGCCGGGGCCGACGCCGGAGGTCTCCTCGTACACCTGAACGGTCGTGAGGTCGCCCTCGATCTCGATCACTTCCCCCATGAGCCCTTCGTCGCCGACGTAGACGACGTCGTTCATGCGGGCGTCGAGATCGCGGGCGGTCACGACCGGACCGCTCACGCTCTGAATGACGCCGTCGTCGGAGACGGCGTCGGTTGTGTCTGCTTTGCTCATGTTAGTCTTCGTCCTCCATCAGGTCGATGCCGATGGCGCGTTTGATCTGGTCGCGCAGCCCGCCGCTGCCGGCTCCGGAGCCGCCGAGCGTCACGAGGACCGGCTCGATGCTCCCCTCGACCGCCTCGCGGGTCCCCCGCGAGAGGTGGTCGAGGTCGTCGTCGTGCATCACGATGATGCCGACCCCCTCGTCGTCGAGCGTCCGCTCGACCGCGTCGTCGAGCTTCTCGTCTTTCTCGTCGTCCGGCACGTTCTCGAACGCCCGGACGCCGGCGAGACGGAACCCGGTCGTGAACTCCGGGCTGCCGACGACCGCTATCTCCTGGCTCATGTTATCACCAGCTCCGATTCGATCTCGTCGGGCGACAGCCCGGCCTCCTTCCCGCGGGCGATCGCCCGGATGTTCTCCGTCTCGCGCTCCTTCGCGAGGATGTACGAGATGACCGGGGTGACCGACACGGGGTGGATCGTGCCGAGCCGGTCGCCGTACGCCAACAGCGCGGCGTCGATCGCGTGTTCGAACGCGATGAGGCTGTCGGCCTCCTCTAGCTCGCGGAGCGCGGGACCGAGCTCGTCGCCGTACTGGCTGTCGCCGATGTACTCGACCAGCTCGTCGATGTTCTGCGCCAGCCGCGCGAGCGACGAGCGGGTGAACAGGTCACCGCCCTCGATGAAGTACGCCGCGGGGTCGATATCCGCGCCCGAACGGGCGAGCCGGAGCGCGTTCGTCGCGTTCCGGAAGTCGACCTCCGCCTTGAGGAACGCCTCGTACTGCCGGGTCGGCTCGTCGCCGCCAAGCCCGGAGAGGAGCCGCTCGTAGAACGCGCGGTCGACCGCGTTCTCTAAGGGCACCAGCACGCCCGTCTCCTCGAACTCGGCGTACGCCTCCCGCAGCGGCTCCCCGTAGATCGTGTCTTCGAGGACCTCGATCACGCCGTCGATCGAGTCCGCCTCAAGCAGCCGGCGGATCCGACGGTCGTCGAACTCGCCGGCGCGGATCAGGTCGACCTCGACGGCCGACTGCTCCGCGTCGGTGTAGACGCCGCGGATGACCGTCTTCACGTTCCACGCGTCGAACTTCCGGAGGTACCGGGCGATCAGGTCGTACAGCGACCCCTCGCTCCAGTCGAGGATGGCGTCGAACTGCTCGGCGAGGTTCCGATTCAACGCGTACTCGATCAGGTCCACGCCGCCGTGGCGGCTTCCGAGGGCGTTGATCTCCGCGCCGTAGCTCGACTCCTCCATGAACCGGGCGATCTCGGCCGGACCCATCCGAGTGAGCTTGCGGTACTCATCGTCCCCGAAGAGGCTGCCGCGGCGGGCACGAACCCGCGCGACGACGTACTCGGGGTTCGGGCTGCCGGCGGCGCTCATTGGTCGAACAGCCGGTCCGAGATGTTCTTCAACTCGTCGTCCCAGACGGACTCTAAGACCGAGTCGAACGTGTTGTTCACGCGAACGCGGGAGGTGTCGCTCTCGACGACGACGCCGCCGAGGCAGTCGACCTCGCCGTCGACCTCGGCGTTGCGGTCGGCGACGAGATCTTCGAGCAGCTCGACGTCCTCGGCGCGAGTGTAGACGGCGACATCCTCGTCGCCGTCGAACTCCGCCAGGCTCGCGTCGAGCAAGGCCTCGGTGAGCTCGCGGCGGTCGTCGCCGTCGAGCCCCTCGATGGCGGCCTCGACGTCGTCATGAACGTCTTCTAAGACGTCGCGACGAGCGCCGAGCCGCTCCTGTTTGGCCTCGAGCTTCGCCGAGGAGAGCGTCTGTTCGCGCTCCTGGTCGATCTGGTCGTCGACCTCGGCGAGCCGCTCCTCGCGGATGCGCTCCGCGTCGGTCTCGGCCTCGGCGACGATCTCGTCGGCCTCGGCCTCGGCCGCCTCGCGGATCTCCTCCGCACGCGCGCGGGCTTCGTCTCGAACGTCCTCAACGACGGTTTCCAAACTCATTGGTTGAAAAACGCTGGAGGATTAACCGACGATGAAGACGACGACGAGCGCCAGAATGACGATCGTCTCGGGGAGGACCGTCAGGATGAGCCCGTTGACGAACAGATCTTCGTCCTCGGCCATCGCGCCGACGGCAGCCGACCCGATGCCGCGCTCCGCGTAACCCGCCCCGAGTGCCGCAAGCCCGACGGCGAGGGCCGCCGCGGCGTTGGGGTCAGTCAGCGTTCCACCGGTCGACAGTACGAGGTTCCCGAGTTCGTTGGTAGCTTCAAACATTGGTAGTAGTTGCTGTTGCTCGTCTCCGAACGGTTGCTAATTGCCTCTACAGGAGTCATAAAGCTTCCCAAAACGACCGAACAGAATCCGGGAGAACAGTGGGGAAAGCGGCGGCTACTGCGGTCAGATACCCGACAACGTTGCCGGGTTCGTGCGGGCGGACCGCGGCGAGACCGACCAGCGGCCGGAGATCGCTCCGGCCGTCAGTCCTCGCGGGTGTACTTCCGGTCGCGTCCGAACGGCAGGTACTCGCGGCCGCCGCCCTCGTAGAAGTTCCCGAAGAACTCTACGTACTCGAGGCGGACCGCCTGAATGCCGGCAGACGTGACGCCGAGCAGGAGCACGACGATGTGACCGACGACCGCCACGACGATCCCGCCGAGGAGCGCGACGACGCCGACCGCGCCGATCGAGGCCGGGTCGAACGCGGTGGTGATCCCCGCGAAGACCAGCTCCTCGCTCGCCGTCTCCTGAACGTGGTGGAGGTGCTCGTTCGTGAAGATGAAGTGGAAGCTCCCCTCGCCGCCCTCGTCGATGTACGCACCGAACGCGAGCAAGTTGACCGCGAGCGCCATCCCGCCCTTCGCGAGCAGGACGGCCATGATCCGGGCGTACGAGATGACGTTGACGACCGGTGCGAGCGCTTCGGCGAGCTCCGGTGTCGCGCCGACCGCGAGCAGGCCGAGGCCGAGCAGGATCGCCGCGATGGCCGCGTACCCGACCACGCCCGGGACGGGGAACGTCTCGAACGACACGACCCCGAACGTCAGGACGCCGAACGCCTCGTAGAGGAAGTCCGGCTTCGGTCCGGGGAGCTGCTGGCTGAAGATCCAGATCCACGCGCCGTTGAGGATCAGCAGCCACGACCCGGCCTCGTACAGCGCGTGCTTCAGGTCGTGCTGCTGGTAGTGGCTCACGAACGAGAGGATGTGCCCGAGGTTCAGGTGGACGATCCCGAACAGCACGCTGGCGACGAGGAACGACAGCGCCCAGTTGAGGTCGGCGGGCGAGAGGCCCTTCCCCTCGACCGGCCAGTGAACGTCACCCGGCAGCAGCTGGTAGGCGTGGTACCCGAACACGTCGATACCGAAGTAGATCCCGAACAGTATCGTGAAGCCGCCGGCCCACATCGCGACGGAGCCGAGTTCGCGGAACGCGCCGTCGAACTTGGTGTACATGAAGGCCCCGATGGCGGCGTAGAGGACGCCGTATCCCACGTCGCCGATCATGAACCCGAACATCGCCGGGAACGTCAGGAACACCAGCAGCGTCGGGTCGAACTCCGAGTACTTCGGGCGACCGAACGCCTGAACGAGCAGTTCGAACGGTCCCGCAGCGCCGCCGTTGTCCTGAACGACCGGCGGGTCGTCCGTACCGTGCGCCGCATGGCCGCCGTCGGTGGCGACCGCCTCTTCAGTCTCGGCGTCCGCGGTCGCGTCGGCCGACGCCGCGCCACCCGCGTCGTCGTCGACGGACTCGGTGTGGTGGTCGCCGTCGGGCGTGAACGAGGCGCGCTCCAGCTCCTCGACCTCGGCGTGGTCGCCGACCGCGTCGGCGACCGCCGCCTCGAAGTCGGGGTAGGTCTCGGTCGGAACCCATCCCTCGGCGACGAAGGCGTTCTCCGTCGTCGCAAAGGAGAGCGGCGCTTCCTTCTTCTCGGCCTCGATGGTGAGCTGCTCTTCGGCGCGCAGGAGGAAGCCGGCTGCCTCCGCTTTGACCGATTCCAGCTCGGTCTCGACCGCGTCGAGTTCGTCGCGGAGGTCTGCCTGTTCGGCCTCCAGCTCCGCGACGTACTCGTCCGGGCTGGCGTCCGCGTCCGGCACGTCGAGCAGCGCGATGTCGACGCCGACCAGCGCGTCCTGAACGACGCCCTCGGCGTCGGGGTCCGACGGCTTCGCGACGATGGCGAGCACGTCGCCGCCGACGAAGACGTCGAAGGCGTCTATCCCCTCGGCGTCTTCGAGCGCCGCCTCGACGGGACCGGGCTTGGCCTCGCCGACGACGACCTCGACGGAGTCGTAGCCGCGCAGGTACGCTAAGTCGATCCCCAGCTCGGCGAACGGCTCCATCCGATCGATCTCCTCTTGCCGGTCGCGGATCGCGTTCTGGAGCTCGTCGCGCTGGTCGTTGAGGTCGTTGACCCGCTCGCGGACGCGGTCGAGCTCGGCGACGAGTTCCTCGTCGTCAAGTGAACGCGCGACCTCGGCGTCGTCCTCGTCGACGTCGAGGATGCTTTCGAGCGACCGCACCGTCACGAGCCGCTCGTTCAGCGTCTCGGCTCCGTCGAGCGAAGTTCCCGGTTCGAACCCCTCGTACCGCTCGTCGTAGTCGGTGACGTGCAGGGAGTGGTGCGAGTACGCCGCCTCGATGACGTCGTCGATGACGCGCTTCGAGCCCGTCACCGACACCCGGCTCATCCGCTCAGGCCTGAGCATCCACCGCCTCCTCGGCCTGCTCGTGAACCGCCGCCTCGAACCGTTCGACGGCGTAGTCGACGGCCGATTCCACCCGGTCGCGGGCCTCGCGTTCGAGCTCGTCGCGGTCCGAACGCCCCGATTCGAGGATCTCCTCGCGCCGCTCTTCGATCTCCTCTCGGGCCGTTTCGAGCCGCTCTTCGGCCTCGGAGTCCGCCTCCTCCTCGGCCTCGGCGCGGATCTCGTCCGCGCGATCACGAGCCTCGGCGAGGCGCTCTTCGGCGTCCGATTCCGCGTCCGCAATGATCTCGTCCGCCTCCCGTTCGGCCTCCTTGATCGAGTTGAGCACCTCTGGTCTCGCCATGCTACTAATCGCCTGAAACTCTACAAGCGACGTATAAGGTGTTTGCGAAAGCCCGCGGGGTTTCGCGCGGATTCCGGGCCGATTCCGGGCGGATATCGGACCGAACTCGTCGGACGCGCCCGCCGAGTCCGGGCGTCGCCGCCTACATTTAAGTGCCAGTCGCCGGACCGTCACCGTATGGCAACGGTGTATGCGGTCGCGTCGGCGAAAGGTGGGGTCGGGAAGACCACCACGACCGCCGCGCTGGCGACGATCCTGGCGGAGTCGGGGGCCGACGTCGTCGCGATCGACGCCGACCTCGGCATGGCGAACCTCGCGAGCGCCGTCGGGGTCACGCCCGGCGAGACCACCATCCACGACGTGCTCGCGGACGAGGCGGAGCCCGCCGCGGCGGTCCGCGAGGGACCGTCCGGGCT
>NZ_CBVY010000016.1:85723-88059 GCF_000513435.1 Halorubrum sp. AJ67 | reverse complement strand
GAGGAAGCAGCGAGGGCGGTGGCGAGAGCCCGGACGAGGAGAGCGCGGCCGAACCGGACGCGACGGACGACGACGCGGACGACGACGGCCCGGTGACCGACGACGCGGTGATCGTCGACGACGAGCCGGAGACGGCGGTCGGTGACGACGCGGAGGAGTCCTCAGCGGAGGAAGACGAGACGCCGGCCCCCGACGATGACCAACCGGCGGACGACGACGACATCATCGTCGCGGACCCCGACGCGACCGGGGTGGCGGACACCAGCGACGGCGACGACATCATCGTCGCAAGCGAGGACGAAGCCGACGCTGAGACGGTGGGCGACGACGATGAGGCGGACACAGAGGTGGACGACGCCGAAACGGCCGACGCGGACGACGCCGAAACGGTCGACTCCGAGTCAGCCGAGGCTGAGATCGCGGACACCGATCACGACGGAGCCGACAGCGAGATCGCGGACGACGACGAGGCCGACGCCGAGAGCGTGACCGACGACCGCGGGACTGCCGGCGAGGAGGACGCCGCGGTCGACGCCAACACCGACATCGATGCCACCGCAGAGAGCGACGCCGAGACCGACGACGGCGACGACCCCGACGCGATCCCGGATGCGGACGAGACCGCGCGGGTGACGGCGACCGAGCGGACCGAGTCGGACGACGACATCGACGACGAACTGGCCGGCAGCATTCCGTTTCGCGACGACGATACCGGGACGATGAACACCGTGCTGTCGGAGGAGCCGGAAGACGGCGACGACGCCAGCGGCGAGAGCGCGGACGGCGAGACCGGCGCGGAGTCGCCTCCGGACGCCGGCGACGAGGAGGACGAGGGCGACGGGAAGGACGGCGGATTCTTCAGTCGGCTGCTCGGTCGGTGACGAGAGAAACGAGGCGAGAAACCGTCTCGGGGGACCGGGCTGCGATGCCGATCAGGCTTCTGACGGCGCGCGGGCGCGGTCGCGGATCAGCTCGCGGATCTCCTCCGGATCGGTGACGTCCGCGAGCTCCTCGCAGGAGACGAGAGCGGTGCCGTCGACCGACTCGCGCTTCTCGTCCTCCTCGGTGAAGTACACGGAGCGGGTCTGGGCCACCTCGCCGATGGAAGACATGATCCGGGCGCGCTTCTCGGCCGCGGCGGTGAACGCCGAGTGGCCGGTGAGCACGCGCGTCGCCGGGCTGTCCTCGTCCTCGGAGACCGCCTTGAACGGCGCACGCGCGGTCGGGTGGACGGTGAACCCGGCGCTCGTGAGCACGTGGAGGACGTGTTCGTCGTCGGGGTCGGCCGCGGGCGCGGACGGCGTCGGCTCCGCGTCGCGGACGTCGTCCGCGCCCTCCAGCACGTCGACCGGGCTGGAGAACGGCTGGTCGAACAGCTCCTCCAGCTGGATCGCCACTTCGATGGAGGCGTTCATCCCGTCCTCGTACTTCGAGACGGTGCGTCTGGAGACGCCGAGTTCGGTCGCGAGACGGCCGAGCGACCAGCCGCGCTCCTCGCGCTCGTCGGCCAGCAGGTCGCCGTCGAGGCTGACGTACAGTCCGCCGGGGGCGGCGTAGATGAGCGGCGGCATCCCCTCGACGAACAGGTCGTACGCGGTGTCGGGGTTGATCACCGGTACGCCGTGTCTGAAGTAGACGACGCCGGGTTTCAGCTCCTCGTCGCGGGTACGGACGCCGATCACCATCGGCGTCCCCCTGAGGTACTCGCCGAGCCGGCGCATCTCCGCGCCGGTCTCCGCGTCGAGCGCGTCGACGTTGCCGAGTATCTTCAAAAGGAGGAGGTCCTCGTCGCGCCGGGCCGCCACGTCGAAGCTCTTGGGCCGGACCGCACACCGGTCGCTGACGAGGAACCCCGCGTCCTCCAGCATCGCGGTGACGTTTCCGATGAGCGCAGTCCGGGACATAGCTAAAATAAGCGTCTCGGCGTATATATGCGTTGTGTCGTCCGCCTCCCGACGAAACCACCGCCCGCCTGCGATTTTCTCCGCTCGGGCCGGGAAACGGTTAAATACTCCGCGAGCGCCGAGAGCGATCTGGCGGGGGCGGGACGCGACTCGCCCGCCCTCGAAAGGGGCTTGACCCGCCGTCGCGAACGTCGTTACATGCCGATCGTCGCCGTCGACGACACCGACTCCCGCGAGCGCGGGATGTGTACGACGTACGTGGCGACGCGGATCGCGGAACGGCTCGCGGACGCCGGCGGCCGGGTCCGGCGACGTCTCCTCGTCCGCCTGAATCCGGCCGTGAAACACAAGACTAGGGGGAACGCCGCGGTCGCGCTCCACGTCTCCGGCGTCGGCGCGGGACGGGCCGCCGAGGTCGCCGTCGAGACGGTC
>NZ_CBVY010000016.1:83016-83673 GCF_000513435.1 Halorubrum sp. AJ67 | reverse complement strand
GAAACTGGAGAAGTTCGCCGTGCGCGACCTCGTTCGGACCGCGCCAGCCGTGCCGACCTGTCCCGACTGCGGGCGCTCGATGTCCTCGGCTGGACGTGGTCAGGGGTACCGCTGTCGCGACTGCGGGACGAGCGCGTCGGGGAAGGTCGAGACGCCGATCGACCGCGACCTCGAACCGGGGTGGTACGAGGTGCCGCCGAGCGCGCGCCGCCACGTCGCGAAGCCGCTCGTCCGCGGGGGGTTCGACGCGCCGACCCACCCGGAGCGATGAAGTGATCCGGCCGAGAGCGGGCGGACGTGACCGGAATCGTCTTCCACGCGACGGAGCGACGCGACGCGGTCGTCGAGTTCTACCGCGACCGACTGGACGCGACCGTGCGGCTCGAACAGCCGGACTGTACGATACTCGAGTTCGACGGCTTCCTGTTCGGGTTCTGCGAGCGCGCGGCGGCCGACGACTGCGGCATCCTCACCTTCGTCTACCCGGACAGGGAGAGCGTTGACGCCGCCCGGGATCGACTCGGCGACGCGGTCGTGGAGGAGCCGCGAGAGAACGAGACGTACGACATCTACCAGTGTTTCGCCGAGGATCCAGAGGGCCGGACAGTCGAGTGTCAGGCGTTCCTCGACGACGACGTCGACATCGAGTAGGCGGCG
>NZ_CBVY010000016.1:75837-77582 GCF_000513435.1 Halorubrum sp. AJ67 | reverse complement strand
GCCGCGCGAGGGAGTCGCTGGCGGTCGAGCGAAGCGAAGACCGCCAGCGACGAGGCTGGGGGGGTGTGAGGCTGCGGTGCTGTGCGTTCCCGCGAGCGCAGCGAGCGGGAGCACGGAAGTCGCAGCCCGCGCAGCGAAGCGAGCAGGACCGTCTTCCGGTGGGGCGGGACTCGAAGGGGCAGCCGCGAGGACGAAGACGCGCGACGCAAGGACCGCAGGGAGTGAGCGAAGCGAACGACTGAGGACCGTGGTTCGAGAGAGCGAAGCTCTCTCGTCATCACGAGACGCCTCCGGCGTCTCGAACGACAGCGAGCGCATCGAGTCCTCGCGGCTGGGGCTTCGGCGGTCTCAGTCGTGACGAGATCAGCGGTGTATAGCCAAGCGGCTGGGGATTCGAGAGCGCTCGCCGCCGATCCGTCGCCAGCCGCTCAGAGTGACACGTCCGTCTCGATGTCCTCGGTCGCCTCTTTCAGCCCGTCCTCGCGGGCGTCGCTCGCGAGCGACCCCTCGATGTCGGCGTCGGTGAAGAGATCGCGGAACGTGTCGCGAAACCGGTCGTTCGCCCGAGTCGAGGCGATGTCAGTGCGCGCGACCGCGGCGTAGCGGGCGACCCGATCGGGCGTCGCGCCGAGCTCCGCCGCGCACTCGACGATCGAGTTGCCCGCGCCGGTGAGCCGCTTCAGGTCGGCGTACGCGAAGTCGTCGCCCGCACCGTCACTGTCGGCCTCCCGGTCGGCGTCGCGCACGAGGTGGAGGTCGAGTCGCATCTTCCGAACCGTCTCGGCGTCGACATCTGTGGGGTCGATATCGGCCTCCTCCCGCTCGTCCAGCGCGTCGCGGAGCGCGGCCGCGGTCTCGGCGTCGTCGTCGTCTTCGAACCGCCCGCGGGCGACGAGGACGTACGCCGCATTGTCGAGATCCGTCGAGAAGCCGTACCGCTCGCGCATCGCGGCGACGAGGTCGAGCGCGGTCGCGTCGACCGACGCCTCGTCGGAGTCGATGAGGGTCCCCCGCGCCGCGTCCTGGCGCTCGGTGACCGACTCGGACCCGGTGGTGTCGACGAACAGGTCGCGGAGGTCGGCGGTCTTCTCGTCCATGGACGTACGTATGCGCCGGCACGGTAGAAAAGCCTCGTGTCGGGGCGGCGGCGCGGTTTCCCGGCGACCCGAGCATCCTCTCGTGACGAACCCGGCGGGACGGCGGGCGTAGGAGGTGTGTCGTATCGAAATGCAAATCCCACAACACCTATCACGCTTCCCTCGCACGACTGCGCATGAACGCGGATGGGAAGATTCAAACACTCCTTTTCGGCGTCTCCGGAGTCGTCTGGGTGGGATGCGGACTCCTCGTGGGGATCGGAATTTCACCGTTCATGTGGGGACTAACGCTGATCCTCTTCGGCTACTTTCTTTCCAGACTCGTTCAAGAGACGAAACGGCTTGCCGATGCTACCGAAAAGATCGCCGAACGATCGAAGTAGTCCGTGGGTGGCAGGCGCGAGACGACGGACGAGTTTTCACACCAGCCCGCCGACGGTGAACACGACGTAACAGCACGCCACCAGTGCGCCGGAGTGAAGCAACGCCGCGTAGCGCCCGCGGGCGGCGGTGCCGGCGAACCAGCCGGACGCCAGTACCGTCGCCTGCGTGACGACGTACAGCCGGAACCGCTCTAGTTCGGGGTACACTCCTTCCGGTTCCGTCACCGCTTCCGACGCGGCCGCGAACTCCGCGAGCCGCGCGGCG
>NZ_CBVY010000016.1:67571-69528 GCF_000513435.1 Halorubrum sp. AJ67 | reverse complement strand
CGCGGGCGTCGAGGAAGGGTCGACGGTGGCCGTCATCGGCGACGGCGCGGTCGGCCTCTGCGGCGTCCTCGCGGCTCGCCGACTCGGCGCGGAGCGGATAATCGCCGTGGGCCACCACGAGGACCGGCTCGAACTCGCCGCGGAGTTCGGCGCGACCGAGACCGTCTCCGAACGTGGCGAGGAAGCGGTCGAGCGGATCCGCGAGCTCACCTACGGCGGCCCGAACCACGTGATGGAGTGCGTCGGCGCGGCGAGCGCCATGAACACCGCCATCGATGTCGTCCGCCCCGGCGGGCAGATCGGCTACGTCGGGGTCCCGTACGGCGTCGACGACGAGGGCCTCGACGTGTTCGGCATGTTCGGCGACAACGTCACGCTCGCGGGCGGGGTCGCCCCGGTCCGCGCCTACGCCGAAGAACTGATGTCCGACGTGCTTCAGGGCACGCTCGACCCGTCGCCGATCTTCACCGAGACGGTCGACCTCGACGGGGTCCCCGAGGGGTACCGCATGATGGACGAGCGCGAGGCGATCAAGGTGCTGGTGAAGCCCCACGGCGACGTATAAGCGTCTCGCAACCCTCGGACCGACACGATCGGGGTCTTCGAACTCTCGACCGCTCGGCTGTACGTTGTTGATCCCGTCACGACTGAGACCGCCGAAGCCCCGGTCACTCGGCTGTACGCGACGACTCTCGTTACTACCGGGACCGCCGAAGCCCCAGTCGCGAGGACTCGATGCGCTCGCTGTGGTCCTCAGTCGCTCACTCCGCTCGCTCCTTTCGGTCCTTGCGTCGCGCGTCTTCGCCCTCGCGACTGCCCCTTCGAGTCCCGCCCCGCAACCGCACCGCACCTCACGCCTCCCCAACCTCGTCGCTGGCACCCTCCGCTTCGCTCCGGGAGCCAGCGACTCCCTCGCGCGACGCTCCTCGGCCGCGATACGGCCTCGGAGGCGCGCGCCACGGCACCGCAGATCCGTCTTTTCCCACGCTAAGCGTCCAGAGATACCCGATATCGGCGTAACTTTTAGAAGCCACCAGTTCTTGTCAATAGTTGTCATGTGCCATCATTACGACGAGGCGCGCACGTGGACGGAAATCGAGGCGCGTCACCGGCCCGATGAGGCGGACGAACGCGACGACGAGATCCCCGACGTCGACGCGGTCGACGAGCCGGCGGGTGAGACGGAGGAGACCGAACCGCCGGCGGAACCGCGCGCCCCGGCCGACGACTGACGCGGTCGGGCACGACCCCGCCTCGAATCCCGACTTTCTATCGCGCGTCGCTCTCTCCCGGAGCCGCGGCCGCGGCGCTCCCGAACGAAAAACTTTCAACTGGAATTTACGAATCGACCGTTCGTGTCCTCCGCCCTCCCCTCCGCCGGAACCGCCACGATCGTGTGCCTGCTTCTCGTCGGCGTCGCGCTCAGCTTCGCCTTTCAGGCGACGGCCGGCGGCACGGATATCACCTACGAGGCGACGGCGGTCGAACCCGGCGAGGATCCGAGCACCGTCGCGGAGGCGGCCCCCCAACGTCACCGACCTCGACGAGCGGCTCTCGGACACGCCCGACCGGTACCGGGAGCCGATCCGCACCGCCGCCGCGACCGGATCGTTCGACGGCGTGCTCTCGCCGGAGTTGAACATCGTCCTTGACGACGTCGAGTCGCCGTACGTCCGGTACGACGGCCGCTACTACGCGTGGACGTTCTCCACCCGTGGGGAGACGACGAACGCGACGATCGAGATGCGGGAGACCGACGCCGAGTCGGTGTTCGCGGCCGTCGCCCGCCCGGCGTCCGAGTCACCGTCGAGCGTCCGACGGGTCATCGACGAGGGGACCGCGAACGGCTCGGGCGTGCGGTCGGGGCTATACCGTCAGGACGGGGCGTACTACGCCGTCGCGGTCGAAAGCGAGGCCGCGGTCGCCGCCGGGATCGCGAGCGCCTTCGCGGGCTTCG
>NZ_CBVY010000016.1:64979-65593 GCF_000513435.1 Halorubrum sp. AJ67 | reverse complement strand
GGCGACCGCGGACGCCGTCGCCGACGGCGAATGACGGTCCGCACGCGGCCTCTCGCATCGCCACGCATTTGCTATCGCGGAATGTCCCTCGAAACTATGGAGCAACGCGACGCCCGGTTCGTCCTCCTGAGTACCCTCCTCGCGTGTATCCTGTTGAACACGCTCGACGCCCCGACTACCAGATGGTTCCGGACGGCGTCGTTCGCCCTCGCGTACGCGACGTTGCTCTACGCCGGCTACGTGGTCGTCCGTCCCCGCCTCGAGTGGCTTCCCGCCCGGTGACCGACCGCGTTCGGACCCCTGACTTTAGTCCCTCGCGCGCTTCAAGTCGACCATGCGCGTCGCCTCCCTGCTGCCATCCGCCACGGAGACGCTGTTCGCCCTCGGCGTCGAACCGGTCGGCACCTCGCACAGCTGCGACCACCCGCCGGCCGCCCGCGAGCTACCGACGCTGACAAGCACCGTCGTCGACTACGAGGACCGCTCGGCGAGCGACATCGACGCCCAGATGCGCGCGGTCGACGGCGCGGTCTACGACCTCGACGAGGAGCGGCTCGCCGCCCTGGAGCCGGACCTCCTCGTCACGCAGGCGACCTGTGACATCTGCGCGGTGG
>NZ_CBVY010000016.1:56539-62133 GCF_000513435.1 Halorubrum sp. AJ67 | reverse complement strand
CGGCGGTGACTCCTCGTGAGTGGAGACGAGGACGAGCCGCGGCCGGCCACCTACTACCATCTTGCGCGGGCCGTGCTGTACCGGGAGTTCCTCATCTTCGTGCGCTACCCGGCCAACGCGATCGGGGGGATCGTGGTCTCGCTGTTCTTCTTCGCCGCGCTGTTCCTCGGCGGGCAGCTGCTCGCGGGGCAGGCGCTGACGGACTCGATCGAGGGGATCGTCGTCGGCTACTTCCTGTGGACGCTGTCGGTGGGCGCGTACTCCTCGGTGTCGAACGACATCGGCAGCGAGGTCCAGTGGGGGACCTTAGAGCGGCACATCACCACCCCGTTCGGCTTCGCGCCCGTCGCGCTGTTGAAAGGGGTCGCGAAGGTGGTGCGGACGTTCCTCACGAGCGCGGTGATCCTCGCGGCCATGCTCCTCGCGACCGGGACGCGGCTCAGCCTCGCGCCGGTGACGGTGGTCGCCGTCGCGGGGCTGTCGATCGTCTCGGTCCTCGGACTCGGCTTCGCCGCGGGCGGGGTGACGGTGCTGTACAAGCGGATCGGCAACTGGCTCAACCTCCTCCAGTTCGGCTTCGTCGCGCTGATCTCCGCGCCCGTCTTCGACCTGCCGTGGACGCGCGTGCTGCCGCTGGCGCACGGGAGCGCCATGCTCCAGCGCGCGATGGTCGACGGGATCCGACTCTGGGAGTTTCCGCTCGCCGATCTGGGGCTGCTCGTCGCCGTGGCGGTCGGCTACCTGCTCGGCGGCTACCTCGTGTTCCAGCTCGCTACCCGGCGAGCGCGGCGGTTGGGCGTGCTCGGTGACTACTGATCCGCCGCCGCCGGCTCCGGATGTTAACTCGGGATCGACTCCCTGTAAAAACCCCGACTGGGGTAGCTTTATTTTCATGGATAAGGGTGATAGACCTGTCACACATGACTGACGTCACCCTTCGTCGGACGCAGCTAGCGACGCCCGCGAGCGACGAGAAGATGATGCATTCGGCCGCCGACAGCGACGCCGACGAGGTCTTCCTCGACTTAGAGGACTCGGTCGCGCCCGACGCGAAGCCGGCCGCGCGCGAGCCGCTGATCGAGGCCGCCCGCGAGGAGGACTGGAGCGACAAGGTCCTCAGCTTCCGTATGAACGGAATCGACACCAAGTGGTGGTACGACGACGTGATCACCGTCGTCGGCGAGGCGGGCGAGTACATCGACGACATCATCGTCCCGAAGGTCAAGTCCGCCAGCGACGTTCACACCGTCGAGAACCTCCTCGCGCAGGTCGAGGAGAACAACGGGCTGGAGGTCGGCGCGATCGGGCTCGAACCCCAGATCGAGGACGGCGAGGGGATCCACAACGTCCACGAGATCGCCCACGCCTCCGATCGCCTCTCCTCTATCATCTTCGGACCCGGCGACTACTCGGCCGCGATGGGGACGCCCGGACTCGACATCGGGCAGTTCCCCGAGTACCCCGGCCACTACTGGCACCACGCGCTCTCGGAGTGTAACTCCGCGGCGAAGTCGGCCGGCCTCCCCTGTCTCGACGGCCCGTACGCGGACATCGAGGACCCCGACGGGTTCCGCGAGTCCGCGAGCAACGCCAACATGATCGGCTGCGACGGTAAGTGGGCGATCCACCCCTCGCAGATCGAGATCGGCAACGAAGTGTTCGCGCCGGACCCGGAGACGGCCGAGCGCGCCAAGCGCATCGTCGACGCCTACGCCGAGGCGATGGAGGAGGGCAAGGGCGCGGTGAGCGTCGACGGCCAGATGGTCGACGAGGCGACCAACAAGATGGCCCAAGACATCGTCGAGAAGGCCGAGGCCGCCGGCATCCTGTAATCGGTCTCGACCGTTCGACCCGCGTCCCGCTGATACACCGATTTTTTTGCGCCGACTCAGTCTTAGAGCGGTCGTGCTCTGGACGACGGCGGGGGTGCGTACTATAAACCCGAGTCGGTGAGCGTACATTTAAAAAGATCTGAGCGACGACGAGGACCGTCTATAAAGAATAATGCGGTGGCGCGTGCCTCCGAGCGTGCCGCCGAAGGCGGCCGCGAGGAGCACCGCGCGAGGGAGTCGGTCGCCGGAGCGAAGTGGAGGCGACCGACGAGGCTGGGGAGGTGTGAGGTGCTGTGCGGTTGCGATCGGGTGGGACTCAAAGGGGCAGCCGTGAGGCGGGCGCAGGCAACGTAAGCACCGCAGGAACGAGCGAAGCGAGTGACGAGGAGCGCAGCGAGCGTGCGCCCGCCTCACGGCTGGGGCTTTGGAGGCCTTCGCCGAATCGTCGTTCACTTATAGATAGCCGACAGCGACACCACTTAGCCACTTATAAACAACCGATCAATCGACGCGCGATACGTACTCCCGAAATCGCTCGTCGTTCGCCAGTTCCGATTAAAGCGGCTCGATCAGTTCGACCGCGTGCCCGTCGGGGTCTTTCACGAACGCGGTGCGCGCGCCGGCCTCGGGCTGGTCGCCCGGCTCCTTCACGACGCCGTGGTGGTCGATCGACTCGAACGCCTCGTCGACGTCGACCGCGACGTGGTCGTACCGGTCGCCGTCGTCGCTCGGCTCCTCGCCGTCCGTGTCGGAGAGCTGAAACTCGACGCCGGCGTCGTCCGCGACGTAGACGTTCCGCGTGTCACCGTCCGCGGTCGTGAACTCCCAGGAGCGCTCGAACCCGAGCTGTTCGACGTACCAGTCCGCCGTCCGGTCCGCGTCGGCCACGTTGAGACACGTGTGGAGTATCTCCATGGTACCCGCCTCTCGGGGAGACGGGTTAAATCCCGGCGGGAGACGGCCGCACGGCGACGGTGACCGGAACCGGATCGCCTCGCAAAATTATCATTAACAAAGGTTTTATTCTCTCGCTTGCCCCGGATCACACTATGGCAACCGAACCCACGTGGGGGAGCGACACGCCGGACCTGGACACGTCCGCGGCCGCGCTCGGTCACGACCGGCCGGACGTGGCCGCTTATCGGGACCTGGCATCGGACCTCCGCGAGCGGGTCGCGGGAGAGGTCCAGTTCGACGAGTACGCGCAGGTGCTGTACGCGACGGACGGGAGCATCTATCAGGCGCGACCGGCCGGGGTCGTGATCCCGCGCTCGGTCGCGGACGTTCAGGCCGCGATGGAAGTCGCCGCCGACCACGGTGTCCCGGTCATCCCGCGGGGGGCCGGCTCCTCGCTGGGCGGACAGACCGTCGGGCCGGGCTGCGTGGTGTTGGACTTCTCCACGCACATGGACGAGATTCTGGAGGTCCGCCCCGACGACCGGCGGGCAGTGGTCCAGCCCGGCGTCGTTCAGGACCACCTCGACGACCGCCTCGCCGAGGACGGGCTGAAGTTCGCGCCCGACCCGGCCTCCTCCGCGCGGGCGACCGTCGTCGGCGGAATCGGCAACAACTCCACCGGGGCGCACTCGGTGCGGTACGGGATCACGGACGCGTACACGGAGGAGCTGACGGTCGTGCTCGCGGACGGCTCGCTGATCGAGACCCGCGAGGTCGTCCTCGACTCCCCGGAGTACGAGGCGATCGTCTCGGGCGACGACTTGGAGGCGTCCCTCTACGAGACGACGCGGGCGCTCGTCGAGGACAACCGAGCGCAGATCGACGAGAAGTATCCGAACCTCAAGCGCTCCGTCTCCGGGTACAACCTCCACAAGGTGATCTACGAGAACGACGACGGCGAGGAGGTTATCAACCTCTCGAAGCTGTTCGTCGGCGCGGAGGGCACGCTCGGCACGGTCGTCGAGGCCGAGGTGTCGCTCGTCACCCGGCCCGAGGAGACGGCGCTCGCGCTGTACACGTTCGACTCGCTGGTCGACGCGATGAAGGCCGTGCCCGAGGCCCTAGAGTTCCCCGTGAGCGCGGTCGAGCTGATGGACGACGAGGTGTTCTCGCTGGCGGCCGGGTCACAGGAGTTCGCGCAGTACGCCGAGCCGATCCCGGACCGGGCGGCCGCGGCGCTCATGCTGGAGTGGGACTCGGAGCTGGTCGACGACTTCGAGGCGGCGATCGCGGACACGACCGCCCACTTCGTCGACGAGGGCGACGCCTTCGACGTGCTGGAGGCGTACACCGACGAGGACCAGGAAGACCTCTGGAAGCTCCGAAAGGCTGCCATCCCGCTGTTGATGAGCATGCGCGGCGACCCGAAGCCGTACCCGTTCATCGAGGACGCGACCGTGCCGCCCGAGGAGCTGGCCGAGTACGTCGGGCAGTTCGAGGACGTGCTGGAGAACCACGACACCTCGGCCGCCTACTTCGCGCACGCCGGGAGCGGCACGCTCCACATCCGGCCGATACTCTCGCTCAAAGAGGATGAGGGCGTCGAGAAGATGCACTCCATCTCCGAGGACGTCACCGACCTCGTGTTGGAGCATCACGGCGCGTTCTCCGGCGAGCACGGCGACGGGCTCGCGCGCACCGAGTTCAACCCGAAGATGTACGGCGAGGACCTGTGGAGCGCGTTCCAGGAGCTCAAGTCGACGTTCGACCCCGACTGGCGGATGAACCCTGGGAAGGTCGTCTACGTCGACGGCGACACCGCCGCCGAGCGCGGCTACCCCGACACCGCGGCCGACACGGACATGCGCGAGAACCTCCGGTACGGCCCCGCGTACGAGTCGATCGAGCCGCAGACGACGCTTGACTTCGACGACGAGGGCGGGTTCTCCCATCTCGTCGAGCTGTGTAACGGCTGCGGCACCTGTCGGGAGACGGACTCCGGCGTGATGTGTCCGACCTACCGCGCCTCCGAGGAGGAGATACAGGCGACCCGGGGGCGCGCGAACATGCTCCGGGCCGCCATCAGCGGCGAGCTGGACGACGACGAGATCCACTCCGACCGCTTCCAAGAGGAGGTGCTCGGCCTCTGTGTCGGCTGTAAGGGGTGCAAAAGCGACTGCCCGACCGGCGTCGACCTCGCGAAGCTCAAAGCCGAGGTGAAACACGAACACCACGAGGAGGAGGGGTCGGGACTCCGCGAGCGGATCTTCCGGGACATCGACCGGTTCTCCGCGCTGGGGAGCACGCTCGCGCCGATCTCGAACGCGGCGACGAAGATCCCCGGCGCTCGCAAGGTGATGGACGCGGTGGCGGGGATCGCGCCCGACCGCGAGCTGCCGACGTTCCGTTCCGAGAGCTTCGAGGAGTGGTTCGCGGCGCGCGGCGGCTCGACGGTCGCCCCCGCCGAGGCGGTCGACACGGTCGCGCTGTTCCCGGACACCTACACGAACTACAGCTACCCGGCGGCCGGGAAGGCGGCCGTCTCGGTGCTGGAGGCCGCGAACGTCCGCGTGGAGGTACCCGACGATCTGGCTCCCTCCGGTCGGGCGGCGTTCTCGACGGGGTTCCTCGACGACGCCCGCAAGCGCGCCGCGACCAACGTCGAGCGGCTCGCGCCCCGGGTCCGCGACGGCCAGTCGGTGGTCTTCGTCGAGCCCTCGGACGCGGTGATGTTTCAAGACGAGTACTTAGACCTCCTCGACGGCGACGACGTCGAGGCGGTGTCGGCCGCCGCCTACGGCGTGTTGGAGTACCTCGACGCCGGCCGCGTCGACGAGCGGCTGGCGTTCGACGCGCCCGCGGAGT
>NZ_CBVY010000016.1:52999-55955 GCF_000513435.1 Halorubrum sp. AJ67 | reverse complement strand
CCTTCCTCGCCCCGGNGAAACCCCCCCCGAACGATCCTGACGATCCGGTTGATATATCACGAACTATTCACCACGATATATTGCGATTTCGAGCTTCTTATGCCCGTGAGAGTCCTATCTGTGGATGTAATGACTGATATCAAAACGATCTACAAGAACGGATCCGTGCGACTGAAAGACACCCCGCGACCCGAGGACCTCGACGCGACGACCAGTCCGGTCGCGCGCCTCGTCGACTGGCTGCGCGCCTGAGTCGCGTATCTTCTCGCCTGAAACGGCCGGTCGCTGAAGAGCGCTTATAAGGCGGCTATCTCGTGGCCGATGTTCGTGCTGGAAATACCGTTGCTTCTGATGCGGTGACCACCGCAGAAGCCCCAGCCACTCGGCTGTAGAATGCTGTGATCACTTATAAATCAGTTATCGACACAGAGGCCACCGAAGCCCCAGCCGCGAGGCGGGCGCACGCTCGCTGCGCTCCTCACTCGTTCGCTTCGCTCACTCGCTGCGGTGCTTACGTCGCCTGCGCCCGCCTCGCAGCTGCCCCTTCGAGCCCCACCCCGCACCGCGCACAGCACCTCACGCCTCCCCAGCCTCGTCGACCGGTCTCCGCTTCGCTCCGACCGGTCGACTCCCTCGCGCGGCGCTCCTCGCGCCCTTAAAAGGGCGCTCGGAGGCGCGCGCCACCGCACTAACTCGGCAGATCGATCACTCCGTCACCTGTAGCGAGCGATCGAGGCTGTGAAACCATCAATCGCCGCGGGTTTCGATAAGACCGATAGCGCCGGATTGCTCCGTCCGAGTCAGCAGACTCGCGACTCGCGAGTCGCCGTCGAGTCGATAAAAACTCCGCACCGCGGCGTCGGTCCCGGCGGTCAGAACACGCCGGTGAACAGCACGTAGCTGAACAGCACACACAGCAGCCCGACGCCCGTCGCGTAGTACAGCAGGGGGATGAGGTTCAGCCGCATCACCCGCCCCTCCTGTCCGAGGAGACCGACCGTCGCCAGCGCGGCGACGAGGTTGTGGATCGCGACGAGGTTCCCGATCGCGCCGCCGACGGCCTGCGCGCCGACGATGATCGTCCGCGGGAGCCCGAGCTGCGTCGCCGCCTCGAACTGGAACGCGCCGAAGGTGATGTTCGAGACGGTGTTCGAGCCGGCCATCGCCGCACCGAGCGCGCCGATGAGCGCCGCGACGGCGGGGTAGGCGACCCCCAGCAGGTCGGCGGTCGTCTGCGCGAGCAACACGATCATGCTCCCGACCTCGGGCGCGCCCGGGTGCGCGCCGGACTGGAGCATCACCTGGACCATCGCGATGACGAAGACGAGGGCGATGAACGGCGAGACGATCTTCCGGGCCGCCTCCTTCCACGCGTCGCCCACCTCCTGACCGGACATTCCGAAGATCGGGATCGCGAGGACGGCGCTCACGAGCAGCCAGAAGCCGGGGACGTTCATCCACGCGACGGACCCGCTGAGCGTCGTCCCGAGGATGTCGTTCCAGTTGACGATGAAGACGTTGCGGTTGATGAAGTTCGATATCGGGCCGACCGCTCGCGTGACCACGAGCAGGACCACGAGCAGGACGTACGGCGACCACGCCTTGAGCAGGGAGATGTCCTCGCCGCCCTCCAGGTCGGCCGCCTCGGCCTCGGGCGAGACGCCGCCGCGGCTCTCCGCGCTACCGCCGTTCGAGCCGTTCGACTGGCCCGGTTCGATCGTGCCGACCCAGTGGTCCTTCCACCGGTCGCGCTCGGGGAACTCCCACTCGTTGTCCGGCAGGAGGTAGCCGGCGCGCACGACGCTCAGGATGATCGCGCCGCCGACCATCGAGCCGATCAGCGACGGGAACTCGGCGGTGAGGAACCACGCCGAGAGCCAGTACGGCACCGCGAACGCGATCCCGGAGGCGAGACACAGCGGCGCGACCTCCCACGCCGGTGCCAGCGAGCGCTCGTCGGGGTCGCCGAAGAAGTAGACGACCATCCCGACCGCGAAAAGCGGCATCACGAACCCGACCAAGGCGTGATACGTCGCCGCCCACGCGGCCACCTCGACCGAGAACTCCTGGACGGTCATCCCGCTCCCCTCGATGGCGCTCCGCGTGAACTCGACGCTGCCGAGCGGTCTCTCGATTCCGACGACGATCGGCGTCCCCACCGCGCCGTACGTGACGGCGATGATGTGGCCGATTATCGCCGCGATGACCGCCGCGAGCGCCGGGAAGCCCAGTCCCAGCAGCAGCGGCGCGACGACCGCCGCGGGCGTCCCGAAGCCGGCCGCCCCCTCGATGAACGTCGCCATGAAGAAAGCGATCAGGACGATCTGGACGCGGCGGTCGTCGCTCACCGCCGCGAACCCGCGGTTGATCCGGTCGAACGCGCCCGCCTCCATCAGCGTGTACAGGAGGACGAGCGCGCCGAAGACGATCCAGAGGATCTCGATCGCGGTCATCACCCCCACGGCGGACGCGCCCAACAGCCAGTTCACCGGCATGTTCCACGCGAAGTAGCCCACCCCGATCGCGGCGACCCACGCCAGCGGCATCGCGCGCGTCGCCGGCCAGAGGAGGCCGACAAGCAGGACGCCCGCGAGCAGCAGCGGTACCGCCGCAACCGCGACGTCGACGCCGGTCGTCATCCCTTCGTCCCCCCGTTATATCCAGCAGTTCGACACCCTCCACGACTCGTGTTAGGAATGCTCACCCACATGCGACGTGAGTTCATCACGTTCATTAATTATAAAAACTCGCGTTTCAACGAAACTGTCACTTTCGCTCCCAAACCCTAACCCTCAGCCCCCTACGGCGACGATACCGCGGGGGTTTCGATCCGACGACGAGAAACTGACATACACTCGATTACGAACCGAGACAACGGCGGTCGGTCGCGGCGTCGCGGGGAGCCTACCGCTCCTCGTCCGGCTCCGCCGCGAGCGCCTCGTCGCGGAGCTCGCGG
>NZ_CBVY010000016.1:47108-49753 GCF_000513435.1 Halorubrum sp. AJ67 | reverse complement strand
AGGNGTTTCCGGGTCCAAACGCTCTTGCTCTAGACGNGACCACAATCCACCGCGAACCATCGTATAACTTCGTNTAATGTATGCTATCGAAGTTATTACGGTTCGCGGGGCCGCTCGCGACGGCGGGCACGCTCGCCATCCTCGTCGGGTACGTGACGCTGATCGGGCTGTTCTTCGGGCCGGTGGCGAGCGCGGCGTCGCGGCAGCCCCCCGCCCGCGAGCTGTTCTACACAAAGACGCGGAACCTCGCGCTGTTCGCCTTCGGCGTGTTGATCGCGTGGGCGATGCTCCAGATCGCCGGGCTGTTCGACGCCTTCACCGCGACGGTGACGCTGGAGTACCTCGACATCCTCTTGCGCGTCGGCTTCGCCGGCTTCGTGTTCGCCAACGTGGAGACGCTGACGGCCGACGCGGAGTCGGCAGCCGGTGACAAAGAGGGCGGGAGCGTCGCACCCGCGGGGACCGGCGCGTCGACCGCGGACTGACGATCGGTTCTCTCCGTTCGCCCTGACCCGCCGCTTCGTCTCGCGTCGCCGCCCGTCAGTGGTCTCGACGGCGACCCCGAGGCGGTCGGTGTCGTCGACGGTCGCCGCCTTGGAGTTCAGGCCGAACTCGCCGCGGTCCGTCCCGTCGGCGTGCTGCGGTAGCGCTCCCACAGCAACACCGCCGGCGGCAACGCGACGACCGTGAACACGAACGAGTACAGAACGCTCAGCGCCATCAGGAGCCCGAAGTCCCCGAGCACGGGCGTGATCGCGAGCGCGAGCGCTCCCGTGCCGAGCGACGTCGTGAGCATGCTCCCGAGGAGCGCACCCCCGGTGCCCGACAGCGTCGTGGTCATCGCGTCGTAGGCGTTCCGACCGCTGTTGTACTCGTCAATGAACCGGTGGGTCGCGTGGACCGAGTACGCGATCCCCAGCCCGATGGATATCGAGAGGATCGTCGCCGTCAGCGCGTTCAGGGATAGTCCGAGCGCCCGCATGGTCCCGATGAGGAACGCGATCGCGACCAAGATCGGGAAGACGTTCACGATCCCCAGGTACGGTTTCCCCTCTAACACGGCGTAGGCGACGACGAGGAACCCGGCCGTCAGTCCCACGGCGAGGATCATCCCTTGGATCGCCGAGTCGAAGATGATGTCCGTGATCGCGTCGAAGACGACGAGCTGTCCGGTCGCGGTCGCTTCGTACCGGAAGTCCTCGGCGAACGCGCGGGCGTCGGCGGCGGCCTCGGCCTGCGATGCGTCCGCGTCGATCGCGTACTCGATCTTGGCGTTCCGCCGGTCCGGCGTGAGGTACTGCTCGGCGCGGTCGCCGGACGGCGACGCGAACAGCTCGTCGTAGATCCGGTCGAGGTTGCGTTCGGGAACCCCGTCGCCGTCGCGGTCGTTCCGCGCGACGAGTTCGCCGAACTCGGGGTTCCGATCGGCGTGCGACCGGATCACCGTGGCGACGCTCGTCGGGCGAGCGCTTCCGCCGTCACCGACCGCGAGCGCGTCCGGCGGGTCCTCGTTCGGCTGTGAAAGCGCCGCCAAGGCGTGGTCCTCCTCGAAGTTCCCCTCGACGTATATCGTCACCGACTGGTCTTGGCTCGTGGCGAACCGGTCTTCCAACAGGTTGATCGTCTCCGTGACGGTGTAGGTCCCGGGCGCGAACGGCTCGGGCAGCGACGTGATGTACTCGGGCTGTTCGGCCGGCGGGAGGAAGTCCTCCTGCTCGAAGGAGGTGTCGACGCCGCTCCCGTAGGCGGCCGCGACGCCGCCGGTCAGGAGTAGCACCACGACGAACGCGATCGGCGCGTACCGACTGGCGCGCGCGGGGAACGCGAGCAGGCGTCCGAGCGTCGAGTCCTCCGAGGAGATCGGTTTCGAGTTGAACTCGGGGACGCCGTAGCGCTCGCGCAGGCGATCGACCTCCAGCTTCGCCGCGGGCAGGAACAGCCCGAAGATCAGGAAGGTGAACACGATACCGATCGCCGACGCGAGCCCGAGATCGCGGATCGGCGTGAGATCGGAGATGACGTTCGCGCCGAACCCGAACACGGTGGTCACCGTGACGATGACGAACGCGACCATCAGCTGGTTGTTCGCGGTCCGCATCGCCTCGACGGGTTCGAACCCCTCGACGGTCTCCTCGCGGTAGCGGTTGATGATGTGGATGCCGAAGTCGACGCCGACCGCAAGCAGGAGTACCGGAACGGCGATCATCTGCTGGTTGAACGGGATCCCCGAGTAGCCGAGGAACCCGAACGTCCACAACACCGTCATCAGAAGCGACAGCAGCCCGAGCGAGAGGTCGATCGGATCGCGGTAGGCGACGACGAGGAACAGCAACAGCAACAGCACCACGACGGGCATCACGATCGTCAGCGAGTCGCCGATCACCTGTCCGGTCTCGGCGTTGGTGATCCCGGTGCCGAACGCTCGGATGTCCGCCGGCTCGTCTTCAGCGATCGAGGCGACCTCCGTCTGGAGGCCCGCGAGATCGTCGAACCCGCTCGGGACGTCGTGCGAGACGACCGTGATCGAGGCGGACGCCGAGGCGCTCGTCGGGTTGAAATCGGTCGCGAGGCTGCGCGAGAACGCCGGGTTCTCGGCGGCGAGCTGGCGGACGGTCCGGCGCACCTCGGTCTCGGTCGCGCCCTCC
>NZ_CBVY010000016.1:41624-43251 GCF_000513435.1 Halorubrum sp. AJ67 | reverse complement strand
TCACGCCGCCACCTCCTCGCGCCGCGTCGGATCTACGGACCCGGTGAGCCTCGCGTGAGCGCGATCGACCGCATCGTCGGCGGCGTCGCCCTCGTCTCCGCCACCCGAGCGACGGAGATCTGTTCGGACCGAAGTCACCCGGTCGGTAGTCGGAACGCACAAGGGAGAACGGAGTCGTTTCACACTCTCTGAAAAACCCACGAATCAATAATGTTTTCGTTCGTGGAATCGTACGCCGGTGTATGTCGATTCAGAACCGTTACCCCGAACCGACGCGTCGGCCGATCCGATGACTCGGTTCAGCGACGAGGACCGCGAGCGGATCCGCGGGGAGTTGGTCGAGGCGGGCCGCGAGCTGTTCACCAGACACGGCTTCGAGCGGACGCGGATCAAGGACGTGACCGAGGCCGTCGACATCGGGACGAGCACGTTCTACCAGTTCTTCGACTCGAAGGAGACGCTGTACGTCGCCGTGCTGAAACGGGAGCGCGACCGGCTCATCGAGCGGGTCGACGCCGCGGTCGCGGACGCCGCGACACCGCGCGAGGAGGTTCGGACGATGCTCGAGACGCTGTTCGACGAGGTTCGCTCCGACCCGCTCATCTCGCGGATGATCGTCGACAACGAGCTCCAAGCGCTGCTCGACCAGCTCTCCGAGTCCGAGCGGGAGTCGCTCGCGGCCGACACGCCGGGTGAGCCGCTGGGCTACGCCGACCGATGGGTCGAGGACCCGTCGTTCCGGTTCGACGACCCCGACCTCGTCCGGGACGCGGTCACCTCGCTGGTCTTCACCACGCGCTCACAGGAGCTGGTGCGCGAGCCCGGCACCACGACCGACCCCACCCGCGTCGACCGAGCGCTGATCGACACCATCGTCGACGGGCTGTTCGTCGACGGCGCGGGCGAGGCGGCCGACGCCGAGTGAGACGGTCTGTGTTGAAAAGCAGCGCCGCGTGGCGACGACCGCAGTCGGGACGTACCGAATCGGTGTGACTCCCGAGCGCAACGATCCGCAAAAAACGGCCGAAACGACCCGGCGAACTCCCCTCCCGCACTCGCTCGCTCGTGACGGGCGCGAAGGTGACCGTCCTCACGCACGGAAGGTGTCCCCCTCGCGACGAGTGGTTCGCGCTGATCGCCCGCGCTCCGACGCCGACGAACCGGTCAGCGGTCGGCGACGCAGACGGCGCACGCGATCGTCACGCCGAGGGCGAGCGCGGTGCTAACGGCGAGAACGACCGTCGGTGAGGTGTTCGCGGCCACGCTGAACGCCATCGCAGACATACTCTAATTCCGGCCGAGCGCTATTTAAGACAAACTCTCTCGTCTCGCGAGTGGTCCCGATCGCTCGGGTGTCAGCACGGCACTCGTGAGGGCGGGGTGGTCGTCGCCGCGTCCGCGCCGTCACGCTCGATGACGAGCCGGACGCACAGGCATCGCTCCGCGGGAGCGACGGATCGGGCGGGAACGCGGACGACCGAGCAAAATTCCCTCCCGTGCCCGGTCGCCCGCGAGGGCACTCTCGCGCCCGTCCTCGCGTACGAACGCAAAGGAACCAACGCGCCGAATCGCTCGGACGGACGCCAGCCGCACACCGGTTCCGACGGTCGACCGCGTTCGATCCGGG
>NZ_CBVY010000016.1:39581-41604 GCF_000513435.1 Halorubrum sp. AJ67 | reverse complement strand
GGTCACCGTGGTCGCCGAGGGGTCGGTCGCCTGCGCGACGGTCGTGGCCGCCCCGTTCGCGTCCGCCATCCGCAGCGACTCCCGCGACTCGACGCGTTCCAGTACTCGGAGGTTCCTGACGAGCGCCTCCTTCGAGAGGGCGTTCCCGCTGACGTGGATCAGCTGGGTCGACTCGCCGTTAGCCGCGAACGGGTCCTCGAACTCCTCGTTGACCGCGTCGAGCGCCTCCTGTTCGTCGAGCCCTTCGGTGAACCCCTCCGTGGGTTCGGTCTCGGTGGAGACGAGCCCGATCCCCCCCGCGAACACGGCGGTCAACAGGAGGAACGCGACGACGACCGCGCGCGGGCGGTCGACGATGACGTCGTTGAGGCGTCGTATTCCCGCCTCGATCCGCTCGCCGAGTCGCATCGCTTACCGCCTCCGGTACCAGACGGCCGCGCCACCGGCCGCGAGGACGACGAGCACGACGACGATCGGACCGATCGGCAGCCCGCCGCCCTCGCTCTCCGTCACGTCGATCGGTACCCGGACCGTGTCGGACAGCTGGCTGTCGCCGTTGGCGTCGTCGTACCGGAAGTCGAACGAGATCGGGTACGTGCTCCCGGGCGTGGCCGACCCGGTCGCGCTCAGGTCGAAGGTCATCGTCACGGTCTCGCCCGGTTCGATCGTCTGCGCGTACCCCGTGTCCGTGTCGCCGGTCGCGATCGGATCGTCGGTGAACAGCCGGGCCTCGACGTCGCCGACCGTCTCGTTGAGGTTGTTCGTCACCTCGACCGAGAGGGTGCGCTCGCCGCCCGTCTCGAGCGTTCGGTCGGCGACCGCGACGTCGAACCGGTCGCGCTCGGGCGCGACGTCGAAGAGGAGCTCCAGGTCCTGATAGGCCCGCCGTTCGAGGTCGGCGGTGCGGTACTGGACCGCGACGTCCGCGGTGCGAGCGACCGCCTCGGCCTCGCCGCCAACCTCGATCGGCAGCCGGAAGTCGGCGGACTCGCCCGGGTCGAGCGTGCCGACGGCGACCGAGCGTTCGACGGGGACGACGTTCGGCGACTCCTCGGCGTACTGGACGACGACGTTGCGCGCGGTCGCGGGGCCGTCGTTGGTGACCGTGCCCCGGAGGTCGCCCTGTTCGCCGACGTAGAGGTCGGAGTCGACGTCGTCGATCGAGAACCGCTGTTCGGCACCGGGACGGACGCTCGCGGACGGACTCTCGTCGACGCGCTGGTACCCCTCGCTCGTGTCGAAGGTCACCGTGCCGTCGAGCGCGTACTCGCGGACGGGAGCGCCGGCCGCGAAGGCGACGTCGTAGGTCACGGCCGTTGCCTCGCCGGGCTCCAACTGGCCGATCCGGGCGGAGTCACGGGGACTCTGCCCGAAGGTGAGTCCGGCGCTCGCCGACTCCAGCGTGACCGTCGCGCCGCTGGCGGCGTCGGCACCGACGTTCTCGACCTCGGCTTCGAGCGTCCCTTGGTCGCCGACCCGCGCGTCGGTCGTCACGTTCGTGATCTCGAAGCGGGCGTCGTCGCTCACCTCGACGGTGACCTCGCGGTCGACGGTCTCCTGCCGGTCGTAGACGACGTTGCCCGACTGCTGGTAGGTGTGGGAGTACCGCACCTCGACGTCGATATCGTAGGTGCCCGGTTCGACGTCGCTCGGGACGCCGACCGCGATCGGTGCCGAGCCGGGCTGATTCTCGGTGACAGCGCCGATCGCCACGGTTCCGGTCTCGACGGTGAGCGGGGTGCCACCGGCGTCGGCCTCGACGCGAACGTTCCGCGCCGTGGTGACCACCGCACGCGAACTCGACGGCCCCAGGTCGAGGTCGCCGTCGTTCGTCACTTGGAGCGTGACGGAGTTGGTCTCGCCGACGTTGACCGTCGGCTGTGCGACGGAGACGGCCAGCTCCGGCGTCCCACGGATCGTCGCGCCGGCCCGTCGCTGTTGGTACGGCGGTCGCCGGACGTGCCCCGGTAACCTAAACTTCGTATAGCATACATAGTCGTGGGAGGGCAAGGACGCACAGGGG
>NZ_CBVY010000016.1:31731-37121 GCF_000513435.1 Halorubrum sp. AJ67 | reverse complement strand
GCGACGAGGACTTCCTCGACGAGATCCGCCGCGTCGCCCACGTCGCTGACGCCGACAACGCCCCGACGCTCCAGCGGTTCGACGAGCACGGCGAGATCGCGGACACGACGGTCATGCGACGGTTCGGCTCGGGAGTGAGGCGGCTGTGGCGGCGCTCGATGACGACACGGACGCGTAGCCACCGCTCTGCGAGCGAGTCGATCGGGCGGGAACGCAGACGACTGGGCAGGTCCCTACCCTGAAAACAGCACCCAGTCGCCTGAGAGGGTCCGAACCCAGTCTCATGTACGCCGCAGCGCCCATGTAGGTGTTCCGGTCCAACGCTCTGCTCAGACGCGACCACAATCCACCGCGAACCAGCCATATGCCTCCATTACTCTCAATCTTGAAAACGGTCGTCTGACGCCCGCTACGGGCCATGAGGGGCGTTCACACACGTCGGGAGGCCACACAAAGCATTTATACCCGACGATAGTTGTTACGGACGCAGACCCTACCCGGTGTAGAATGCGACGCCGATTGCGAGTAATCCCAGTCGAGTCTGGTCGCGCCCTCGATGCGACGTTGGTCGATGACGAACGGGCGACTAAGATTGGGACAAAGCAGGCTGTCGCGACGCAGAACACAACACAACAATGACAAACGACACAAACTATCGCGGGAAGGCCAACGCGGTCTTCTTCGCGGCGATCATGGTCGTGTCTATGGTCGCTGCCGGCTTCGCTGTTGCGCCGGCCGCGGCTGTAAACGCGTCCAGTGGCGACCTCACGTTCAACGACCAAGAACTGGTCGATGGTGAGGTTACCATTTCAGATGTAACGACTAACAACGGGTCTGGTGGCGTCGCAGACGCTGAAGCCACCGCTGTTGTTACTTATACAAATAGTACTGGCGACGAGATCGTCGCCGGCTTTGCTGACGCCAACGAATCCGATAGCGATGACATTCAAGTCGCTATCGAGGACGAAGGTGGCTTCCCCGGTGACCACACCGCTTGGCTGTTTGCCGACGGTGATGTTCCGGCCGGAATTAGTGCTGGCGATAACGCGACCGCGCTGGCCGGAAGCGAGCTCGCGAGCGACACCGCTCTCGTCGCTGACGAGTCCTTCGATGTCTCGTACGACGAGGCTGACCTCCACGGAGACACGCTGGTCTACCAGGGACAGACGGTCCTCGTTAAAAACCTGAGTGCGGGTAGCAGCTACACGCTTCAGGAAGTTATCGACAGCGGCGACCAGACTACACGGACGCGTGCCCAACTCTCGACCGACGCGGGAGAGAACTACACGACGTTCACCACTGCGAACCGTAACGAGGCAGACTACTTCATCTCCGGTTCCGGTTCCTCTGGTTCCGTCTCGAATACCTTCGAACTCGTTACGCAGGACCTTTCGGCCACATTCGACGAGGACGAAGTTGACAACCGCGGTAGCGGTGCTGAGACCTTCGTCGAAATTGATTCCGAGCTGCGTTCCAGCTACCCGCTCACCGTGAGTGCTGACGGTGACCTCTCTGCCGAAGAGCTTGAAGATATCTTCGGCGAATCCAACGTCGAGAGCCTGGACACCGATGACGACGAGATCTCCCTCGGTACGGTCTCGGATGGCGACTTCGACGTTGACTTCGACGAGATCGATGCCGGTGACTACGAGTTCACCTTCAGCGTCGACGACACGACGGCTGAAGACACAGCCTCGGTGACCGTCAACGATGTCGGCGAAGGCGAACTCGATGTTGACCCGTCGTCGATCACCCAGGAACAGGGTGACATCGTCCCGATCACCGTGACTGCCTCGGAGGCAGCTAGCTCCGGGAGCCTTGTCATCGGTGACGAGGACGACGTTGGCTACCAAGCGAACGTCTCCATCGATGCGTTCGGTGACAACGACGAAATCACGATCTACTTCAACAGCTACGCGGCCGGTAACACCAGCGTCGCTGCTGGAGACACGGTGTGGCTCGATGAGGACGATGCTGACGACGACGCAGAGATCAGCTTCGAATCCGCGAACCAGACTACTGGTATCGACCAGTTAGACACTGGTGACTACGAGCTCGCTGTCTCCACTTCGAGCAGCCCCTCGGATACGCTCGAAACTCCGGACAACATCGGCTCGCTCTTCCTCGAAGAGCGGTCGACCTCCGAATCGATTAACACGTGGACTGTCTCCGACGGTGTCGCTGGTGACATCACCAGCGCCGACGACCCCGTTGAGGCGCTCAACGAGCGCGTCGGCGAGAACGTCACGCAGTCCAGCAGCATTGCGAACGGCGACCGCGTCGTTCACCAGATCGAGGCTTCCGGTCTGACCGGTCTCCTCGAAGCCACTGGTGAAGACGGTGACGCCAGCCAACTCGCAACCGCACTCGAAAGCGATGTCGTCACCAGTAACGGCGACGCTGGTTTCGACGGTAACTCCCTTGACCTGCGCCTCCGTGAAACGCGTGAGAGCGCCGGTCCGAACGCTCAGCTCCGTACAGTCAACCTGAGTTCGACGACGTACGATGTTGTCGTTGACGAGGAAACGAACAACTTCTACGTCATCGTTGATACGGACACGATTGAGTTCGAAAACACGGACTCCATCGCGAGCGACGAAGATGTCGAAATCGAAGCGCGCTTCCGCGTACAGGATGCGCGCCTCCTGAACTACAACCGTATTCAGGAGACCGACGACGATGTCGACAGTGTCACTGACATCCGCGAGACCGCTCGCGGAACGTTCAGTGTTGTTGAAGCCGAAGGTAGCTTCGCGAACGACCCGTACAACGTGTCGAACACGGAAGGTCAGGTCGTTGAGGGAACGACGAACCTCGCGCCTGGTACGGAACTGACCCTTCGGGTCCGCTCCTCCGGTGACACTCGTCCCGCCTTCTCGGAAGCCGAGACGGTGACGGTTGCCAACGACGGGAGCTGGTCCACCGAATTCGACTTCAGCGAACAGAACGTCGGCGACGAGTACACGATGACGCTCCGGAACTCCCTCTTCGGAACCAACCCGTCCGTTGATGGGACCGTCGTCGAATCGGTCGAGCAGTCCGCGAACTTCGCGGTCTCCGACCTGAGCCCGCAGGAAGCTACCGCGACGGCTGGCGACTCGGTCGACGTTTCGGCGACGATCGAGAACACCGGCAACGCGGAAGGCACTCAGACCGTCGCGCTCACGCTCGACGGCGACGAACTGGACAGTCAGGAAGTGACGCTCGCTGACGGTGAGAGTACCACCGTCGAGTTCACTGCCGACACGTCCGGTCTCGAAGCCGGCGACTACGAGCACGGCGTTGCCACCGACAACGATGAGGCAACCGGCACGCTGACCATCGAGGCCAGCGGCGACGGCTCCGGTGACGACTCCTCTGGTGACGACTCCAGCGGTGACGACTCCTCTGGTGACGACTCCAGCGGAGACGACTCCTCTGGTGACGACTCCACCGACGACGGTGCGCCCGGCTTCGGCGCGCTCGTCGCGCTCGTCGCCCTCATCGCTGCTGCGCTGATCGCGACCCGCCGCAACGACTAACGTCGTTGCCTGACGGTCGCGACTCGTAGCTTCCAACCATCGGCCCTCGCGGGTCGATCCACACGCGGTCTTTCTTTATCGCGCCTCGCTCCGGACAGCGGCGCTGACCGGTCGAGATATTGCCCGAACGGACAGCTACTTTCCTCAGACCGGTGATCCGCAGGGTGCCGACGACACCGCTCCGAGACAGACTGCGGATCGGATCCCGACTTGGCATCGCTCCGATTTTCGGACGTGTCGTCGGCTACACCTCCCGAAGCGGGAGCGCGTTGACTGACTCACCGAGACGCTCGGTTACGTGGCAACTGAATGAGACGCGGAGCCGGTCGCGACGCTCGACGACGGCAGTCGATGTCCAGAAGGAACTCGTCGCCGAGAGAAGCGACGACCGAGACGGTCTGGAAAAACAGGCCGAACGACCGAACGGCTCCTACTCGTCGTCGCGTTCGACGACGACGGTCCGCCCGGTCAGCGTCTCGGGGGCGAAACGGTAGAGTTCGATGTCCAAGTCCGGCTTGTCGTCCGCCCAGATCTCGAAGAGGGGGCGTCGGGCCTCGCCGTACTGCGCGATCGTCTCGGGAGTCAGTTCGTCGAGGTCGACCCGTTCGAGGGGACCGACGCCGACGACGCTCGCGTACTCGCCGTCGTCGTCCTCGTAGACGACGACGCGGGCCTGCGGCGTCGACGCGAGGAACTCGCGCTTCTCGCTGTCGGGCGTCGACACCAGCCGGAGGTACAGCGCGCGGTCGTCCGCGTCGTACCCGTACGAGATCGGGATCGCGTACGGCGCGTCGTCACGCGCGAGCGCGAGCACTCCCGTCTCGTGGCGGGACAAGAGCGCGTCCACCTCCGCCGGAGACATCTCGACCTCGCTGTTCGTCGGCATACCCGAATTTCTTCGCACGGCGGCATAAAGGACACGAGACGACGCGAGATCGGGGTCGGACCGAGAACCCGGGACCGGACGCGAAAGACGAGACGCGACGGCGGTCCGTCACCTCATCGCCGGCGCTTCGCCGATGTCCTCCTCGGTGACCGGGGCCCCGCAGACGACACAGCCCGCTTCGAGCAGCGTCGCCCGCATCGCGTCGTCCACCTCGATCGAGCGCCGACACTCCGGGCAGACGAAGGTGTGCGTCGGTGAGGGCGTCATAGTCGTGGGTACGACACCCATGCCCATCAAACGGGCAACGGATTCTCGGGGCTTCGGAACGCGGTCAATCGAGCAGCGCCCCGAACAGCTTCCGCTGGGCGGCCGCGAGGTGTTCCGTGAACGTCGACCGGCCGATGCCCAGCGACGCCGCCACCTCCCCGGCGTTGGCCCCCTTCGGGTGGTCGAAGTAGCCCGCCTCGTAGGCGGCCGCGAGCACCTCGCGCTGGCGCTCCGTCAGTTCGCTCCGATCGACGGTCACCAAGTCCGACTCGGTCGGGGTCGTCGTCGACTGGAGCAAGCGTAACACCTCCATGTCCGGGCAACCGTCGCGGAACGCCTCCAACACGGACCGCAGCGTCGGCAAGTCGCTCGCGTGGAAGGTGACGCGGAGCCGCCCGTCGCGGACCACCGCCTCGGAGACGGGGGTCTCGTGGCGGTCGAGTACGGCGAACGGCGAGTCGGGGTCGACCGCGGCGTCGAACCGGTAGGCCGCTCGCCCCCCGTAATCGAAGACGACGTCGACCTCCTCGGGGACCGACAGGTCGGCGTCCGCGATGAACTCCACGACGACGCGCTCGCGGTCGTCCGCCGGCGTGCAGCGCGAGACGCCGGTGACCGGGGTCGTCCCGTCGACGACGCCGTCGAACGGCGAGGGCGCTTCGGTCGGCAGCGAGACCTCCGCCCGGATTCCCGATCCCATCTCGTTCGTCCGTGCC
>NZ_CBVY010000016.1:26057-29248 GCF_000513435.1 Halorubrum sp. AJ67 | reverse complement strand
GCCGTCCTCGGCGGCGGCCGACGGCCGACCGTCGGCGGTCTCCGGGAACGAACCGACGGTCGAATCGGATGGCGGCGAAGCCGTGTCGGCCGCCGGACTCGACGGCGTCGCGTCGGCGGTCGCGGCGGACCGAGGGGTAACGTCGGAGACCGGACCGGATCGAGACGCGGCGTCGGAGACCGCGACAGACGAGGAGATTGCCCCCGATCCCCCGGCGAGATCGACGGACGGCTGAGGGAAACCCGATCGATCGTTCACCGTTGACTCCGATTTCGAAGAACATCCCACCGATCTTAAGCCCACGCTTCGCGTACTTCCGCGTTGATGGGTACGCTCAACGAGCTGTTCGACCCGGATCGGGTCGCCGTCGTCGGTGCCACCGCCCGCGAGGGTGCCGTCGGTCGCGCCGTCACGTCGAATCTCCTCGACGACTTCGACGGCGACACGGTCCCCGTCAACCCGAACTACGACGAGGTCCTCGGGACGCCCTGCGTCGACGAGGTCGCCGACGCCGACGCCGACGTCGCCGTCGTCGTCGTGCCCCCCTCGATCGTGTTGGACGCGATCGAGGCGTGCGGCGAGGCCGGCGTCCGGAACGTCGTCGTGATCACCGCCGGGTTCGGCGAGACGGGAGAGGACGGGGCCGCGAGGGAGCAGCGCCTCGCGGAGATAGCCGACGAGTACGACCTCAACCTCGTCGGCCCCAACAGTCTGGGGATCATGTCGACGCCCTCCGGGATGAACGCGACGTTCGGCCCGGAGAACGCGCTCCCGGGCGGACTCTCATTTATGAGCCAGTCCGGCGCGTTCGTCACGGCGGTCCTCGACTGGGCCAACGACAACGGGATCGGCTTCAAAGACGTCGTCTCGCTCGGCAACAAGGCGGTCTTAGACGAGACTGACTTCGTCGACCACTGGGGGTCAGACGAACGGACCGACGTGATCATCGGCTATCTCGAGGGGATCGAGGACGGCCGCGAGTTCATCGAGACCGCCCGCGAGACGACCCAGGACACCCCGATCGTCGCCGTGAAGTCGGGGCGGACGAGCGCCGGCGCGCAGGCCGCCTCCTCGCACACCGGCACGCTCGCCGGCTCCGATAAGGCGTACGAGGCCGGGTTAGATCAGGCCGGGGTCATCCGCGCGGAGTCGGTCGACGAGCTGTTCGACGCGGCGGGTATCCTCGGGAGCCAGCCGCTGCCCGACACCGACAGCGTCGCCATCGTCACGAACGCCGGCGGTCCGGGCGTGATGGCGACCGACGCGGTCGGCGACGCCGATCTCGACATGGCGTCGTTCACGCGCGAGACGACGGACGCCCTCGCCGAGTCGATGCCCGAGGAGGCGAACATCCACAACCCGGTCGACGTGATCGGCGACGCCGACGTGGCGCGGTTCCGCGAGGCGCTCGAAACCACCGTCGCCGACGACAACGTCGGTGCCGCCCTCGTGTTGGCCGCGCCGACGGCGACGATCGACTTCGACGAGTTGGCGGGCGCGATCACCGACGTGAGCGCCGAGATGGACGCCCCCGTCGCCGCCTGCCTGATGGGCGGCGACCGGACCCGCGAGCCGAAACAGCGACTTCAGGCGCAGGGGATCCCCTGTTACTTCGACCCCGCGCGCGCCATCGACAGCCTCGCGACGCTCGCCGAGTACCGCGACATCAAGGGACGCGAGTACGCTTCCCCGATGTCGTTCGACGTCGACCGCGAGCGCGCCCGCGAGATACTCGAAACGGTGCGCGACCGCGACGACAACCGCCTCGGCGTCGAGGCGATGGAGCTGCTCGACGCCTACGGCATCCCCACGCCGGCCGGCGAGATCGTCGACTCGCCCGAGCGCGCCCGCGAGGTCGCCGCCGGCGTCGACGGCGACGTGGTGATGAAGATCGTCTCGCCGGACATCCTGCATAAGTCCGACATCGGCGGCGTCGCCGTCGGCGTGAGCGACGACGACGTGGCCGACACCTACGAGGACCTGATCACCCGTGCGCGCAACTACCAGCCGGACGCGACGGTCCTCGGCGTTCAGGTACAGGAGATGGTCGACTTGGAGGACGGCGTCGAGACGATCGTCGGCATGAACCGCGACCCGCAGTTCGGGCCGCTGTTGATGTTCGGACTGGGGGGTATCTTCGTGGAGGTGATGGAAGACACCACCTTCCGCGTCGCGCCAGTCTCCGAGCCGGAGGCCCGCGAGATGACCGAGGAGATCCAGTCGGCACCGCTGTTGCGCGGTGCCCGCGGCCGCGACCCGGTCGACGTCGACGCCGTGATCGAGACGATCGGCCGGCTCTCGCAGCTGGTCACCGACTTCCCGGCCATCCTCGAACTCGACATCAACCCCCTCGTCGCACTGCCCGACGACGACGGCGGCACGAACGCCGCCGCCGTCGACGTGAGACTCACCGTCGACCCGGAGAAACTCGACGGTCCTGACCCCGACGCGGCCGAACCCGCCCCGGAGGTACTCGACAATGACTGATACACCCACCACACTCGTCACCGCGACCGGAGACAGCGCCGGAAAGACAGCGATCACCGTCGCCTTGGCGCGGCTCGCCGCAGAGGGCGACCGCAGCGTCGGCTACATGAAGCCGAAGGGCACTCGACTCCAGTCGAACGTCGGCAAGACGCTCGATCAGGACCCGATGTTGGCCCGCGAGGTGCTCGGTCTCGACGCCGAGATGCACCAGATGGAGCCGGTCGTCTACTCGCCGACGTTCGTCAAGGGTGCGGTCCGCGGCACCGAGGACCCGGACGCGCTCCGCGACCGGATCCGCGAGGAGTACGACGCGATCGCGGCCGACCACGACCAGGTGTTCGTCGAGGGCGGTGGCCGCTGGACCACCGGCGGCGTCGTCGACCTCACCGACGTCGACGTGGCGGAGCTGCTCGACGCGCGCGTCGTCCTCGTCGCCGAGTACGGCTCGCCGAACGACTTGGACGAGGTGCTGGCGGCCGCCGACGCGTTCGGCGACCGCCTCGCCGGCGTCGTGTTCAATAAGGTGTCCGACGACGCCTTCGAGTCGCTCGACCAGGACGGTATCCCGTTCCTCGAATCCCGCGGGATCACGGTGTTCGGCGCGATCCCTCACGAGAAGGAGCTGGCGGGCGTCACGGTCGGCGAACTCGCCGACGAACTCGGTGCCGAGCTGCTCACGGACGCGCCGACCGACGGGTTCGTCG
>NZ_CBVY010000016.1:22664-23466 GCF_000513435.1 Halorubrum sp. AJ67 | reverse complement strand
GGTCGTCCGCGGCGGGCGCACGCGCGACGTGCGGACGGTCGACCGGATGGCCGAACTGCTTGCCGACCACGTCGACGTGGACGCGCTGGTCTGAGCGCGCCCGCGTCGCCGTCCGTTTCGCTCAGATTCGTGATCGTCTGACGTACTGTTTTTACGGTGGACGACGTACCCCGCCTATGACCAGTCTCTCGGAGGCGTACGGCGGGCGAGGGCGCTCCGGGGTCGACCCGCGTCAGCTCTATCTCGGTGTGGGGTCGTTCGTCGCGGGAACGCTGCTGCTCGTCGTCGGGCTCTTCGTGGCCGCGGAGGTGCTGATACCGAGCGGCTACACCTCGGCGGACGCCCGGTGGCTCGGTGGAATCCTCGGCGGCGTGGGGCTCCCGCTCGTGTTGCTCGGCGTGATGGCCGTCCTGCCGGCCGAACGCAGCACCTACGTCGCTGCGGTCGTCGGTGCGGCCGTCATGTGTCTCGGCGTGGCGCTGTTCGCGTACGCGTACCCCTACCACTGGGTTGGCGGCCCCCGGCCGGAGCTGACCGATCTCACGCTGCCGACCACCGGGCTGTACTTCCTCGGTGCCGCGACGACCCTGTGGAGCGTGTTCGTCGGCGTCGCGAACTTCAAGACCCGCAACGACCCCGGCGGCACCGTCACGATGGAGGTGACCCACAAGGGGGAGACGAAGGTCGTCGAGGTGCCCCGCGATCAGCTCGGGAGCCGCGGCGGCGTCGGTCTCCTCGGCGGGACGCCGGACGGCGACGTCGAGACCCAGACGAACCGCCCGGACGACGCCGCGACAGGGCA
>NZ_CBVY010000016.1:14440-19483 GCF_000513435.1 Halorubrum sp. AJ67 | reverse complement strand
GCGCGCCCCGACGGGTTGTCGCGTCGGTCGTCGAGCGGTTCTCGTCGTCGGAATCGCGCGTCTCACCGGATTTCATGCTCGTCGGTCCTTCCTGTGGGGGTACATACTTTGTGTTCGGACGGCTCGCCGACTCGGCGCGATTCGGCCGCCGACGGACGGGGCCGTGACAACAGCTCTCCCGGGAACGCGCGGTTCGGACGCTTTTTGGGGCCGCGGCCGGTAGTAACGGGTAGATGATCTCCAAGGGCTGTGAACAGTGTGCCAAGGGCGGCAAGATGGTGCTGTTCGTCTACGGCTACTGCGACCAGCGGGACTGCTTCTACTGCCCCCTCGGAGAGAACCGGAAGAACGTCACCGACGTGTACGCCAACGAGCGGAAGGTGGAGTCCGACGAGGACGTGATCGAAGAGGCCAAGCGCATGAGCGCGCTCGGCACGTCGATCACCGGCGGCGAACCGCAGGAGGCGATGGCGAAGACGACCCGGTACCTCGAACTGCTGAAAGACGAGTTCGGCGAGGACCACCACACGCACCTCTACACCGGGATCACGGGCGGCCGCGAGAACATGCGCCGCCTCTCGGAGGCGGGGCTCGACGAGATCCGCTTCACCCGCCCGTAGAGATGTGGGGAGACATGCACGGCAGCGAGTGGGAGGAGATCCTCCACATCGCCCGCGAGGAGGGCCTCACGCCCGCCTTCGAGATCCCCGGCATCCGCGCGGAGCCGGAGTTTCTAGAGTTCTTAGACGAGGGCGCGGCCGAGTTCTGTAACATCAACGAGTTCGAGATGTCCGACGGGAACTACCGCCGGATGCAAGAGGAGGGGTTCGAGCTACAGGAGGGCCACATGTCCGCAGTCGAGGGGTCGAAGGACGACGCCATCCTCGAAGAGATGGCGAGCCACGAGAAGGTGTACTTCTGTACCTCGGTGTTCAAAGACGCCGCCCAACACCGGAACCGCCTGAAGCGGATGGCGAAGAACATCCGCCGCGAGTTCGACGAGGTGACCGACGACGGAACCTTAGTCTACGGGAAGGCGTTCGCCGACGCCGAGCGGTTCGAGGCGCTCGGCGTTCCCGAGGAGTTCTACACCGCCAAGTCGAACCACGTCGAGGTCGCGTGGTGGCTCCTCGAAGAGATGGTCGAGGACGGCGACTTGGCGGAGGGCGAGATCGTCGAGCAGTACCCGACCGTCGACGGCACCGTCGTCGAGCGCACGCCCGTCGCCTGACGAATTCGAACCTCCCGATCGGCGCTTCGTAACCGCGACCGTTGTCGTCTTCGTCGCCCGCCGATACTCCGCCGCCAGTGGGGACACGAACACTCTCGAAGCCCCAGCCACTCGGCTGTACGTGGCTGATCCCGTCACGACCGAGACCGCCGAAGCCCCAGCCGCGAGGCGGGCGCACGCTCGGTGCGGTCCTCGCTCGTTCGCTTTGCTCACTCGCTGCGGTCCTACCGTCGCCTGCGCCCGCCTCGCGACTGCCCCTTCGAGTCCCGCCCCTCCGGAAGACGTTCCTGCTCGCTTCGCTGCGCGGGCTGCGACTTCCGTGCTCCCGCTCGCTTCGTCGCCGGCGGCGAAGCCGCCGGCTGCCCGTGGCGCTCCGCGCCACGCTGCTCGCGGGAACGTACAGAACCGCACCTCATACCTCCCCAGCCTCGTCAGTCGCCGTCGCTCCGCTCCGGCGACTGACTCCCTCGCGGGCTGGCTCGCGGCCGCCGAGGGCGGCCGCTCGCAGGCGCGCCACTGCGACGGTAGGATGTTCCCTGCCAACGAGGATCATGATTTAACTCGGTTCGGCGCGTACTCGCGCGCATGGCCACCGAAGAACCCGAATTCGCCGACGTGAGCATCGGACAGACGGTGTACGACGATTCGGGCGAGGAGCTGGGGACCGTCCGGGGGGTCGACGACGACGGCTTCTACGTCTCCTCGCCGGCGGGGACGGAGTCGCTGCCGCTCACTCAGGCCCGCGACGTGTTCGGCACCGCCTACGTGATGTGGCGCTGCTGGAAGTGCGGTGAGATGGGCGAAATTAGCGGGGAGCTTCCCGCGAACTGCCCGAGCTGCGACGCGCCCCGCGAGGAGTTGTACTACTGGGCGGAGGACTGACCGGGCCAGAGATAGCGGTCGGTGTCCGGGTCGTCCGGCGGTCCGAAATCCGCCCGTTCACGATCGGGCGTCGCCGTCGTCCGGCTCGTCGTCCACCTTCTCGCGGAGCCGTTCGACCTCCGCCTCCAACTCCGCGACGCGGTCGGTGTCCACCTCCTCGTCGTCGGCACGCAGTTTGAGGAACACCACCACCCCCACGATGACGACGAGGGGTACGCCGAACAGGAGGGCGAAGACCACGAGGAGGATCAGTAGCTCCGGGCCGCCGGGGACGCCGCCGAACGCGAGGACTGGCGAGATCATGGGCTACCCACTCGACGACGTGACAAAAACGATCGGGGCGGTGGCCGCGTCTCCCGCCCCGCTCTCACGCCGCGTCGACGAAGTCCCCGAGGTTCGCCTGAAGTCCGGCCGCGAGCGTCGACTTCCGGCGGAGGCGCGCCAGCGAGACGGGCAGGTGGTCGGCGACGCCGCGGACCGCCTCGCCGAACGTCTCGGCGGTCCCGAGTTCGCCGTCGAAGGCGTTTCTGACGGCCTCTCGGACCTGCCAGACGCCGACCGGTCCCCAGTAGTCGTCGGAGACGTGCCTGAGGACCAGGGCCTTCGCCTGTCGCCCGCGGTCGTCGAGGTGTTCCAAGACGCCGAGCCGGGCGGCGTAGTAGGCCCCCGCGGTCTCCTCGACGTAGCCGGTGCGCCCCTCGCGGCCCTCGCTCGCGGCCGCGAGGTACACCCCGGCCTCGGGGTCGGGGTTCCAGATCGAACCGGGCGATTTCATCTCGACGAGCTCGTACTCCCACTGCCCCGGAACTAAGATCACCCAGAAGGCGTTGCCGAGGTACTCGTTGCGGTGGACCTCGACCCCGTCGACCGCCGGATTCGACCGGATGGAGCCGCGGAGGAACTGCCCGACCGTGTCGTCGACGGCCGTGATCGACCAGCGCGTCGGGACGAGCCGCCGGTTCTCTCCTCGGCCGAGCGCGCCTGCCGAGAGGATCGTGTTGATCTCGTACACGTCGAACCCGCGGCGGTAGAGGTACGTCATCGCGCCCTCCGCGCGCCAGTCGTCGTCTTCGAGCGTCTTCTTCACCGGTCGGGGGACGTGCGGGTTCTCGCCGAGGTCGGCGGTCCGGGCCGCGGCGCGCGGGCCCGTCGGCGTCTTGATATCCTCCGTGCCGACCTCGAAGTCGAGGTCGGGTCGCCCGTCGAGTCCGATTTCCACGTCGACCGGGCGGTCTGCGATCGCGACCTCGCGTTGGACGCCGAGCCAGCCGTTCCACGCGTCGTGGACGCTCTCGGCGGAACCGCTCCCGCCGCCGACCGATGTTGCTCCGCTCGTCGTGCCCGCGTCCGCCACGTCGACCCCGCGGGTCGAGTTGAGCAGGCTCGTCCGGCGATCGAACACGTCAGTGATCGAGACCCCCTCGTCGTACCACGCCGCGGAGGTCTCGAACGCGGCCGCGCGCTCCTCGCGGCCGACCGGTGAGAGCAGCCCGGTCGAGACGTTCGGGTAGTCTGCGCGGCCGACGAAGATGGAGGGCGAGACGCTGCCGACCACGGCGTCGTCGGAGACGTGTTCGTCGAAGCGCCGCTCGAAGGAGTCGAGGTGGTCGAGGATGCCGTAGTCCTTCTCGGCGGCGAGTCGCCGTCGCTCGGCGCGCTCGTTCGCCTCGAACTCGATGAATTCGTCGAGCCGCATTCGGATCGGCGTTGGCGGCGCGGCGGCTTGAACGTTGCTGGCGACCGGAGGAAACGGGAAACGCGAACGGACCGCGCCGAGCGGAGCGGCGGGACCGGGCCGGAGCCGGAAGGCGGTCGGCGCGGCGAAACGCGGGTCGGCCGACGCCTAACTGTGGATGCCCATCGCTTCGATCTGCTCCTGATACCGGTTTCGGATGGTGACCTCGGTGACTTGGGCCACGTCGGCGACCTCGCGTTGGGTCTTCTTCTCGTTACACAAAAGCGACGCCGCGTAGATGGCGGCCGCGGCGTATCCCGTCGGCGACTTCCCGGAGAGCAGTCCCTGTTCGGCCGTCGTCTCGATGATCTCGTTGGCCTTCGACTGGACCTCCTCGCTCAGTTCCAGCTCCGAGGAGAACCGCGGGACGTACTTCTTCGGGTCGACCGGCCGCATCTCTAAGCCGAGTTCTTGGGAGATGTACCGGTACGTTCGGCCGATCTCCTTGCGGTCGACCCGCGAGACCTCCGAGATCTCTTCGAGGCTGCGGGGGATCCCTTCCTTGCGGCAGGCGGCGTAGAGGGCGGCGGTGGAGACGCCCTCGATGGAGCGGCCGCGGATCAGGTCCTCGTTCAACGCCCGTCGGTAGATGACGGACGCCACCTCGCGTACCGATCGCGGGACGCCGAGCGCCGAGGCCATCCGGTCGATCTCGGAGAGCGCGAACTGGAGGTTGCGCTCGCCCGCGTCCTTCGTCCGAATCCGCTCCTGCCACTTCCGCAGGCGATGCATCTGCGACCGCTTCTTCGAGGAGATGGAGCGACCGTACGCGTCCTTGTCCTTCCAGTCGATCGTCGTCGTCAGCCCCTTGTCGTGCATCGTCTTCGTCGTCGGCGCGCCGACGCGCGACTTCTCCTGTCGCTCGTTGTGGTTGAACGCGCGCCACTCCGGGCCGGGATCGATCTGCTCGTCCTCGATGACGAGTCCCGTCTCCTCGTGTATCAGTTCCCCGTCGGCCGTCCGGGTGAGATCCTCCGGATCGAAGTCCTCGGGGTCCAGCTCATCGACATCTTCGACATCCTCGACGTCGAACTCCGCTTCCTCGGCGTCCCCGTCCCCCACGCGCTGCCGGTCGTGATCCCGTTGCCGGGTGGGCCGTGTCATCGCATTTATATGCTATCGAAACCGTTTAACTTAAAAGTTCGTTGCCATGTGAGTGAGTAACACGCGAATCGCCGCGGTCAGTTCGACGGCG
>NZ_CBVY010000016.1:6498-9430 GCF_000513435.1 Halorubrum sp. AJ67 | reverse complement strand
GAGGCGGTCGCCGAGGCGGTCGCCGAACGGAAAGACGAGGTCCACGCGCGGACCGCGGAGACGTTCGCGGCGTTCATGAGCAACCACTACGTCCGCCCGGTCGACGACGCCACCCCGGAGATGCGCGCCGAGTTCCGCGAGGAGTACCTCGTCCGGAACGGGTGGCCGACCGACGAGCAACTCGACGCCGTCGACGAGTCGCTGTCCGTCGTCGAGTCGGTCGCGGTCGACGTCGACGGTCCGGCTGCCGTCGACGATTCTGCCGCCGATTCCGCCGCCGACGACTCTGCCGCCGACGACTCTGCCGCCGACGACTCTACCGCCGACGATTCGGCGTAGCGACCGCTCGGAATGCGGGAAAACGCGGCTTTCGCCGCGCCGTGTGCCAAAAGGTTGGTCGTTAGTCGGTTCGTCCGGCCGCGCGGGCGCGCCTCGTTCCGGTTACTCGAGCAGCGCGCGGACTTCGTCCGCTCGCGCCTCGTCGGTGACGAAGCGGTCGAGGATCCACTCGATCTGGCCGAGGACGACGTCGTGGCCCGCGTCGGTGAGCTCGTACTGGTTCGTCCGCTTGTCGAGTTCGCTCTTCTCGACGAGCCCGAGTTCGACGAGGTCGTCGAGGTTCGGGTACAGGCGACCGTGGTTCACCTCGGAGCCGTAGTACGACTCCAGTTCCCGCTTGATGGCGAGCCCGTACATCGGCTCCTCGGCGAGGATGCTGAGGATGTTCTGTTGGAACGCCGTAAGATCGCTTGCGGCCGTCGATTCATCAGTGACTGCTTGTGCCTCTGACATGCTTACAAGAAGGGAACCCGAACTTATAGTCTTTCTCAACATTCACGACCGTTGCGATGCCTCATCCCGGACGCTCGTCCGAATATCCGCGTATTCGCGGCCGCGAGGGGGACGAGCGCGCGATCCGACCCGGGAACGCGTTTCGACCGATCTGGTCCGTCATCGCCGAATACGCCGACGATCCGTCGGTACGACCCCCGATCCGACTCGCGATCGAAACCGATCGATCGGTCGGTCGAGGGGGTTCGGAGGGCTGTGAACGGTCCTCTGTGGTCGCAACGCCGACCGCGCCGAACTGCCGGATCCCGAAAGGACTTTGACCGCCATCGACGCATCACGAGACACATGGTCAACCTCTGGGAAGATCTCGAGACGGGACCGAACGCGCCGGACGAGATCTACGCCGTCGTGGAGTGTCTCAAAGGCGAGCGGAACAAGTACGAGTACGACAAGGACATCCCCGGTGTCGTCCTCGACCGAGTCCTTCACTCGAACGTCCACTACCCGTACGACTACGGCTTCATCCCGCAGTCGTACTACGACGACGAGGATCCGTTCGACGTGATGGTGCTCGTGGAAGACCAGACGTTCCCCGGCTGCGTGGTCGAGGCCCGCCCCGTCGCGCTGATGAAGATGGACGACGACGGCGAGCAGGACGACAAGGTGATCGCGGTGCCGACGGAGGACCCCCGGTTCGACCACATCGAGGACCTCGAGGACATCCCCCAGCAGATCCTCGACGAGATAGACGAGTTCTTCGCGACCTACAAGAACCTCGAAGCGGGCAAGGAGGTCGAAACGCTCGGCTGGGAGGACAAACAGGCCGCGAAGGACGCGATCGAGCACGCACAGGACCTGTACGACGAGCAGGTCGCTTGACATCCTCCCCGCCCTGAAGGGCGTCACCAGAACGCGCAGCGTTCTGGTTGCCCGCCAGACGTAGTCTGGCGACGAGGATTCCCCGAAGGGGAGTCCAAGGTTGCGCGTGTCCTCGATGGTGAGGTACGCTTTCGCGTCCCAGGTCAATGGTCGCCTCCCACGTCAATGGTCGCCGCCAAATTACGACCGAGGGAGTGCTTTCCAGCGCGTGTAGCCCCGTCAACGGGGCCTTCCGTCCGACTCGCGGTCGGCGCTTCGTCGAGACGAATATCGTTCGTCCCTCCACAGTGGGGTATTCAGCCCGCACGGTACCACGATTCGCGTCGGCCAAACCGTTACGTCGTGGAGTGGTTCGGTCGGATTTGTTACCCCGTGGGACGCAGACGCAAAGCGTTCGTCCCGGCAAAGCCGGTGTATCCCAGCGAGGGAACTCCGGTGGGCCATCGCATAAGATCAAATGACATGGACGTGTCGGATTCATCTCCGCGCTGAAGCGCGGGGCTTTCCCCTCGTACACGCGTAACGGGGAAGCGGCAGGTTCGTGAGAATCGAAGGGAACCGGAGGGCGTCACCGCCGCGAGCGACGGGGACCGGACGCGACGCCCCGCGACGGCCGAGCCGGCCGACGGTCGTGTGCGCGGTGACAGACCCGGATCGCTGCGGGTGCGGGTGCCGGCGATCGGTCACATCGGTCGGTCGGGGAGGGGTACCGGGGGCAGGGGAGGGAGTGCGAATCCGATCTGCCGGCGTGTCGGCCGGCGGTTCGAGCGTTTGAGGGCCGAAGCGGGGGTCGCACCAGTACGTACCACGGGTGACAACATATACGTGGCCGAGACACAAGCGGGCGTTTTAGTCACCGATCGCCTCGTCCGGACATCCGAGGCGACGGGGAGTCCGGCGACCGTCCGGCTCGAAAATTATAACCGCGTCCCGACGGATTCGAGGGTATGCTTCCGGTCCAACCGCTGTTCGTCCTGCTTTTGGTGGGTCTTCTCGGGCTGTTCTTCTTCGGGTTCCTCCTCGTCCGTCGCACGGTGACGGGGCTGAACGAGGGGTACAACGACGGGCGAAACTGATGGTCGTCGTCACTGCCGCGACACTCATCGTCGCCGCCGCCGCCAGCCTCTTCATGGCGTGGTCGATCGGTGCCGGCTCCTCCGGGTCGACCCCGTTCGCGCCCGCGGTCGGCGCGAACGCCATCTCCGTGATGCGTGCGGGGCTGATCGTCGGCGTCCTCGGGCTGCTCGGGGCGATACTCCAA
>NZ_CBVY010000016.1:0-2189 GCF_000513435.1 Halorubrum sp. AJ67 | reverse complement strand
CCTCCCCGCCGAACTCCAGTCGCCGACCGTCGCGCTCGCCGAGCGGCTCGACGCCGCCTGCCTGTTCACCACGCTCGGGTTCGAGGAGCCGGTCGTCGACGTTCGACGGCGCTCGACGGAGTCGGGACCGGTCGTGTACGTCGCGCAGTGACCGGCGGGTTCCGGCGAGGGCAAGACGGGAAGAGGCGAGACGGAACCGGCGACGGCGGCCGCGAACCCGAACGTTCATTCCGCCGCCAGCCGGGGTAGCGGTATGCAGGTCGACGCAGTGGTCCTCGACATCGACGGGGTGTTGGTCGACGTGGCGGACTCCTACCGACGGGCGATCCTCGAGTCCGTCGACCGAGTGTGCGGCAAGCCGATCGACCCCGCGGCGATTCAGGCGTTCAAGGACGCCGGCGGGTTCAACAACGACTGGGAGCTGACGGACGCGGCCGCCCTGTTCGTGATAGCCCGGCGCGAGGGACTCCGGATGGACATCGACGAGTTCACCGACCGCGTCCGCGAACTCGGCGGCGGCCTCGACGCCGCTAAGGATGTCGTCGGCGACCTCCCGCGGGTCGCGCAGGCTCGCGTCCGCGACCAGTGGGACCGGGACGCGCTCCGCGAGACCTTTCAGGCGCTGTACCTCGGTTCGGAGCTGTACCGCGAGCTGGAGGGCGGCGAGCCACCGGTCGAGACGGAAGGGTACATCCACGACGAGCCGACGCTCGTCGACCCCGAGACCATCGCCGACCTCACCGCGCGGTTCGACGTGGGCGTCCTCACCGGCCGGCCGGCCGCGGAGGCCGACATCGCCTTGGAGCGCGTCGGCTTCGACGTGCCCGACGACCGCCGGTTCACGATGGACGACTGGGAGGAGGGGAAGCCCCACCCGCGGGCGCTCGTGGAGCTCGCGGAGCGGTTCGACGCCGAGCGCGTCGCGTTCGCGGGCGACACCCTCGACGACGTGCGGACCGCGCGCAACGCCGACGAGAGCGACGCAACGCGCGTCTACTACGGAATCGGCGTGTTGACGGGCGGGCTGACGGGCGAGTCGGGTCGCGAGAAGTTCGCCGAGAGCGGTGCAGACGCCGTGGTCGAGGACGTGAACGAGCTGGTGGATCTATTAGAATAGCCGATAGCGAATCGAACCCGCAGACCGCAGCGTGGATCGGACAAAAATGGGCCTTGCCGGATTTGAACCGGCGATCACTCCGTTATGAGCGGAGGGCTTTGAGCCAGACTAAGCTAAAGGCCCACGCGGTTGGTCGGTATACGAGGCACGTTCTTTAGGCTACCGCATTACCTCGATCGGAGACGCCCGAGGACCGTGTCAAGCCGAAACTCCGCGTACCAGTTCACGTTCGCTCGGTTGTTGTTCGCGGCGGGCTCGTACCGGATCGTGACCGTTGTCGCTCCGGCCTCCTCGATCGAAACGAGATAGATATCCTCTTCTCCGACGTTCAGCGCAGCGAAGTAGTCGATCTTCCCCTCGTAGCCCTCCCGTTCGTATCCCTCGCTTTTCGTCCGAACGCTCCGCGTTCGGAACTCCACCGTTCCGTCTCGTTTCCCGTCGTACGCGGTCTTGACCTGTACGCGATGAAACTCCCCGTCAACCTCGATGACGAGGTCGTACGGCTCGTTGTCGTACGCCGGTTCGAGTACCGATACGTCGCGAGCGAGCAGTTCCGCCGTGACGATCGCCTCCGTTGTCTGTCCGCGCTTCTGTGGTTCTCCGAGTCGCTCGTACTGTTCGCGGCGGGACACGCGACACGGTACGTCGGTAACGTACAAAAGCAGGTGCTAGCTGAGTAGGCCGTCTGAAGGAAGGCGCCGAAGCCAGGACTCGAACCTGGGACCGCCTCGTGACTGTGACGATCGGGGGTGACCCGCCGAGCGTCGTAACAGCGAGGCGCTCTACCAACTGAGCTACTTCGGCTCACTTCTGCGTACTCACGTTGTTTTGATATGGCTTTCGTTTCCGCTCAACGGAGCGAGGTTCGACGGACCCGAAGGGTGCGAGACGTTAGCGCGGCCGCCAGCTATCGCGCCGCCGATCCGACCGACACGTTTTCGGCCGGACCGCGAGAGCGTTCGGTATGGACGACGAGGAGACCGCCGGGGACGAGCTTGCGGCGGTGCTGTCGCGCGTCCGCGAGCGCGTCCTGCCGGAGCCGGAGGAGCGCGAGCGGCTGCGCGCGGCGAGC
>NZ_CBVY010000015.1:119195-121042 GCF_000513435.1 Halorubrum sp. AJ67 | reverse complement strand
AGCCGTGCGCGGTGGCGATCTCCTTGACGATCGCGAGCCCGAACCCGGTGTTCCCCGCCGCGCCGCTCTCGCCGGGTTCGAAGAGGGAGTCGGCCACCGCGGGGTCGATCCCCGGCCCGTCGTCCTCGACGAAGAAGCCGTCCGGGAGGTCGCCGACGCGGAGCGAGACGTCGGGGCCGGCGTGCTCGACCGCGTTCCGCATCAGGTTCTCGAAGAGGTTCCGGAGGCGGTCCGGGTCGGCGAGCACCTCGCGGTCGGTCTCGACGGAGAGGGTCGCCGACGCGGTGTCGACGGTCGACCAGCTGTCGGCGGCGACCGCCGCGAGGTCGACGTGTACGGGGTCGCCGACCGTCTCGCCCTCGCGGGCGAGCGCGAGGGTGCGCTCGACGATCGACTCCATCCGGTCGAGCGCGTCGAGGGCGGCGTCGAGGTTCTCCGCGTCGTCGGAGACCTCGCGCGCCAGCTCGACACGCCCCTGCGCGACGTTCAGGGGGTTCCGCAGGTCGTGCGAGACGATGCTGGCGAAGGAGTCGAGCCGGTCGTTCTGCCGTTCGAGCGCCGCCTCGCGCTCTTTGAACGCCGTGATTTCCTCTTGGAAGCCGACCCAGTTCGTGACGGTTCCGTCCGCGTCGCTGATCGGGGCGATGCTCACCCGGTTCCAGAACTCCGTCCCGTCCTTGCGGTAGTTCAACAGCTCGACGCTCGTCGAGTCCTCGGCGTCGATCGCGTCGCGGAGCTTCCGGACCGATTCCTCTTCGGTGTCCGGTCCCTGAAGGAACCGGCAGTTGACGCCGATCGACTCCTCGCGGCCGTACCCCGTCATCTCGACGAACCGGTCGTTGACGTACACCATCGGGTTGTCCTCGCGTTGCTGGTCCGTGATGGTGATCCCGACCGGGGCCTCGTTGAGCGCCCGGGTCTTCGTCTCCAGCTCCTCGCGGCGCTCGCGCTCGTCGGAGACGTCGCGGAGGATGCCGACGCTGCCCTCGAAGCACTCGCCGTCGTACGGCAGCGCCGCCATGTGGTCCCGACACGGGACGGGGTCGCCTTCCTTCGGCACGATGTCGACGGAGAAGCGCTGGACGTCGGGACCGGAACTGGAGAGGATCGTTCCGAGCCGGTCCTCCGCCTCCGCGACCGCGGCGTCGTCCTTGATGAACCCGGGGGTACTCCCGATGATCTCCTCGCGGTCGTACCCGGTGAGTTCGGCGAACGGCTCGTTGACGAACCGGAAGACGCCGGTCTCGTCGACGACGTAGACGGGGTAGCCGAGCGCCTCGATGACGGTGGAGTAGCGCTCGGCGATCTCCTTGGTCCGGTACTCGTCGACGGCCTGATCGACGCGGTTCGCGAGCCGGCGGAGCTGCTCGGGACCGCCCTTCTGGAAGTAGCCGGTGACGCCGGCGTTGAGCGCCTGACTCGCGATCTCCTCGGACCCCTTGCCGGTGTACAGCACGAAGGGGATCTTCTGGTTGCGCTCGCGTACGGCGTCGAAGAACGCCAGCCCGTCCATCGGGGGCATGTCGTAGTCGCTGACGACGCAGTCGAAGGAGCCGTCGTCGAGCCGTTCGAGCGCGGCCTCCGGGTCGGTCTCGCTCGTCACCGCCACCGAATCGAGCTCCCGCTCGAAGTACGCCTCCGCGAGATCGAGGACCGACGGGTCGTCGTCGACGTGTAACACGTCGATCGCTGCGGACATACGGCGAGTAAGGGGCGCACGGAATAAACGACTACCGACCCGGCTATCGGATCTGGATCTGTGCGGCGTCGCGGGCGAGACGGGCCGCGTCCACTTCCGGCGCGCGTGGCTGATTCTTAAGGCCGCGGAGCGCGGAGCCGAACGCGAT
>NZ_CBVY010000015.1:113029-116480 GCF_000513435.1 Halorubrum sp. AJ67 | reverse complement strand
CCGGCCGCGTCCGTCGCTCCGGCTCGTCGCACCGCCGCTGTGTTTCGCCGTCGCCTTCGCCGCCTACGCGGTCGGCGTCTTCTCTATCGCCGGCGGCGTGGTGTTCGTCCCGTTCGACGCCGCGGCGCTCGGGGTCGCTGTCGCCGTCAGTCTCGCGTACCGACGGGACGGGCTGGTCCCCGCGTGGCTCACCGTCTACGGCGCGCTGCTCGGGTACAGCGCGGTCCACTACTTCCTCGGGCTCTCCGGTCGGTCCCTCGCCGAGCGTGCGGCCGCGTTCCTCTCGCCCGACGGCCTCGTCTTCCTCGGCGTCGAGGCGCTGGTCTTCGGGACGGTCGCGTGGATCGTCGGGACCCTCGCAGCGCTGGCGGTCGAGCGCGTCCGGGAGCGACGGGGGGTGTCGTCGACGGCGCGCGGGGAGTGAGGGGAGTTTAGGTTCCCGAGCGACGACCGCGATCCATGGACGACCCCGACGACCCTGCCGACCTCGCGTGGGAAACGCTCGACTCCGCGGTCGATTACGCCTGCCCCGGCTTCGACGTGCGCCGGGACGAGGTGCGGTTCCCGGACGGCGAGACCGACGGGTTCCACTACGTCGACGAGCCGCCGGCGGTGGTGGTGCTCCCGTTGACGCCCGACGGCGACGTGGTCGTCATCGACGAGTGGCGACAGGCGGTCGGCCGGGTGAACCGCGGGATCCCCGCGGGGACGATGGAGCCGGAAGACGGGGACGAGGAGGCGGGGATCGAGCGCGCGGCGGCCCGCGAACTGGCCGAGGAGACCGGCTACGAGGCCGACGCCTTCGAGCGGCTGACGACCGTCGAGCCGACGAACGGGATGGCGAACGCGGTCCACCACCACGTGCTCGCGACCGGCTGCGAGCCGACCGCCGACCGCGACCTCGATCACAACGAGTCGATCGCGGTCGAGACGATTCCGTACGACGACCTACTCGCCGCGGTCGTCGACGACGGCCTGCGCGACGGGCGGGCCGTCACCGCGGTGTTGTGGTACGAGCTTCTCCGCCGCTGAGGCCGGGACCGGCGGCCGCCTCGGGGACGAGGCAGACCGGGCAGACCGGGCGATCCGGCACGGACAACCATTTGGCCCGGGGGGTCCTACCGAGGGCAATGACAGATCCCTCCAGCGGCGATCCCGCTTCGGACGGCGGGGTGTCAGAGGAGTTCGACGACATCGATCCGGACGCCGTCTCCGACGACGCGGACGGCCCGAAGGGAACCGGCGGGTCGCCGGGAATCGCGGTCGTGACCGCACTCGTGCTCGGCGTCCTCGGGCCGCTCATCGCGGTCGCGAGCGGCGGTCTCATCTACGCCATCAACGTCGTGAGCGGCGGGCTCTCGCTGGCCGCGAGCGTCGTTCTCACGCTGGTGTTCGGTCAGTACGTCGCGTTCGGCGGACTGGCGATCGGCTACCTCGCGTGGCGCGGCTTCGACCGCGACGGGATAATCGAGTACCTTGGCGTGCGGGTGCCGAGCCTCAAGGAGATCGGGATCGTCCTCGGGAGCTGGGTGCTCATCCTGATCTCGGTCCTCGTGGTCTCGACGATCGTTCAGCTGCTCGGCACGGAGACGGCGGCGAACAGCAGCGCCGAGCTGGCGATGGGGAACCCGTCGATCATCCCACTTTTCATCGCCGCGTCGTTCCTCGTCATCGGTCCCTGTGAGGAGATCCTCTACCGCGGCGTCGTTCAGGGGCGGCTCCGCGAGTCGCTGCCGGCGGCCCCGTCGATCCTGCTCTCGGCCGCGATCTTCGCCGCCATCCACGTGATCGCGCTGACCGGCGGCGTCTCCGCGCAACTGACGACCGTCTCGATCCTCTTCGTGCCGAGCCTCGTGTTCGGCGCGGTGTACGAGTACACCGGGAACCTCGTCGTCCCCGCGCTGCTCCACGGGCTTCACAACGCCGTGCTGTTCACCGCCCTCTACGTCGTCGTCACCACGGACCCGAGCCAGATGCCGGCCGTCGTCGGCTTCCTGCCCGTCTGAGCGGTCGAACCCTCTGACGAGGGGCTCGCGACGCGATCCTCGATTCTCTACGGTGGCGCGTGCCGACGAGCGCCCGCTAGGGCGCGAGTCGCACGCGCGAGGGAGTTAGTCGCCGGAGCGTAGCGGAGGCGACTGACGAGGCTGGGGAGGCGTGAGGCTGTGCTGTGCGGGGCGGGACTCGAAGGGGCAGCCGTGAGGCGGGCGCAGGCGAAGCGAGCACCGCAGCGAGTGAGCAACGCGAACGAGTGAGGAGCGCGGCGAGCGTGCGCCCGCCTCACGGCTGGGGCTTCGGCGGTCTCGGTCACACCGCTGGCTTCGTCGTAGCGACCGGCTGTGGCTTCAGAACGGCTCGTCTCGATCGCCGGTTCTCCACCGGAAACAACGCAGTACCCCGAATATCAGTACAAGTCCTCCAAGTCCTCCTCGACGTGCGAGTGCTCGTCGGCCGGGAACGCGCCGCTCTCGACCGCCTCCTTGTACGCTTCCACGGCCCCGATCATCTCGCCGCGCACGTCGCCGAACTGCTTCGCGAACGGCGGCGACCACTCGCCGAGCCCGACCGCGTCGTTGATCACCAGCACCTGCCCGTCGCAGTCGGGGCCCGCACCGATGCCGATCGTCGGGATGTCGAGCGCCTCGGTCACCGCGCCCGCGAGGTTCGCGGGGACGTGCTCCAACACGAGCGCGAACGCGCCGGCGTCGGCGTGCGCACCCGCGAGGTCGATTATCTCCTCGGCGGCGTCCTGCTCGGTCCCCTGCCGGGTGTACCCGCCAAGCCGATTCACGTGCTGGGGCGTCAGGCCGAGGTGGGCCATCACCGGGATCCCGACCTCCGTCATGCGCCGCGTGGTCTCGACGGTGTGCGGGCCGCTCTCGATTTTCACCGCGTCGGCGTTCGCCTCCTTCAGCAGGCGGCCGGCGTTGCGTACCGACTCAGCCTCGTCGACGCCGAACGAGAGGAACGGCATGTCGGCGACGACAAGGGCGTCCTCGGTCGCGCGGGCGACCGCCGCGGTCCGGCTCGCCACCTCGTCGAACGTGACCGGGAGCGTCGAGTCGTAGCCGAGGGCGGCGTTGCCCATGCTGTCGCCGACGAGGGCGATGTCGATCCCCGCGTCGTCGACAACCGCCGCCGTCGGGGCGTCGTAGGCGGTGAGCATCGTGATCGGATCGTCGCCCTCCCGGAGTCCCCGCGTCGTGGTCATACCTCGGAGTGACCCGCGCGACGCCGTAAAATCGTCGGGAACCGGAAAGGCGGCGCGTCGGTGGCCGACCCGGGGCCACCGCCGCCCGGCGACCGCCGATCCGACGACGAGCGCCACCGATTTGCCGCTTCAACCACGACCGCCACCGATTTGCCGCTCCGCCGCCGAGTCCGTCGCGTGCAACCAGTCGAGCGGGCCGAGTACGAGGGGGTCGACTACGCGTGGGTGATGCAGACGACG
>NZ_CBVY010000015.1:109067-110500 GCF_000513435.1 Halorubrum sp. AJ67 | reverse complement strand
CGGAGCCGCGATCGCCTCCTCGACCTCGTCGCGGATGCCGTACTCGTCGGCCGCGCCGAGCAGTCCCCACAGCTCTTCGGTCGGGGGGATAATGGCGTGTTCCGCGTACACGTCGAGGACCGCCGCCGCGACGGCGTCCCAGTCGACCGCGAGTTCGACGAGCGTCCCGTCGAGGTCGTAGACGACCGCGTCGTAATCGGCGATCCGGGCCCCGACCGGGTCGGTCACTCGCCGAACACCCCGCGGGCGACGATCGTCTTCTGGATCTCGGTCGTCCCCTCGTAGATCTCCGTGATCTTCGCGTCGCGGTAGAGCCGCTCGACGTCGAACTCGGTCGTGTAGCCGTAGCCGCCGTGGATCTGGACCGCCTCGTTGGTCACCGACATCGCGGCCTCGCTGGCGCGGTACTTCGCCTTTGAGGCGGCGACACGGTAGTCCTCGCCCGCCTCCGCCTGCCGGCACGCCTCGCGGACGAGCAGCCGCGCGGCCGACACGTCCGTCGCCATCTCCGCGACCTTGTGCCGGATCGTCTGGATGTCCGCGATCGGGCGGTCGAACTGCTCGCGCTCCTCCGCGTACGACTTCGCCTCGTCGAGCGCGGCCTGCGCGACGCCGACCGCCTGCGCCGCGATGCCGATCCGCCCCTCGGTGAGCGTTCGGAACGCGGCTGAGAGCCCGCCGCCCGGCTCGGTGAGCCGATTTTTGGCCGGAATCCGGCAGTCATCGAAGGTGATCCCCGTCGTGTCCGACGCGCGAAGGCCGAGCTTCTCCTCCTTCTTGCCGACCTCGAAGCCGTCGGTGTCCGCGGGGACGAGGAACTGCGTGATCGCGTCGTCGGCCTCGTTCGTGTCGCTCTCCTCGCGCACCGTCTTTGCGAAGACGACCGCCACCCCGCCGCGCTGCCCGTTCGTGATCCACTGTTTCTCGCCGTTCAGCGCGTACTCGTCGGTGTCGGGGTCGTACGTCGCCGTCGTCGACATCTGGGCCGGGTTCGACCCCGCCTGCGGCTCCGAGAGACAGAACATGCCGACCGGACGCCCAGTTTCGGCCATCTCCGGCAGCCACCGTTCGCGCTGGCTCTCCGTCCCGAACTCGGCGATACAGGAGGTCGCGAGGCAGTGGACGGAGAGCGCGGTCGCGACCGCGAGCGATCCGTGCGCCAGCGCCTCGTTGGCGACCGCGTACGTCGTCTCGTCCGCGCCGAACCCGCCGTACTCCTCGGGGACCGTCAGTCCCGTCAGGCCGAGCTCCGCCAGCCCGTCCCACACGTCTTCCGGGAACGTCTCCGTCTCGTCCGCCTCGGCCGCGGTCGGCCGGACCTCCTCGGCCGCGAACTCGCGGACGAGGTCGCGGACCGCCGCCTGTTCGTCGGTGAGCGCCGAGCCGACGCGTACTCCGGTCATGTCACCGACTTCGATCCGCCACGGAAAAAG
>NZ_CBVY010000015.1:103402-105310 GCF_000513435.1 Halorubrum sp. AJ67 | reverse complement strand
GGTCGCCGAGCGAAGCGACGGCGACCGACGAGGCTGGGGAGGTGTGAGGCTGCGGTTGCGGTGCTGTGCTGGGTGGGACTCGAAGGGGCAGCCGCGAGGCGGACAGAGGTGACGCAAGCACCGCAGCGAAGGAGCGTTAGCGACTGAGCGAGGAGCGCAGCGAGCGTCTGTCCGCCTCGCGGCTGGGGCTTCGGCGGTGTTCGTGTCGATCCGTGATTCGTAGACAATCATATCCGCGTATAGCCGAGCGGCTGGGGCTTCGGCGGTGTTCGTGTCGATCCGTGAGTCGTAGACAGTCACATCCGCGTACAGCCGAGCGGCACGTACCCGGCCAGTACGTTCTTTTTCTCGGAGATTGAACGAGGTGCTATGCCGCCCTCCGAGGAGCCGAACGAGCAGCGGGTACGCGAAATAGTCCGGGAAGAGATCGCCGAGAGGAGCCGGACGCTCCTCGGGACCGTCGTCTGGACCCTGCTCTCTGTCCTCGCGGGGTTGGTCGGACTCCAGTCGCTCCAGTTCGCGCTGTACGCGACCTCGATCGCCGCAACCGCGGGGTTCGTCCTCGCGGGCGTCGTCGTGACCGGAGCAAGCCTCTACCTGCTGTACCTCCTTCACTGGGCGTAGCGGCGCGCCGCCGAGATGCGGGGTTGAAGCGGAGCCCGGGGCTCACAACGAAGCATAAACGCCGAAACCCGAGTTCCGCTCAGCCCTCCAGCTCGAATGCGACCTCGACTTCGGCCTGATACTCGCGGTCGGCGTCCCCCTGAAGCTCGACCCCGAACTCCTCTACTTCGGCCCAGTAGACGTTCTCAAGGGTGTCCTCGGCGCGGTCGATGGCCTCGTCGGCCGCGGCGTCGAAGCTCTCCTCGCTCGTCCCGATCAGCGTGATCTTCTTGAACACCATGTCACGTCCCGATACGACACACGGTGGCATAAAAATAGGCGTCCCGAACCGCGAGGAGGAAACCGAACGCGCCTACGGACTGCCCGGCGCGCCTTCCATCACGGCGAAGTCCTCGCCGTCGTGGTCGATGCCGATGACCGCCCAGTCGTAGGGCGGTTTCGCGGAGACGAGCCGGTCTTGGAGGTCGGCCGCGCGGTCGCGCCACGTGACGAAACACCGGAGTCGCGGTGTCTCGCCGCCGTCTGCGAGATACGGGTCGAGATCGTCGTCGTCCAGACACAACACCGTCACGAGCACGCGCCGCCACTTGCGTTCCGCGACGAACTCTCGTCCGCCCTCGGAGACGGTGTATCCCAGTTCGCGGAAGACGTCTCTGGCCTCGGTCGTCGGGGGGATGCTCGCAGTGGCCATCTATCTCGGAGTTGGTCACCATCCGTGATAAACTTTCTCACGATTTCGCTCGCGGAGAATCGGCGCACCGTCGAGAACGGGCAAGAGAGACGCGAGCGCGGCTCACTCGTGGGCGGCGTCCCACTCGTCCGGCTTCCGGAGGTTCCCGCACTCCGTACACTGGATCCGGCCCATCGTGTCCATCGCGGTGTCGAACGACCCGCAGTTGCCACAGCGGAACCCCCAGCGGGACTCCCCCGTCTCGTCGGCGAACACGACGTAGAAGGGACCGTCCGCCCCGCGCTCGACCCGCGACCGGTCGGTGTACACCCGCTCGCCGCTCGGCGTCGTCGTCGCTTTCAGACTCATGGCTATCGCTACCCGACCGAGCGACTTAAGCGGGGGACTCGCGCGTCGCAAAAATGGACCGGAAACGAGGGGGGCGCTGCGCGGAGGCGACGGCTACGTCCGGAGCGGCTACGTCCGGAGCGGCTACGTCCGGAACGACTCGCCGCAGCCGCACTCGGAGACGACGTTCGGGTTCTCGACCTCGAAGCCGGCGGCCTGAAGCCCGTGTTCGTAATCGAGCGTGCTGCCGCCGATGTAGTTGCGGC
>NZ_CBVY010000015.1:98478-99527 GCF_000513435.1 Halorubrum sp. AJ67 | reverse complement strand
CGTTGGGGACCGTCACCAGCACCTCGTCGCGGGTGAGGACCGTCGTCGAGCGCACGCCGACCTTGATCACCGTCCCGGCGGTCCCGTCGTCGAGGACGATGTAGTCGCCGATCTTGTAGGTGTCGTCGAAGTACAGCGCGATCCCGCCGAAGAAGTTCGCGACCGTGTCCTTCGCGGCGAACCCGACCGCGATGCCGGCGACGCCCGCCGCGCCGAGCAGGGGCGTGATCTCGATGCCCCAGAGCCACAGCAGCGTCCCGACGCTCCCGACCAGCACCGCGAGCGTCCAGACGTTCGAGAACACGGGCGCGAAGTCGAAGCGTCCGCCCTCCTCGTTGACCGCGGCCACGAGCCGGTTCACGACGGTGTTGGCGGCGTACGCCCACACGAGGACGATGACCGACAGCGACGGCCGCCCGAAGAGGTCGTCGAGCAGCTGCGGGTCCAAGAGGACGGACGACCGGATCGCCGGGACCTGCGTGAGTACGTACACGCCGGCGAGCGCGGCGGTGACGACGAGCGGTGCCCGCAGCGAGGAGATGACGATGTCGTCGTACGCGGTGTCGGTGTTCGAGACGTGTCGTCTGGCGAGCCGGAGAACGACGTACTCCATCCCCACGGCGGCGACGACGGAGACGGCGAGGACGGCGACCGTCGCTTCGAGCGCCGAGAACCCCTCGAACAACGCGGAAAGCGACGGTACCATGCCTTCGAGACGCGCCTGCGAGGGATAACCGTTGCTGCGGACGGCGATTCCACCGCCGAGGTCGGCGGCCCCGGAAGAGACAACCGGGACATCGACCGCGAAGACTCCGAGAGAGAACGGTCGGACCGTCCTACTCGGCGCGCGACCGGTCGGTCGGGACGCCGTCCGAGCGCGTCGTCTCCCCGGTCGACGCGTCCGAACCGACGACCTCAGCGAGCGCGCGGAGGCTCTCGACCTCGAAGGTCGGGTCGACGCCGGGGTCGATCGCGGCGTTGTGGTCGCGCCTGAGGAACACGCCGTCGAGGCCGGCCCGCTCGGCGGCGATCATGTCCGTGGCGCGGTC
>NZ_CBVY010000015.1:92829-96988 GCF_000513435.1 Halorubrum sp. AJ67 | reverse complement strand
CGACGTAGAGTCCACCGGAGGCGTCCAGCGCGTCGAGCGCCTCGTTCAGGTAGTGCGGGTCGGGCTTCCGCCGCCGGAACCCGTCCGGGCCGAGGTCGCGGCCGCGGACGAACGAGAACGCGTCGAGCCGGAAGTGGTCGACGACGAACTCGACGGTCGGGTGGTAGTTGTTGCTCACGAGCCCGACGGGGACGCGATCGGCTATGTCGTCGAGGGCGTCGACATCGGGGCAGAGCCGCCTCGTGCCGGCGGCGAGCCGGGCGACCGCGCGCTTCGCGCTGCGCTCCTCTCGCGCCCGGAAGAACTCGGCGGAGTCGACCCCGAGCTCCTCGCAGGCGGCCCGGAACTCGTCGTCGTACTCGTACGTTTCGAGCGGTCGCCGGAGGTCGCCGGTCACCCGTATCCCCCGCTCTTCGAGCACGTCGTCGAGCGCGCGGGCGTGGACCGCGTCGTCGGTCCCCCACCCGTCGAGGATCACGCCGTCCATGTCGAAGAGGACGACGTCACCCTCGTCGAGGGTCAACGGCCTCATCGGACCTTTTTCCTCGCGTACGCCGAGATTCCTTCGCTCACGATCACGACCGCCAGGATGGCGAAGAGCAGTGCTGACACCGTCCGCCAAGCGAACGAGTTGATCGCCTGGAACAGCTGGACGCCGATCCCGCCCGCCCCGACGAAGCCGAGGATGGTGGCCGCTCGGACGTTGATGTCCCAGCGGTACACCGAGATCCCGACCAATGCGGGCTTGATCTGCGGCACAATCCCGTAGACGAGGAGTTTGAACGGGTTCGCACCGGTCGCGCGGACCCCCTCGACCTGTCCGAAGTCGATCTCTTCGATCTCCTCGCCGAGGAGCTTCGCCAGGAATCCGATCGACCTGACCGCGGTCGCGACCGTCCCGGCGAGCGCGCCGGGGCCGAACATCACGACGAAAAGCAGCGCCCAGACGATCGTATGGACCGACCGCGAGACGGTGACGATGAGCTTTCCGAGCGCGTACGTCGCCTTGTTCGGCGTCGTGTTCTCGGCGCTGATGTAGGCGACGGGTGCGGCCATAAGGACCGCGCCGATCGTCCCGACGACGGCGATCTGGATCGTCTCCGCCAGCGGACCGACGGCGTTCGGTAGGTATCCCCAGTCGGGCGGGTACATCCGTCCGAGCAGGTCGCTGACTTGGAGCGGCGCGGAACCCACGTACCGCAGGCTCATGTCGAGCCACTCCCACGATCCGACCACGATCGCGGCGGCGACGACGACGGAGCCGATCCGGAAGAGTCGCTCCCTCGCGTCGAACCGGCTCCAGTCGCTCGCGGCTCCCGCCATCACTGGACCCTCCGTCGGACGACCGCGCTGACGAACTCCGCCACCAGGACGACCGCGATGATGGCGATCAAGATTGCGGCCACGTAGTCGTACTCGTACCGGGAGTAGGACCGCTGGAGGAGCACGCCGAGTCCGCCCGCCCCCACGATCCCGACGATCGTCGACGACCGGATGTTGATGTCCCAGCGGTACACCGCGAGGCCGGCGAACCGCGGGACGACCTGCGGGACGACCCCGTAGACGAGCCGCTGGAACCGGGAGGCACCCGTCGCCTCGATCGCCTCGACGCCGCCCATGTCGATGTCTTCTAAGTCTTCGGCGAACAGCTTCGAAAAGAACCCGACCGTCTTGAAGCTGATCGCGAAGATCCCCGCGAGCGGCCCGAACCCGAGCGCGATGACGGCGATGATCGCGACGATCAGCCCGTCGATGGCGCGCGAGACGCTGATTATCCCCCGGCTCAGGTAGTACGTCGGCCGGGGCGAGAGGTTCCCAGCCGCCCCGAGCGCCACCGGCAGGCTGATCGCGATCCCGGAGACGGTCGCGATCATCGCCATCGCGATCGTCTCGATCATGCGATCGACCAGCCTAGCGATGTTTTCGCTCCCGGTCTCCGGCGGCAGCATCGAGTCGATCAGCTCGTAGCCGTAGCCTAGCCCCGAGATGAACCGCCCGGGAGTGATCCGGAGGCTCGCGACCGACCAGACGACGAGCGCGAGGACGGCCCCGTACACCGCCCACTTCGCGGAGCGGTTTCGGAACGCGGTCGGGCGTCTCCACGTCCGCCGTTCGGCCGCGTCGAGCGAGTCGGTCGACGTCGGTGACTCGGTCGCCATCGGTCAGTCCTCTGCCGGGAGGCGGCCGTTTCCGGCGTTCGACCCGTCCCCGGTGATCTCGGGCGTGCCCTCGCCGCCGGTGCCGTTCGACAGTCGATCCGGGTCTGTCGCCGCCGACGCCGGCAGCTCCTCGCCCCGGTAGATGACGCCCTTCGACTCGTCTGTGAGGTCGGCCGCCGGGCCGTCGAAGACGAGCTCCCCGTCGTGGAGCCCCAGGATTCGGTCGGCGTATCGTTCTGCGAGATCGACCTCGTGGATGTTTATCACGACCGGGACATCGCGCTCGACGGCGATGTCCGTCAGCAGCTCCATCACGTCCCGCGACGTTTCGGGATCGAGGCTCGACGTGGGCTCGTCGGCCAGGACGATCTTCGGCTCTTGGACCACCGCCCGCGCGATACCGACCCGCTGGCGCTGGCCGCCGGAGAGCTCGTCGACTCGCTTGTTTTCCATGTCGTCGAGACCGACGAGGTCGAGCAGCTCGTACGCGCGCTCGACGTCCTCCGGCGGGAAGTTCCGGCGGAGTGCGGCCCAGTTCGAGACGTAGCCGAGCCGCCCGGACAGGACGTTCTCCATCACCGTGAGCCGCTCGACGAGGTTGTACTCCTGGAACACCATCCCGATGTCCCGGCGGGCGTTCCGGAGCTCGTCCTCGCCGAGTCCCGTCAGTTCGCGGTCATCGAGGCGGACGCTCCCTGTGGTCGGCTCGACGAGTCGATTGATACACCGGACGAAGGTGCTCTTGCCGGCCCCGCTCGGGCCGATCATCGCGACGACCTCCCGGCCGCCGATCGTGACCGACACGTCGCGGAGCGCCTCGTCGCCGGTCGGATACGTCTTCCCGAGGTTCTCTGTTTCGAGCATCGGTTACAGGTTCCCGCTCTCGTACTCGACGCCGTTGTACCGCTGGATGACCATGATGTCGTTGAAGACGGTCTTGTAGTCGATCGGGACGTATTCGGCCTCGCCGGTCTGCTCCGCGTAGTCGGTCCCCGTCCAGTCGGTCTCGATGTAGGCCTCCTTGATCCCCTCGACGATGTCCGGGTGGAGGTTGTAGCGGTGGACGACCGGACCCGGCGGGAACGGATTGCTGGCCCAGACCACTTTGAAGTCGTCGTAACTCATGTCGTCGTTCGCTTGGATGAGGTCGTCCAGACAGGTGCTACAGATCGGGCCGCAGTCGTAGTCGCCCACGAATATCCCGCGACCGGACTGGTCGTGGCCGCCCGAGAACTCCACCTCGTAGTCCTCGCCGGGCGTCACGTCGAAGTACTGGTCGAACAGCGCCGACGGTGCCTGATTCCCGGAGTTCGACGCCGGCTCGGTGTGGGTGACGTCGTAGTCAGGGAAGTCTCTGACCGACTGGATCTCGTCCATGTCGGCGCGGGTGATCGCGAGCAGCCGATACCCGAACTGGCCGGTGGGACTGATGGGGTCCGCGAACGGGACAGCGCCGCCGAGGTTGACCGCGAACGCCGTCGTCCCCGTCGAGACGTTTCCCAAGTGAGCGCGCCCCGAGCGGAGGGCCTCGACGGACGCCGCGTTGGAGTCGACGGGTTGCCACCTGACCGACCGACCGGTCGTCTCCTCGATCCGGTCCATCATCGGCTGGATGGTCTCTTGGAACTGCGCCTGACCGGACTCGCCGGGTTTGTCGACGAACACGAGCGGATCGGGGTCGACCCAGTCGCTCTCGTCGTCGGGCAGTTCCCGCGGCGGCTCACCGTGGGCCACCTCGTCGATGTCGCGGTTCCGCATGTTCTCCAGGTCGGTCGCGCTCCCCTGGAAGTAGTCGTTCTCCGCGACGGCCGTCAACAGGTAGTTGTTCTCCTCCCAGTTGGGGTTCGCGTACTCGAACTCCGAGGCGTCCCTGAGCATCGGGTCGCCCGGCTCTCCGCTGTCGCCGCCGTCGCTTCCGTCGCTTCCGTCGCTTCCGTCGCCCCCATCGCTCCCGTCGCCGCCGTCGAGGCCGGCACCGGCGTCGCCGCTCTCACCGCTCC
>NZ_CBVY010000015.1:88204-90192 GCF_000513435.1 Halorubrum sp. AJ67 | reverse complement strand
GTACGTCCATACGCCCCGTCGGAGGCGGCGGGGCGAAGGGCGTTCCGACTCGGCCGGGCCGTCGCGGGCGCGTCAGCCGTCCGACTATTCCATCGGTCGGCCGACTACTCCATCGGCCGGATCCCGGTCGCGTCGAGGACGGCGAGGACGAAGAGCGCGACGAGCAGCGCGGCGGCCGCGAAGAGAACGGGTGCCGACACGGCGACGGCGACCTCGTAGGGGGCCACCAGTCGAGTCACGCCGCGGAGGAGGAAGGAGGCGAACACGAGCCCGAACGCGGCGACCGCGAGGGAGACGAACCGGGAGCGCTCCATGCGGGCCGCCGGTCAGTCCGTCTGCGGGACGCCGGTGCCGTGCGGGCCGTGACCGTGGCGGTCGTGGCCGGGATCGAAGTCGGTACACATGTCGTAGAACACGGCCTCCGGGTCGCGGTTCCACTGCCACTTCCATCGGGTGCGGACGAGCAGCGAGATCTTCCGGGCGAACGACAGCTCTGGCGTCGCCGACACCGTGTCGTAGCCGCGGTTTCGGATGAGGCGGTGGTGGTCGACGTACAGCACCGCCGCGAGCAGCACCGCAAGCTGGCAGTCCTCGGGGAGGTACTTGATGCCCGCGACGCCCTCCTCGTAGAGCCGCTCGGTGCGGGCCATCTCCTCGCGGACCGCGGCCGCGACGTGCTCGTCGAACTCCAGATCGAGGATCTGCTGCTCGCTCACGCCGTGGCGGCGGAGCGTCTCCAGCGGGAGGTAGATCCGGTCGCGCTCGACCACGTCCTCGCGGACGTCCCGGAGGAAGTTCGTCATCTGGAACGCCTCGCCGAGCTTCGTGGCGTGCGGGAGCGCCTCGGCCTCCGCCTCGGGATCGAGGTCCATGATCGCCGTCATCATTCGCCCGACTGCGGCCGCGGAGCCGTCCATGTACGCCTCCAAGTCCGCGTAGGTCTCGTACCGGTCGGTGTCGATGTCGCTCGCCATCGCGTCGACGAACGAGTGGACGTCCGCGTCGGGGATGTCGTTGCGCTCGCACACCTCGGCGAACGCCTCCAACACCGGGTCGTCGGTCGGCTCCTCGCCGAGCGCGGTCGCCCGGAGCCGGTCGAGCTCGGCACGCTGTTCGGCCGGCGGCGCGGTGTCCGCCGCGTCGACGACCTCGTCGGCGATCCGGAAGAAGCCGTACAGCACGTACGTCGGATGGCGGATCCGCTGGGGAAGCAGCCGGGTGGCGACGTGGAACGTCTTCCCGGTGCGGCGTTGGATCCGCTTGCTCCGGGCAACCTGCTTTTGCTCTACCATGCTGACCCCGGGAGGTCGGCAAGGAGGGTCACGTACGGGTCGCCCATCATGTGGTAAAAATCGAACTCCAAGAACATAACAGTTCGCACGACTCAGTTTGGTCCCCGTCCGGGTCGGTTAATTCCGCTCTCGCAGGCGGCGTGCGAACCGACCGTCCGGTCAGTAGAACGTGTCGCTACAGTCGTAGACGACGCCGTGCGCCGGACAGACGTACTTACAGTGTCGGTGGTACATCGGCGTCTCACAGACCGGGCACGGGCGACCGCCGTCGTCCGCGGTTCCGTCGCTCACGACGGAGACACGAGGGCGGGAGCAAAAACGCTGTCCACCCGCCGCCCGCGCGGCGGGACCTGACTGGTCAGCCGTCGGGACGACTCACTCCTCGGCGGCGAGGCGCTCGAAGACGGAGGTGGCGACCGACTCCTCGCCGAACGGGAGCGTCAGCACGCCCTCCCACTCGGATCCCGTGAGCGCGTCGACGGTCTCCCGGTCGAGTTCGACGCGCCTGACCTCGGTCCCGTCGAGCGCCATCGACACCACGAACGCCGCCGGGTCGTCGGTCGCGCCCGCGTCGTCGAGGCGGCTCCGGAACGACTCGACGCCCGCCTCGGAGAGGACGACCTGGACGAGGTACTCGTCGCCCTCGGCGAAGACGCCCTTGACGCGGGCGAGGTCGCTCGCGTCGAACAGCCGCGC
>NZ_CBVY010000015.1:86009-86861 GCF_000513435.1 Halorubrum sp. AJ67 | reverse complement strand
CCCGTCGAGAGATGTCCATACCTCGCGGTTCCGGCGAGCGGCAAAAAGGGTTACACGCCGATTGCCGCGCGTGATAATCGCGGTTCGGAGGAATCGAAGCGGCGACGACCCTACTCCGACGCGAAGGCGACCTCGTCGCGGCTCGTCGTCTCGCCGAACAGCCAGTCGGCGTGGTCGACCGCGTACTCGCGGTGGTCCTCGGTGATGTAACCGAGCGCGTCCTCGACGACGACCGGGCGGTAGTCCCGGAGCCCCGCGCTGCCCGCGGTGTGGAGGACGCAGACGTTCGCGAGCGTGCCGCAGATCAGGAGGTCACGGATTCCGTGCGCGTCGAGATACCCCTCCAGATCGGTCCGATAGAAGGCGTCGTACGTGTGCTTCTCGACGACGTGGTCCGCGTCGCGCACGTCGAGGTCGCCGAGGAGTTCGGCGTCCCACGACCCCTCGACGACGTGTTCGCCCCACCGGTCGAACTCGTCGTAGTAGTGCGTGTCGTCGAACTGCTCGGGCGGGTGGACGTCGCGGGTGTAGACGACGCTCGCGCCGGCGTCGCGGGCGCGGTCGACGAGCGCCGTCACCGGCTCGACCGCCGCCTCGCTCGGCTCGGCGTAGAGGCTCCCGTCGGGGTGACAGAACCCGTTTTGCATGTCGACGACGACCACCGCAGTCTCGGTCGGATCGAACGCCATACCGGCGGTTGTGGCGCGGCCCTCAAAAACCGTCGTCCCGGCCGGCGAACGCGCTCGCCGCGGTCGGCGAGCCGACCGAAAAAATCCGCCGGCGGCGACGCCGAAGGAACCAACAGACTACTTACTAGGGCGTCCGATACGATCCGTATGCGACGGGTTCTCA
>NZ_CBVY010000015.1:81503-83093 GCF_000513435.1 Halorubrum sp. AJ67 | reverse complement strand
CCCGTGTCCTCCGCGTCCGCCGACGAGTGCGATCCCGGAGACGGCACCGAGTTGGTCGGCTGCTGGAACGGAACGCACTACGAGGAGTCGGTCGAGTTCAACGAGACCGGCGGGCTCAACGAGACGCAGTTGGCGGCACTGACGGACCTGACGATGGCGCGCGTCGAACACGTCCGCCAGCGGCCCTTCCGCGAGGACGTGCCGGTCGAGACGGTGTCTCGAAGCGAGTACGCGAACGACACCGCTGGCGGGGGCAACGAGTCCGAGGCGTTCCGCCGCTGGAACGACCAGGTGTGGAGGGCGCTGTTCGTCGTCGGCGACGGCGAGAACGCGAACGACGAGATCGACTCGGTGCTCGGCGGCGCGGTCTCCGGCTTCTACTCGCCGGCCGAAGACCGGATCGTCATCGTCGTCCCGGACGGCGAGTCGGCCGAGGTCGACCCCTCGACGCTCGCGCACGAGCTGCTCCACGCGATGCAAGACCAGTACCACGACCTCACCGACCCGCGCTACGTCGGCGTCACCCAGGACGGCGACCTCGCGGTCAACGGGATCGTCGAGGGAGAGGCGGTCCACGTCGAGGAGCGGTACGCCGCCCGCTGTGCTGACAACTGGACCTGCGTCGAGCCACCTGAAAGCGGGGGCGGTGGCGGCAGCGGGTTCTCCGGGAACATCGGCATCCTCCAGACCGTCCTCCAGCCGTACGGCGACGGGGCCCTCTACGTCCGCGACCTCGTCGACGAGGGCGGGTGGGCGGCCGTCAACGAGACGATGAACGACCCGCCGAACTCGACGGCTGAGGTGATCCATCGGAACCCCGACTACGAGACGAGCGAGGTCGACTTCGAGGACGCCGCGACGGGCGGCTGGGAGACGTACGGAGACCAGGGCGTCGACGGCGCGGAGACCGCGGGCGAGGCGTCGATGTTCGTGATGTTCTGGTATCAGAGCGCCGGCGTCCAGTTCGACGGCGCGTACGAGTACCCGATCCTCGATCCCGACCGATCCGTCGGCGGGAACTTCAACATCCTCCTCGAAACGGACGTACAGCTCCAGACGCGGGGGACCTACAACTACGCACACCCCGTGACGGACGGGTGGGCGGGCGACGAGCTGTACCCGTACCGGAACGGCGACCGGGACGGGTACGTCTGGGCGACGGAGTGGCAGACGGAGGCCGACGCCGCGGCGTTCCGCGACGCCTACGTGCGGATGCTGAACGCGCACGGCGACGGCGGCTACGAGGAGGGGACCGTCTACGCCGTCGGCGACGAGAGCGACTTCCCCGGCGCGTACGGCGTCGAGCGCGACGGGACGAGCGTGACGATAACCCACGCGCCGTCTCCCGAGGGCGTCCTCGAACTGCGCCCGGACGCCGACCTCGCGCTCCCGGACGCCGACGGGACGGACGGGGCGGACGGGAGCGGCGACGGTGACGGCACCGACGGCGGGAGCGACGACGCTAACGGCACCGACGGCGGAGACGGCGGGAACGGAAGCGACGGCACCGACGGAAGCGACGGCGACAGCACCGGAAACAGCGCGCCCGGGTTCGGCGTCGCGGCGGCGCTCGTCGCCCTCGTGGCCGCG
>NZ_CBVY010000015.1:74860-78112 GCF_000513435.1 Halorubrum sp. AJ67 | reverse complement strand
GGCGAACGCCTCTCGGACCCGCCGGCAGCCGTCGGTCGCCGAGGCGGTCCGTCCCCCGACGGCCGCGCGAACGCCGCCGGCTCCCGGTCCGGTACCGGTAGTCGTCTCCCCGCCGGAGGCCGCCGGGCCGGAGGCTGTGGGGATCGACGCGACGGTCGACCCGAAGCGCTCGTAGGCCCGTCGCTCGTCCGCGACGACGTCGCGCTCGGCGGCCACACGGTCGCGAGCGCGGTCGACGTGGGTCTCGACGCTCATCGCGGATCACCGCCGGCGGAGGGTCGACGCGGGCGTCGTCCGAACGTCTCATAGATATTAGGCCCGCCTAAAACATCAAAAAACCATCGGTTTTTAGGACGGCCTAAGAAATTGGGCGTCGCGCTCGACGAGGCTACGGCTCTGCGTTCGGCGTCGACCGAGAGAAACGCGATGGGGTGGAAATCGCCCGGACGCGGGACCGAGCGGGGAGAGACGAAGAAGGGGCGGGGAGAGACGAAGAAGGGGCGGGGAGGGACAGAGAGGAGACAGCGGAACGGACTACAGCTCTTCGACGGCACCGCCGTCGGCGCGCTCTCGGAACACCTGTCCTTCGATGAGCGTCACTATCGTGTCCTCCTCCTGCCACGCGGTGGGGGAGAGCTTCGCCTTCCGGCAGGCGCGCGAGAGGAACTCCGCGCCGGACCAGCCGTTCTCGACGGGGACCGTCGGGTAGAGCCAGCCGTGAGCGTTGCCGCTGTCGACGGCGACGCCGTGGGTGCCGACCTCGAGGTCTTCGAGCGGGTCGTTCGTGAGGATCGTATTCGAGACGACGAACACCGAGACCGTGAGGTTGTCCAGCTCCTTCGGCTCCACCTCGGAGCCGCAGGAGTCGTCGGAGGCCGCCTTGATGGCAGCCTCGACGATGGCGTGGCCGAGCTGGTCTGAGGTCTCCCACGCGCCGGCGCAGCCGCGGAGGCGGCCGCGTCCCCGCGTCGATTCGAGTCGAACGAAGGCACCGGTGCGGGCGTAGAACGCCTCGCGCATGCTCCCGGGTTGTTCGCGTTGTCCGTGTTGGACGAACGACTCGACCGCCTCCCGCGCGAGTTCGACCGCTCGTGCACCGTCGTCGTACGACAGCTGAACGGTCTGAGCCTCGGACATGAGAGACTATTACGTTGCTGACGACTTGAACGCTTCCCTTGTGGCACCGCTCCCGCGGCGTTCGCGGCGTCTCGCCGGAAACGCGCCCGATCGAACCGCTTATTCGCCGGCGGGCGAAAGGGCGGAACGGACAGAGGGAGCCCGACTCCCGTGCCTCCGGCATGAGGAAAGTCCCCCCACCGGCCGGACGGGCGACCGGGCACACGCCCGGAGTCGGAGACGGCTGGCGCTGGAACAGCAACGACACCCCCCGCCTCGACCGATGAGACGCGTTCGGTCGCCGCAGGCGACCGGCGGCGTTCGCGGGTGATCCCGCGAACGCGCGAACCGACCCGCAAGGGAAGGGAGTTAACCCGTCGAGGACCGACGTGGCCTCGCCACGCGACGGGCGGGAACGGATGGAACGGCGAATCCTCGCCGGTGCAAGTCCGTGCCATAAGGTAGTCCGGCCACGGCGCGGACGCTCAGCCGAATGTCGGGACGAACCGAAGGGGGCTTACTCCCCTCAGTCCGCTCGCACCGACGAGCGGTGCGGCTATTCCGTGATTACTTATAAATGAAGGTGGTGGCGCGTGCCTCCGAGCGGTCGCCGAGGGCGACCGCGAGGAGCACCGCGCGAGGGAGTCGGTGGTTCGGAGCAACGCGGAGAACCACCGACGAGGCTGGGGAGGCGCGAGGTGCGGGGCGGTCGCGGGGCGGGATTCGAAGGGGCAGCCGCGAGGCGGTCAGAGGCGATGTAAGCACCGCAGCGAGCAACGCGAGCGAGGAGCACAGCGAGCGTCTGACCGCCTCGCGGCTGGGGCTTCGGCGACCTCGGTCACAACGTCAGCCTCGTAGTGGTGAACAACGACGTCCAGTCGAGCGATCAGAGCCCTAGACACACCCGCGAGAAGAATTCCGCAAAAACCAGAGTAGCAGCCGTATCAGGCCGTTTCCAGCTCTTTTTCCATCTCGCGGAGCCGCTCGATGCGGTTCTCCGTCGACGGGTGCGTCGAGGCGATCTTGCCGACGAAGCCGGCCTTGATCGGGATGATGAAGAACGCGTTCATCTCCGCCTCCTCGCGGAGGTCCTCCTTGGGCACCTTGTCCATCCGGCCGTCGATCGTCATCAGCGCCGAGGCGAGCGCGCCGGGCTGGCCCGTGATCAGCGCCGCACCGCGGTCGGCGGAGTACTCGCGGTACCGCGAGAGCGCGCGGATGAGCAGGAACGAGATCACCCAGACGACCAGCGACACGAGGATCGCCACGATGACGGGCGCGCCCTGCCGGTTGTCGCCGCCGAACAGCCACCCCCACCGCACGATGAAGAAGGCGATGGTCGAGAGGAACGACGCGATGGTCATCACCATCACGTCGCGGTTCTTCACGTGGGCGAGCTCGTGGGCGAGGACGCCGTCCAACTCGTCTTCGTCCAGGCTCTCCAGCAGCCCGGTCGTCACCGCGACGGTGGCGTTCTTCTTGTTCCGGCCGGTCGCGAACGCGTTCGGCACCTGCGTGTTCGCGACGGCGACCGTCGGCTTCGGCAGGTCGGCCTGCTGGCTCAGCCGCTCGATCCGACGGTGGAGGTCGGGGTACTCGTCCGCGCTCACCTCGCGAGCGCCCATGCTCCGGAGCGCCAGCTTGTCGCTGAAGAAGTACTGCGCGAGCGAGAACCCGCCGAGCATGATCAGGATCGTCAGGCTCCCAACATCGAAAAACGTCACGAGGACCCCGACGAAGGCGACGTAGAGGGCGAACAGGAGGAACATCGTCAGTCCCATCCGTCCGCGTAACCCCCAGTCTGTCTTCCATTCCATGGCGTTGAATAACCGTTCAGCGCGTTAAAGCCTGCCGGAGGCCACGCCGTCCCGCACCCGACAAGTGCGGTGCGTTTTTCGCCCGTCCGCACGACCGACTGGCATGGAAACGGTACTCGTTACGGGCGGCCGCGGAGCCTCCGGGCGCTGGGTCGTCGACCGGCTCGCCGGCGACTACGAGGTCGTCGTCGTCGACTACGACCACCCGGGGCTCGGCGTCGACCCCGCTCCGAACGTCTCGTTCCGTGCGGCCGACCTCGCGGAGCGTGGCGAAGCGCTCGACATCGTCGCCGCGGTCGACCCCGACGCGGTCGTCCAC
>NZ_CBVY010000015.1:68338-74007 GCF_000513435.1 Halorubrum sp. AJ67 | reverse complement strand
CCCACGAGGCGGTGAACTGCGTCGCGGCCGACAACGCCCTCGGCCGCCCGCTGCTCGACCTCCTCCGCGAGGCGTACGACGGCGTTCCCGACGACTGTACCGTCGACGAGGGCGACGACCGCGGTGTCTACGCGATCGACAAGGCGGATCGGCTGTTCGGATGGACGCCCTCGCGCTCGTGGCGCGACGCCGCCGACGAGGAGATCGCCGAGCCGACGCTGTTCGAGTGACGGTCGAGCAGCCCGTCCGCGGGCCGTTCAGATCGACAGGATCGCGTTGACGAGCGTCCGCGTCGCGATGGCGGTGACCGCCCCGAGCCACGTCAGGAGGACGAAGTGGATGTAGCCGTTCGCCGGGTTCCCGCCGTCGATCCGGCGGATCATCTGCGAGGAGAGCGCCGCGTTGAACAGCACGACGGTGAGCAGGAGGTACTCGATCAGCGGGATGTCGTACGCGCCGGGGTAGACGATCTGGCCGATGTCCATCTCTTCGAGCCCGAAGTCAGCGGTCAGGTCGGCCAGAATGGCGACGATCTCCAGTCCGATGAAGAAGGCGAACGTCGCGGCCGCCGTGATCCCGTACAGCAGTCCGATGAACGTCATCGCCGCCTGCCGGCGCTGCTCGCGCAGCTGGTTGACGGCGTTCATGTTCTTCGAGATCAGCTCGCCGAGCATCTTCGGGTCCCCGCCCATCTGCCGACCGACGAGGTACATCTCGGAGAACTTCTGGATGAGGTACGAGCGCGTGTCACGCGTGAACGCTCGCCACGCGCCCTCGGTGCTGATCCGCATGTTGAGCCGGCGGTAGAGCCGCTCGATCGATTCCGAGAGCTTGCCGAAGTTCTTGTCGCGGAGGGTGGTGAGCACGTCGGTCGTCGTCGACTGCTTCGCGCTCTCCGTCGCCCCGAGCGCGCGGACGAACGACGGAAACTCGCCGTCGCGGGCGGTGATCGCCTGCTCCTCCTGCCGGAGCACCACGCCGGTGACGATCAGCGGCGAGATGGGGACCGCGAGGTACAGCGGCAGCCGGACGTTGTCGACGAAAAAGAGGAGTCCCGGCAGGCCCGGCCCGTAGCCGAACATCCCGGCGGCCGTGATCCCGATGATCACGAACGTGAGCCCGCCGCCGCCGATGAGCGACGCCCACAGCTTCAGGTCGCCGGGGGCGCGCTCGTCCGGGTGGTACCAGATCGGGTCGTACGGCGACGTCGCGCGGATCATCGCGTAGAAGCCCAGTTGGACGAACACGAAGAGGACGATGACGGCCGCCACCGTCGCAGTTGGGTCGTTGCCGGTGAGGATCGGGAGGACGACCGCGAACACCAACGCGAACGTCATCGAGAGGATCATCGACATGTACAGGTCCTTCATCACCTCTAGGTTCGAGAGCGCGGACTCGTAGCGGGTCTCGTACTGCGCGAGCATCACGTCCTGCTCGGAGACGAGGAACTCCTGGAGCGACTGCCCCGCGCCCATCGTGTAGCCGAGCCGGTCGAAGAAGTCGGCCATCGCGTCGGAGGGGACCTCCTGTGCCCGGCGGCGACAGGCGTCGTCGAGGCTCTGGTTCCACGTGTCGACGAGGTGGACGACGCGGCCGATCTCCTCGGCGGCGACGCCGTACTCCTCCTCTTTCGCCAGCGTCCGAAACACCTCCATGCGGTCGATGTTCGTCGTCGACAACACCGTCATGTGCGTCATCACGAGGTGTAGCTGGTTGTCGATCTTCGTCTCCAGACTGGAGAGGTAGATCTTCGGGTAGATGACGGCCGCGAACAGCACGAGCGCGCCGAACATCGGGATCGGCACCCGGGCGGCGATCGGGAGCGGGAGCGCGACCAGCCCGACGACGCTCGCGAGGAACACGAACACGGCCGGCAGCAACACCAGCCCGACGTACTTGCGCTTGGAGATGTCGAGCTGGTCGTACGACTCCATGACCTCGGAGGTCAGTTGGAGCGCGGTCGCGAGCCCGTCGCCCATCTCCTTTACCGCCATCGTCAGTGTTCCCCCCATCCCATCGTCGCGTTCGCCTTCATCGTCGCTACCTCGTGTTCCGGTGCATGTCGAAGGGGAGCCCCTCGACGCCGTCGCGCTGGAAGGAGTTGATCGCGTCGTTCACCTCGTGGTAGCCCATGATCCCCTCCTGAATCATCCGCTCTATCAGCTCCGCGCGGAACTCCAGGTCGTCGTAGATGTCGCGGGTGTCGGCGTAGCCCAGAAGCGTCGCGATCTGCTCTTCGAGCACGTAGGAGTTGTTCATCCCCTGAAAGACGATCTCGTCTTCGACAGGGTCCCAGCTGAACACCTCGCGCGTGACGACCCCGTCCATCTCCTTCGAGTACCCCTCGATCTCCTGAACGCTGGTCACCCGGCGGAGCACGTCGTCGCCCTGTTTGACGCGGTTCTGGAACAGCGCCACGTCGGCGTTGTCCATGAACGTCTCCGGGACGTTGATCGGCTCGGAGGTGAACCGCTGGATCATCGAGACGATGTCCGAGGCGTGGAACGTCAGCATGACCGGGTGACCCGTCTGGGCCGCCTGGAACGCCATGCGCCCCTCGGCCCCGCGGACCTCCCCGACGATGATGTAGTCCGGACGCGACCGCAGCGCGGCGGCGACCAGATCGAACATGTCGACATCGGAAGAGCCCTCGTCGCCGCCCTCGCGGGTCAACAGCTGCTGCCAAGTGTTGTGGGGCGGGATGACCTCGGCGGTGTCCTCCGCGGTGTAGATCTTCGAGTCGTCCGGGATGTACGACAGTATCGCGTTCAGCGTCGTCGTCTTCCCCGACGCCGTCTCCCCGACCACGAACACCGTCTGCTCGTTCTCCAAACAGAGCCAGAGGTACGCCGAGAGCTGCGGCGAGAGCGTTCCCCAGTGGGTAATCTGGTTGATCGACAGCGGCACCTCGTCGCCCTGCCGGATCGTGAGCGAAGACCCCTTCAGCGAGACGTCGTCGGAGTAGATAATGTTGATACGCGACCCGTCGGGGAGCGTGGAGTCGACGATCGGGTCGGAGTCGGAGAGGGGGTCGCCCATCCGCTCGCCCATGTTCCGCAGCCAGTTGTCGAACTCCTGTGGCGTCCCGAAGTCGATGGTCGTCTCCAGCATGCCGTAGGTGCCGTGGTCGACGTGGCACTCCTTGGGGCCGATGACGTGGATGTCCTCGTTGGCCGGGTCGCGCATGATCGGCTCGAGGGGACCAGCCCGACGATGTCGCGGTTGAGCCGGTAGCGGATGTTCTCGTAGGTCTCCTCGGTGACCGACAGCTTGCCGAAGTTCTTCAGCTTCGAGAGCCCCTTGCGCCAGCCGGAGGAGGTGTCGTCGACGTGGGTCACCTCCTCCAACAGCTCCTCGATGAGGTCGTCGTACTCCGCCTCGTTGTCCGGTGCCGTGTGCTGACCGCTGGCGGTGAGCAGCCGGTTTTTTACCTCGTTGAGCACCTCCACCTGCGGACCGCTCACCTCGGGTTCGATGGCGTAGTACTTCGTGTCCTGTCCGAGGTCACCGTAGATGTGGCTGTAGATGGGGCCGCCGACGGGGTAGATGACGTTCGGCCGGTCGGACTCGTACTCGTCTTTCGGCTCCTCGATGAACTGCGGGAACTCCCCCGTGATCTGTTTGAACTCGCGGAGGTGTTCCCGGAGGTGGGGCCGCCGCATGGCGGCCTTTCGGAGCTCGTCGGACGGTTGTGCGGTTCCGTGTTCGGTCATGTCCCACGCTGCGTCGCCGTGTTGATCGCGGTCCGCCCGCGCGGACCGACTGTGCGTCTCCGAGTCATGGGTCAGGCGACGCTGCGGCTCTCTATCACGATACCGGTTCCGGAACGTACCGAGAACCCGATGGTGTCGCCGACCTGCTCGCCCATGCCCGCGAACCGCTTGACGTTGATCTGGCGGCGGATGTCGTTGCCGACCTCGACCATCTCCAGCTGGAGGAAGACGTCCGCGATCGACCGGAACGGGCCGATCGCGTCGTCGTCGACGGCGGAGGGGTCGACGGTGAGCACCACCACCTTCCCCTGCGAGATGATCTCGCGGAAGAAGGAGATGATCTCCAAGGCGGCCTGTCGCTCCTCGTTTTTCCGGACCAGCGACTCGAAGGTGGGGTCGTTGCGGAAGATGGCGTCGAACGTGTCGAGGAAGACGACGTCGGAGTTCCACATCGCCTCGGCGTTCATCAGCCGCTTGAGCAGCTCCTTGCGCTCGCCGTCGCCGTCGGAGAACGCGCCGCCGGAGTCGAAGTCGGCGTGGAGGAAGAGCAGCTCCTCCTGTAAGAGCGGCTTCACCATGTCGTACTCCAGCGAGTGCATCTGGTCGATGAACCCGCGGACGGTCAGCTCCGTCGACATCATCGTCACCGACGCGCCCTCCTGGATCAGCCCGTAGGCGAACCGCTGTGAGATGGCGCTTTTCCCGGCCCCGTAGTCGCCCTCCATGAGGACGATGCTGCCGCGCGGGATGCCGCCGCCCAGCTCCTTGTTCAGCCGGTCGCGCTCGCCGAGGCCGAGGGAGAGCAGGTTGTCGTGGGGCATCTCAGCTCCCCCCCTCCACGCGGAACTGGAACAGCTCCTCGTCGCCGTTCGCCGAGAGGAACACCCGGTGGTCGCCGTCGTCGAGGGTGCCGCCCGATCCCTCGATCTCGCTCACGTTGATCGTGAGCCGCAACACGTCGCCTCGACTCCACGCGTTCGCGCCGTCCGCGGAGACGAGTTCGCCGGAGGTCGCGTCCGGCCCGACGTAGCTCCCGTCGAAGACGACGTCGAGGTCCGATCCGTCGGGCGCGAGCCGGTAGGTGCCCGTGTTTTTGATCAGCAGCGTTACGTTGTTCTCGCTCGCGTTATACACCCCCGCGCTAGGGTCCGAGATGATCGTCACGTCGGTCCGAAGCGTCTCGGTCGCGTCGAGGCCGGCGTCCTCGACAGCGGCGCTCACGCGGTCGACGCCGGTAGTGATGGTGCCGACGACGCCCGCGGCGATGACGAGACTCGCGATGAACAGGATGAGGTGGGAGACGGGAACGCTGGCCATCTACGGGCTCACCTCCGTCACGGTCGCGGCGTCGCGGACGCCGGACTCGACGACGAGGACGATCCGCGTTCCCTCCTCGATCGTCGTCGACGTGTCGTTCTGTGCGACCTCGACCGTCAGTTGCTCGTCACCGAGCCAGAGCGCGGTGTCGGCGTCGCCGTCGACGGTGGTCGTCGCGTTCGGTCCGCCGACGTCGACGTACTCGTTGCCGACGACGAGCGTCGCGTCGTCCGCGACGAGGCCGACGGATCCCTCGTTGGTGGCGTTGACGGTGAGGATATCCGAGGTGGTGTCGTACGTGGCGTTCGTCACCGCGAACTCGGTGTTCTGTCGCTCCAGCGCACGCTCGTTGACGCCGTGTTGAGCGTCGGAGACGCGGTCGAGTCCGTTGGCCGCCACGGGGTAAAACGTCGTGAACGCGAAGAACAGCCCCGCGACGATGATGGCCGTGGACGCGGAGACGCTAACGCCCATCTCCCCACCCTCCGTCGGCCGGATCGGCGCGGTCGGAACGGGATTCGGATCGTTCATCGGTCGCGTGGAACCGTTCCGGTCGCGTCGGTCCTCGCGGTGACCGTCGCGGCGGTCCGCGTCGGCCTGCGGCCGTGCGTCGCCGCGGTCCGTCGCGTCGTCGTGGTC
>NZ_CBVY010000015.1:62124-63705 GCF_000513435.1 Halorubrum sp. AJ67 | reverse complement strand
TCCCGTCTTCGATGACAGTGGCGTTCGCGGTGGCGTTCTCGATTTCGAGCCGGTCCGGGTCAGACGTGTTGGAGACGACGACGACGGTCCGGCTGTCCTTGAGCGACGTCCCTTGGTACAGCTCGTAGTTCAGGCGAGTTCCGGGCGAGACGCCGTCGAAACCGGCGTCAATTGTGAAGTTCCCGTCCGAGACCTCCATCGTCGCCTCCGTCCGGATCGGCTCGCCGGCGTCGTTCACGAAGTTCGCGGCCATCTCCTCGACCGGAAGGATCGAGTTCGTCCCCGTGACCGTCCCGCCGTCCGCCTCAACGAGGAGCTCGCCGTCGTCGGTGACGTGGTCGTACCGGATGTACCGTTCCCGGACGGAGAACGACGCCTCAGCGCTGACGCCGCCGTCCGCCGCCTCCCAGTAGGGGAACTGTCCGGACGACGAGGGGGTCGCGTCGAACGCGGGAGGCGGCCCCTCACCGTCGCCACCGAACTCGTACCGCTCGCCCTCGGTCCCCTCCAGCGCGAACTCGACGGCGAACTCGTCGCCGGGCTCGGGGTCCCTCGTGAACGGTCCCCCGTCGCTCGTGTCCAAGACGATGTAGAAGCGCCCGGCCGTCGGGTCGTCGTCGCCAGCCGTTCCCTCACTCGCGTCGGCCAATATCAGTGAGACGTCGTCCGGGTCGGCCGCCGAGAGATCGATCTCCGACGGCGCGCGGTTCCGACCGGGATTGGTCTGTCGGACCCGGAGCGAGACCCCCTCCTCGGCACCGAGGAAGTCAGTCAGGACGGTATGGTCGAGCTCCGTTCCGGCCTGTGCGTCCTCGGTCGACCCGGCGAAGTGCGAGAGCGCGCCCCAGATACCACTCGACTCGAACCCGAGCACGACCCGGTCACCCTTCGTCACGGCGGTCCGGTCGAGTCCGTTCTCCCGGAGCGCGTCGAGCGACTCCTCGGCGTCGGGGTCGGCGTTCGGGACGTCTTCGCGGTCGGCGGTGGTGAACACCTCAACCTCGTCGTGGAACCTCGGCTTCTCCAAGACGAGTTCCGCCCGCCCGGCCATCTCGACCGGAGTCACTTGCCCCGAATTCTCGACGACGAACGTCCCGTTGGTGATCGCCAGCCGGTATCGCTGCGGGGCTATCGGGCGCGGAAGTCCGCCGGCACCGGTCGCGCCCGGTATTTCCGAAGAATTTCGGGCAGCGGAGAGGTTCCCGGCGATCAGTTTCCCGTTCTCGTCACGGAACTCAATGCTACAGTCGGTCTGGCTACAGCTCGCAGGGTCGGTCGCGTCGGTCCCGAGGGTTCGCGTGTTGATCGTGTCGTCAAATTCGTTCAATTTGAGGACGTCAACGTAGCCGACAGACTGCCCCGAGTCGGTGAGTCGGTTCCCGCCGACGAGCAGGTAGGCTTCGTCATCCCCAGTGGCTTCGGCGGTATACCTGATGTCAACAGGATCCCCGGCGACACCGGTGTACACGTTTCGGCTGAACCCGCCGCTGATCTCGGCTCGGTCGGACGGGTCGGCGGCGATCGCCCGGCGGTCGTCCGCGGTGAGCGGAGCGGCGTTCCCCACCTGAGTCGTCGGCGTCA
>NZ_CBVY010000015.1:59830-62104 GCF_000513435.1 Halorubrum sp. AJ67 | reverse complement strand
CGCCCGCGCCAGTTCGCGCTCGTCGGGGAGCGCGTACACGTCACACCGCGCCTGGATCCCCTCCGTCCGGATCGCGGTGTCGATCACGAACCCGTAGTCCTGTCGCTCGCTCAGCTTGGCAACGAGCGGGCTGATCGTCGACGCGCCGATGTCGTGGACGAACTCCGGCGGGGAGTGTGTGATCGTCGTGCCGAGCACGTTCGCCCAGCCGTCGATGAACCCGCTCGTCATCACGTTGCCGAGCTCGCAGAGCGCGTTCTCAGCCATGTCGCCGAGCGGCTCGTCGGGGTCCATCGGTAACATCGCGTCCGCGACGGCCGCCGCCGACGACTCCTCGAAGAGGATGGCGAGGTAGCCGCTCGGCTGCCCCTGAAGCTCGAACACCGTGCCCGCGTGCGGCTCGGTGCCGACCTCGGCGGGCACGTCGGCGAGCGGGACGAACCGGAGCCGGCTCACGTCAACGCTGGTCTCCAGCCCGGTCATCATCGCGATGTTGTCGGCCGCGTTCGCCGACCCCTCCTTCGCCAGCGACGAGAACGTCGACAGCGACTCGTAGGGGACCGCCGTGCTGGTGGTGCCGCCGTTTGCCGCCGCAGCGGGCGCGTTACCGCCGCCTGCCGCGGGGGCCGTCTTCCCGACGATGAGGTCGCGGAAGGGCCCCGAGTCGGGCAGCATGTAGATGGAGAAGTCGAGGTCGGTCGTCGTCGCGTCCAGCCGGCTCTCGAAGAGGAACACGCCGTCGCCGGCGAGCGCCCCGTCCGGCAGCACCGCCGCGCCGTCCGCCTCGAAGTACCGCGGCGGCGACATGTCGATCGCCTTGCCGAGGTAGTTCGCCCAGCCGTCGAGGAAGCCGCCCAGCGCGATGTTGCCGACCTCCGTCACCGCGCTCCGCTCCATCGACTGCCCGCCGGGTAAAAGCGAGAGCAGCGCGTCGGCGTTGACGGCGTCGAACGCGAGGACCGCCTCGCCGTCCAGCCCGCCGCGGAGGCCGACGCTCACGCCGATGGACTCCCGGCCCGCGAACGACTCCGCGAGGTCCTCCCCGCTGGCGACGCTCGCGCCGGTCACCTCGACCGCGAGGTCCGTCCCGGTCAGGTCCGAGAGCGCGCCGGCGGCCTGTTTCGCCCCCTGTTCCGCGAGGCGGTTACACGCGCCGAGCGCGCGGACGTCGACCCGCATTATACCGCCGAGCCGATGGCGTCAAGCACGTTCGGCTTCTGGAACGGCTTCGTGATGTACCCCTCAGCGCCCGCCTTGATCGCCGCCTTCATCTTCTCCTCCTGCCCGACGCTGGTACACATGATCACCGTCGCCTCCGGGTTCTCCTCTAAGATCTCCGTCGTCGCCTCGATCCCGTCGCGGATCGGCATCACGATGTCCATCATCACGAGGTCCGGCCCGTGCTCCTCGTACATGTTGACCGCCTCGACGCCGTTTTCCGCCTCCCCGACGATCTCGAACTCCCCTTCGAGGATCTCCCGGAGGAGGTTCCGCATGAACTCCGAGTCGTCGGCGATGAGTACCCGCGTAGCCATTGTTGTCTGAACCGGGGTACAGCGATCACTTAATCGCTCCCCCGCGGTTCTCACGGTTGAGAATGGATCCGAGAGGCGAGGGACGGCTGAGAGCCCGACCGCGGCTCACACCCAGTGACCGAGGAGGTACGTCGCCCCGACGAGGACCGTTCCGCCGAACGTCTCGCGCGTCCCGATGCCGAACGGCAGGAACGTCGCCGGCTCGTCTTCCCCGTCCTCGCCGCCCGAGTCGCCGTCCGAGTCCGAGGAGTTCCCGTCCGACTCCGAGCCGTTCTCGCTCCCCGTCGACGCGTCGTCGTCTCCAGACCCGTCACTCTCCGCGTCGGAGGGGTCGGTCGAGTCCGCGTCATCCGTGCCGTTTCCGTCGTCGGTCCCGTTTCCGTCATCGGAGTCCGCGCCGTCATCGTCGAGCGTCGTCTTCGCCGGATCGTCCGTGACGTTCAGCGTCCCGTTCCGCACGTCGCCGTCGAGCGCGACGGTGAAGGGGTACTCGCCGGGGTCGAGACGGTCGACGCTCACGGACGAGAACGCGACGGTGCGCGACTCGTTCCCGGACAGCGTCAGGTCGCGGGAGGCGGTGAGATTCCCGTCGTCGACGTCGAGCGAGAGCGTTCCCTCGCCTTCGAGACCGCCGACGTTACGGACATCGACGGCGAGCGCGGAGAGGTTCCCGTCTTCGATGACAGTGGCGTTCGCGGTGGCGTTCAGTCGTGGGAGGCAAGGGCACACAGGGGATAGG
>NZ_CBVY010000015.1:50818-55837 GCF_000513435.1 Halorubrum sp. AJ67 | reverse complement strand
CCCCTCCCCGATCTCGACGACGTTCTCGTCGTCGGTGAAGTCGAGTTCTTCCGGGTCGGCCGGCAGCGCATCGTCGTCACTCATGGGTCGTGGTAGCGCACGCCGAAAAATAGGTGTTGCGGGCGGCCGAGCCGCCGCAAGGTGGTTACCGCGCTGTTCGACTCGTTAGAGCCGGACCGCTTCGCCGTCCTCCGTGAAGAGGTCGGGCGCGTTCAGCTCAACGGACGTCGTCGCCGACGACGGCGAGACGATCTCTAGCGAGGAGCTCTCTCCCTCGCCGAACGCGCTGAGGCTACTGTCGGTGTGTGCGTAGGTGTATTCGTTGCTACCGCTGGCGTTGTAGATATCGTCATTCGTCATGTCGCCGAACGGCTCCGCACCCGGATTCACGACGATGGTGTAGTCCGTGTCGTCGTCCAGCACAGCGTTACCGGAGTCAACGAAGCCACCGTCCGAATCTAGGACGGCGAACTCGCTCGCGTTGAGCTGGCTCGCGTTCCCGATGTCTCCGCTACCCGAAGCGGGCGTGTCGGTGAACACGAGGTTCGCCTGTCCGTTCGGGCCGACCGCTTGAATGGTCGATTCCGACAGGTCGATCTGATCTGCGCCGGCCGCGCCGGACACCGTGACGTTGACCGACTTCAGTTCGCCCGTGCTGTTGTTACCGACGATACCGACTTCGCTCGTCACGTCGATCCGCTCCGACACGAGGTCGGTACTCTCCTGGCCGGTCGCTTCCGCCTGCGACTGGAGGAACCCGGCCGTGTTGATCAGCACGCCGGCGGCGATCGCCGCCACCAGCACCATCGCGATGAACACGATGAGCGTTCCGATCCCCACCTGGCCGCGGTCTTCACGGTCGTTGATGAACTCGAACATTGTTATAGCCTCACCGAGCTCTGCTCGCTGGTCAGCGTCGTCGGGACGCGGAGCTCCGCCGTCGTGGTCGCGCCCGAGGGCGTCGTGAACGTCACCGAGAGGCGGTCACCGCCTTCGAGCACCCCGTAGATACCACTATTTGTCGTGTTTAGGTCGATTCCGACATCGGCACGGTCACTGGCATCGGTCAGCACGACATCACCGTCTTCTCCGGTGTAGATGTCGATCGAGGCCTGATCGGCGCTGAGCTGGAAAGTCTCCTGCCCGTTATCTCCGATAAGTTCAACGCTCGTCTCGTTCAGGTCAATATTGCTGGCACCGGGAGACTGCGCAACCGTGATGTTCAGCTGGTCAACGACGCGGTCACCAGAATTACCGTCGGTCACGTTCCCGGACTGGCTCACCACCTGAAGCCGGTCACTCACTTGCGCTGTACTCTCTTCGCCCGTTGCTTCCGCCTGCGTCTGGAGGAACCCGGCCGTGTTGATCAGCACGCCGGCAGCGATCGCCGCCACCAGCACCATCGCGATGAACACGATGAGCGTGCCGATCCCCACTTGACCGCGCTCTTCCTCGTCCAGTATGGTTTCGAACATTGTGTGTTGCGTCGGCCCCCGGCCTGCCCGGCGGGCGTTATCGGTAGGATGGGGAATTCCTACTTAAGATCACTTACCCGGTTATCCAGATTGATAAAAATCTGCTGTCCTGCGATTTTCGCACTTTTTCCAACTAAGTAGTTACAGAATATATCAACGATTTCGTCACGACAGTATCAGGTCTGGATCTGTCGTGGATCGGTGGCAGTACTCCCGAAGCTTGAGGACCGGCTGGAAGGCGAACGGACAGTTAGAGACAGCCGAGATTGGTAGGAAGGGGAACAGCAAAGTCTCTAGTTTCGGGGGATCGATATCTCGTTTACGAGGATCGCGGGGTCGACCGCAAAGATGGTCCGACAGCTACGAGACGGCGGCCGCGTTTCTTTCACCGATCGCGTAGGCGCGACAGCTCCGATTCGGGAATGACGAACTCCTGTGTCCCCGGCTCGTAGACGGCGAGGCTCCCCGCGATGAGGGCCATCGACGCCGCCAGCAGTCCGGTGTTAACTAAGAGCAGCGCCTCGGCGTTGCCGAATTCCGTCCGGAAGGCGGCCGCGGGCGTTCCGACCGCCGCGAGGACGACGAGTCCGAAGCCGACCGCCAAGTACGCCATCGCCGTGCGACCGGACGACCGATACGCCGCGACCGCGAACGCGACGAGGGTCGCGCTCGCGCCGGCCAACACGGTGGTCGTCATCAGGTACAACCCCTCGATGAGTTCCATACGCTCTTTGTTCCGAGACCGGATATAAACCCACGGGAGCGGGTATCAGCGGCGATAACACGCCGACCAAGGCAACGCGCCTGTGACGGACCCGCGACCGCGAAAACGACTGACTGGGAACGTATCGAGCGTCTGACGACCACCGGTAGCCTTTTATTACCCGGAAATCAATCTCGATAACGTGAATGGTGGGGGACGATCTGATCACCGTACTCGGGAACAAGTACAACACGGACATCCTGACGGCCACGGGCGACGCGAAGTCGGCGCAGGACCTCAGCGACCAGTTGGACGTCCCGATCGCGACGTGTTACCGGCGGATCAACGAGCTGGAGGAGGCGGATCTGCTGGAGCTACACGACCGGCCGCTCTCGGACGAACATCGGCGCGTGAAGGTGTACCGCCGGAAGGTCGACGGGGTCGAGGTCGACTTCCGCGACGGACTCACCGTCGAGGTCGAGGAGCGGTCGGCGGTGAAGAACCGCCTCGACGACGTCTGGCGCGACCTCTCCTCGCGAGAGTAGCCGGCCGAACTGACGGGATTCTTCCCCGTCAGAACGACGGCCGGTCGTCGGAGCCGCCCATCATCGAGAAGCCGCCAGCGCGCTCGTGGACCGTGATTCCCCCCTGTCCGATCTCCATCGGGAAGATGTCAGTGTCGATGTCCTGTTTCCGCATCTTCGCCACCCAGACGTAGCGGTTGACGCCGGAGTCGGTCGGCGTCTGGATGAAGTAGATGTTCCCGTCCGTGAGGAAGTTCTCCAGTCCGACCTCGGTGTCGGGGAAGACGGCACCCTGCTCGTTGATGAGCAGCGACGTGAGTCCGTTCGCCTTGAGGATGTCCGAGAACTTCAGCAGGTACGTGCGCTTCTCCTGTTCGGCGTCGAAGAAGAGCTGGAACATCGACAGCGAGTCGAGGACGAGGCGGTCGAAGTCACCGTCCTCGACGGTATCCAGCAGACGGTCGACGGCCGTCGAGAAGTCGGTCTCGCGGAGCATCTCGCGTTTGTCGAGGATGACGATGTCGCCGTCCTCGACCATCTCGTCGAACCCCTCGAAGCCGACTGACTCGGCCGCGCCGCGGATGTCGGCCTCGTCCTCCTCGAAGGAGACGTAGACGCCGCGTTCCCCGTGTTCGGAGACGCCGTGGTGGAGGTACTGGATTCCGAAGATACTCTTGCCCGTGCCCGGATTCCCCGAGACAAGGACCGTCGATCGCTCGGTGATACCGCCGGTGAGAATGGAGTCGAGCCCCTCGACCCCGGTGGAGACGAGTTCTGACATTCGTCTCCCCTTTGGCGGGCGGTGTATATAAAAGACGGTTCAGTACATCGGGCGAACGAACGGCGACAGTTTTATCTCTCGACATACCGCTCCTTCGTGTATGCCCGGTGAAGCGTGTCTCGTCGCGCGCGACGGTGATCGACGGTGAGCGATCCGTCGATACTCGTCGTGGAGGACGAGCCCGACATCGCGGCGCTGTACGCCGGCTTCCTTGAGGAGCGGTACGTCGTCGACGTCGCCGAGACCGCCGCCGAGGCGATCGATCAGGTCGACGCCGCCGTCGACGTGGTGCTTCTCGACCGGCGGCTCCCGGACGGGAGCGGCGACGACGTCTTAGAACACATCCGCAAGGAGGGGTACGACTGCCGCGTGGCGATGGTCACCGCGGTCGAGCCCGACTTCGACATCATCGACATGGGGTTCGACCTGTACCTCACCAAGCCGGTGAGCCGCTCGAAGCTGCTCGCGGCCATCGACACGCTCCTGACGCGCAGCGAGTACGACGACCTTGTCCGAGAGGCCGCCGCGCTCGCCAGCAAGCGCGCGGTGCTCAGCTCGCAGAAGCCGGCGGCACAGCGCGAGGGGAACGAGGCGTACGCCGAACTCGTCGAGCGGCTGGAGGACTTGGACGCCGACATCGACGACCTCGGCGAGTCGCTGTCGACCGACGACTACCGCGCGATGTTCCGCGACCTCGGCGAGGCCTGACGCGGCGCGACCGCCGCCGCACCGCTCCGACCGATCTCTTTCGTCCGTTTGTTCTCCGACGCCGTCGACTCGTCTTGTCAGAGAATCCGCCGACAGCGGCCGGATCTGAGACGAAGTTTGAACGGACCTCGCCCCGATTTCGCCCCGAATTTGTCCGGTAGTTGAAAAATCTATATCCCCGATATCGCCCTCATAGGAAACATGACGAGACAAGACACGCGGCGGCGGTTCCTGTCGACGAGCGGCGGACTCGCGACGCTGGCGCTCGCCGGATGCCTCGGCGGAGACGACAGCGACAGCATGGGAGACGGCGACGGCATGGGAGACGACGGGATGAACGACAGCGACGGCGGGATGGACGGCGACGACGACATGAACGGCAGCGACGGCGGTGGAATGGACGACGGCGACGACGCGATGGACGACGACGGGATGACGGAGACGGCCACGGTGCGGGTCCGGATCGAGAACGTCGCTTCGACCGAGTTCTATCCGGCGGACACGTCGACGGACGGTGCCGTCTGGGTCACGCCGGGGGCGTACGCCGTCCACGAGGGCGGGAATCCGATCTACGACCTCGGCGAGTCGGCGTCGGTCGGTCTCGAAGCGCTCGCCGAGGCCGGACCGCCGACCGGCTTCGAGGGCGAGGACGGGCTGGTCGACGAACTCGACGTGTCGACAGACGTTCATCACTCGGGCGCGTACACCCCGGCCGAGACGGTCGCCGACCCGAACGACCCGACGGGGGAAGTCCCGGGCGCGCCGCCGATCGCGCCCGGCGGTGCCTTCGAGTTCGAGGTCGACGTCGCGCCCGGACAGCGGCTCTCG
>NZ_CBVY010000015.1:45765-48488 GCF_000513435.1 Halorubrum sp. AJ67 | reverse complement strand
GGGTCCGAATCGTCCGGGAACTTCGCGACCGCCCCCGGAACGCGAACGAACTCGCGGAGGAACTGGATGTCGACTATAACACGATCACGCACCACCTCGAGATGTTGAAAGACCACGACGTCGTCGAACCGAGCGACCACGACTACGGGAAGCTGTACTTCCTGACCGACCGCTTCGAGCGTCACACGGAGACGTTCGAAGAGATCACGTCGGAGGTGGACGCCGAATGAACCCGGCGACGCCGACCGGGATCGCCGTCCTGATCGCCATCGTCAACAGCGCGCTGTTGGCGGTGCTGGCCGGGGTGTGGCTCGACAACTACCACGAGTTCGGCTCGACGCTACTCTTGGGGCTGTTGGGCTTTTGCGCCGTCCTGCTCGTCGAGAACCTGATCTCCATCGCCTTCTTCTTCAGCAGCATGCGGACGCTGTACGCGATGGACCCGCTCGTGGGACGCGTCGTACTCGGGCTGAGCCTGCTCGAACTGCTCGCCGTCTCGCTGCTAACCTACGCGACGCTGAAGTAGCGAGTGCGCGAGCTGACACGTAACGAGCGGAAGCCCACCTCTTCAGGGGTGGGTGTAAGCGACAGTATCGCTTGGTAATCCACACGCTATTGCTCGTTTGGATGTTCAGCCGCTTCCAACCCTGCTTTGATAATCTCCCGATAGGCTTCTTCGAGGCTTTTGTCCTTTTGTTCAGCGTAGTCTTTCACGCGCCCGTTCAACGTATGCGAGATGTCAATATTCGGTCGCATCGTTTGTGTCCAAAAGACATTTAGACGGATAACTACAAATGTCTGTTGTCGTGAGACGAACCAACACGTTCGCGGTGCGCCCGCTCTCCACCGAGGACGAGCAACTGCTCCGCGAGCTGTTGGATGCCTCCGCCAGCCTCTGGAACGAACTGAACTACGAGCGCCGGCAGCACTTCTTTGATGGTGAATCGGTATGGAACACTGCCGACTACCGCAAGCAGTACGTCGGCGTGCTTGGTTCCGCTACCGCTCAGCAAGTCATCCGCAAGAATAGCGAGGCATGGCGATCGTTCTTTGCTGCCCGAGAAGATGGCGAGGCTACTGCTCCGCCAGGCTACTGGGGGAACGAAGACGACGGCAGGGAGTTACGGACGTACATCCGCAACGACCAGTACACACTCGAAACTGGTGAGCGGAGTCGACTCGAAGTCCCTGTCGGCCAAGATCTGAAAGACGAGTACGGCCTTGGCTACCACGACCGTCTGCGCCTTGAGGTTACTGGCAACCCGAAGTGGGACGGCGGTCAGGGCCGGTTGGAACTGTACTACGACGAGGTCGACGACACGTTCAGAGCCATTCAACCCGTTACCGTGTCTGATTCTCGACGGGATTCACCACTAGCCGACGAATCGGCTGCACTGGACGTGGGCGCGAACAACCTCGTCGCCTGTACCACCACAACTGGCCAGCAGTACCTCTATGAGGGACGCGACCTGTTCGCCCGCTTTCGCGAGACGACCGAGGAGATCGCCCGCTTACAGTCGAAACTCCGTGAGGGCCGGTACAGCAGTCAGCGGATTCGACGGCTGTACCGTACGCGAACGAGACGGCGCGACCACGCACAGGACGCGCTCGTCCGCGACTTGGTTGAACGACTACACGAAGGAGGCGTTGCCACGGTGTACGTGGGCGATCTCACCGACGTGTTGTCGGCACACTGGTCGGCAGCGGTGAACGAGAAAACGCACCAATTCTGGGCGTATCGTTCGTTCATCGACAGGCTCGCTACGACTGCCGAAGAGTACGGCATCACGGTTAAAATCGAATCTGAAGCGTACACGACGGCGGAGTGTCCAGCGTGCGGCGAGCGCAAGAACACGGAACGGAACGGCGACGTGTTTCGGTGTTCGTGTGGCTACGAAGGTCACGCCGATCTTGACGCTTCACGGGTGTTCCTCGAACGGCAGGCTGGCAGGAATCTAGAAGTCGGGTCGATGGCACGGCCCGTGCGCCTCACGTGGGACGACCATACGTGGTCGGAGTCACCACGCTCTCCCGAGAGGGCCAGTCCCAACGAGGAGCGCACAGACCGGAGTACCGACGACGGGAAACTTGCCTCCGTGGGAACAGCATAGCCAACATCCCTACCGGAGGAATCCCACGGCTTCAGCCGTGGGAGGATGTCAACTACGCGACGCTGAAGTAGCGAGTACGCGAGCCGACGGGATTCGGGGAGGCCACTCACGAGAGCTGTTCGCCGACGATCCGGTCCGCCTCGGCGAGGAACGCGTCGCGCTCGCCGGTCGGGATCGTCGCGCCCGCGGCGACGTCGTGACCGCCGCCGTCGCCGCCGACCGACTGACTCGCCTCGCGCATCACCACGGAGAGGTCGAGCCCCTGCCGGACGAGCGCGTGCGAGCCGCGCGAGGACACTTTCAGTTCCTCGTCGCTCTTCTCGGCGAAGGCGATCACGGGCTTGGAGCGGTCGACCGCGGGCGAGCCGACCGCCATCCCGGCGACGATGCCGACGATGGTCTCGCGGATGCGCGACCCGGCGTCGAACCACTGGAGGTCGTCCTCGTGGGTGACCCCCTCGTTTTTGACCCACTGGAGGCCCTCCGAGAGGTTCTTCCGATGGGTCGCGGAGGAGCCGTCTGGCCTCCGCGAGCGCGTCGCCGCGGTCGCCGAGACACACCGCGACGGCCGACGTCGCCGCGCTCGTAGCGGGCGGTCGCGTTGAGCAGGGT
>NZ_CBVY010000015.1:41329-43388 GCF_000513435.1 Halorubrum sp. AJ67 | reverse complement strand
GCTCGCTCGCGCCGTCGATCCCTTCGAGCAGGGGGTTGAGGTGGTACCGCGTGTCGCGGTCGGCGGGCTGGTGGTGGTCGGCGACGACGGGGACGAAGTCGCCGGCCGCCTCGTGGTCGGCGATGATGTCGAGCTGGCCGGAGCCGAAGTCGGTGAAAAGCACCACGTCGAACTCGCGGGCGGCGATGCCGGCGATCGAGTCGGCGTCCAGCTGCTTCTCGAAGACGACCTCGTGGTCGACCCCGGCCCGCGCGAGCGCGGTGGAAGCGATCGCGGCGCTCGTGATCCCGTCGGCGTCGATGTGGGAGGCCAAGAGGACCCGGTCGGCCTCGCGCAGGCGGTCGGCGCAGTCGGTCGCGCGGTCGGCGAGGTCGGGGACGGGAGCGGCGACTGCCATTACCACCGGTTGGAGCCCGATCGGCCATAAACGCACGCTTCGGGGAGACGGGAGCGGCGCGGTCGGCGGAACGGGACCACCGACCCCGTCGAAGGGGGCATCAATTGCCGTAACTGACGGTTATAGAAGTTTGTGGACGTATGAGCAACAAACATGACACGTGGGTTTTCCACCCGGAGTCTCCACGCCGGAGCCGAGCCCGACTCGGCCACCGGTGCCCGCGCCACGCCGATCCACCAGACGACCTCGTACGTCTTCGACGACGCGGACACGGCGGCGGAGATGTACGCGCTCCGGGCGGAGGGCCACATCTACTCCCGGCTGTCGAACCCGACGGTGAACGTCTTGGAGGACCGGCTGGCGGATCTCTCGGGCGGGTCGGACGCGGTCGCGACCGGGTCGGGGATGGCAGCGTTCGACGCGATCACGACCGTCCTCGCGAGCGCGGGCGACAACGTCGTCGCCAGCTCCGAGATGTACGGCGGCACCGCCGCGTACCTCACGAGCATCGCGGGCCGCCGGGGGATCGAGGCGCGGCTCGTCGACACGCTCGACTACGAGGCGTACGCGGACGCGATCGACGGCGACACCGCGTTCGTCCACGTCGAGACGATCGCGAACCCCTCGCTCGTCACGCCCGACTTCGAGCGGCTGGCCGACATCGCCCACGACCACGCGGTCCCGCTCGTCGTCGACAACACGTTCGCGACTCCCTACCTCTGTCGGCCGTTCGAACACGGTGCTGATATCACGTGGGAGTCGACGACGAAGTGGATCACGGGCAACGGCACCACTGTCGGCGGCGTCGTCGTCGACAGCGGGCAGTTCCCGTGGGACCACCCCGACGCCGACTACGACGAGCTGGACGGCGAATCGCCGGCGTTCCCGATCGACTTCGTCGAGCAGTTCGGCGACGCCGCGTTCGCCAACGTCGTCCGCCAGCGCGGGGTGCGCCCGACCGGCGGCCAGCAGTCGCCCTTCGACGCGTGGCAGACGATTCAGGGGCTCAACACCCTCCCGCTGCGGATGGAGCGGCACTGCGAGAACGCGCGGCGGGTGGCCGAGTTCCTCCGCGACGACGACCGCGTCGACTGGGTGTCGTACCCGAGGTTCGAGGACCACCAGAGCCACGGCAACGCCGCCGAGTACCTCGACGGCTTCGGCGGGATGGTCACCTTCGGCGTCGACGGCGGCTACGAGGCCGCGAAGACGTTCTGCGAGTCGGTCGAGCTGACGAGCTTCCTCGCGAACATCGGCGACGCGAAGACGCTCGTCATCCACCCGTCCTCCACGACGCACGCGCAGATGGACGAAGAACAGCAGCGGCTGGCGGGCGTCTACCCCGAGATGCTTCGGCTCTCGATCGGCATCGAGGACCCGGAGGACGTGATCGCCGACCTCGACGCGGGGCTGGCCGCGGGCGAGCGCGCGGCGGACGGGGAGAGCGTGGACGAGGGGAGTGCGGACGGGAGCGACGGCGAGGGGGCCTGATCCGATGAGCGCCGTCCCGACCGACCACGGCGTCGCCTCGCTCGGCGAGTTCACCTTCGAGTGCGGGCAGTCGGTGCCCGACTTCGAGGTCGCCTACGAGACCCACGGCGAGTTCGACGGCGACAACGTCGTGTTAATCTGTCACGCGCTCACCGGCAGCCAGAACGTCGC
>NZ_CBVY010000015.1:34370-39348 GCF_000513435.1 Halorubrum sp. AJ67 | reverse complement strand
GAGGAGGCGTCAGTTCAGGTGAAACGGGGGCGTTCACGGTGGCGCGTGCCTGCGAGCGGCCGCCCCCGGCGGCCGCGAAGCAGCACCGCGCGAGGGAGTCAGTCGCCGGAGCGAAGCGACGGCGACTGACGAGGCTGGGGAGGCGTGAGGTGCTGTCGCGGTGCGTTCCCGCGAGCGAAGCGAGCGGGAGCACGGAAGTCGCAGCCCGCGCAGCGAAGCGAGCAGGAACGTCTTTCGGAGGGGCGGGACTCGAAGCCCCAGCCGCGAGGCGGTCTCGGCCGCGAGGTTACTCTCGATGAAAGCAGTCACGTATAGCCGAGCGACTGGGGCTTCGGCGGTCTTAGTCACGAAGTCGATCTCGACGAAAACAGTCATGTATAGCTGAGCGGTCGAGAATTCGACGGCGTCAGAGTGGACGAAAAACGTTCAGACCGGAACCCGATCGTTGAGAGAAAATCAGTAGAAGTCGCCGCCCCGAGGGACCCTCCCGATCAATCATGACAACGTTCATAGTTCCCGACCTCGTGGTGTGTGAGGTATGCCAGGCGGACACGCTCAGACCCTGCGACCGTTCATGTGGCGCGCGGAACGACTGTACCCGGACACCGAGATCGTCTCGCGCACCCACGAGGGGCGCACGCGGCACACGTACGCCGAGTACGCCGACCGGACCGCACGGCTCGCCAACGCCTTAGACGCCCACGGGATCGAGCGCGGCGACCGCGTCGCGACGTTCTGCTGGAACCACACGCGGCACTTCGAGACGTACTTCGGCGTCCCGAACACCGGCGCGCAGCTCCACACGATCAACCCGCTGCTGCCCGACGAGCACATCCAGTACATCGTCGACGACGCGGACGACGAGATCATCTTCGTCGACCCCTCGCTGGCCGAGAAGATCGCGAGCGCCGCGGAGGGCGCGGACGAGTTCGAGGGCGTCGACTTCGTCGCGATGGGATCGGAAGGGATCGACGCGCTCGACGCCCCCGCCTACGAGGAGTTCATCGCGGACCACTCGACCGAGTACGACTGGCCCGACCTCGACGGCGACCAGCCCGCCGGGCTCTGTTACACCTCCGGTACGACGGGGAAGCCGAAGGGCGTCGAATACACCCAGTCGATGCTGTGGAGCCACACGATGGCCTCCCAGACGCCACAGGGGATCCCGATGAAGGACTCCGACGTGGTCATGCCCGTCGTGCCCATGTTCCACGTCAACGCGTGGGGGATGCCGTTCACCGCGGCCGCCGCGGGCGCGAAACACGTCTATCCCGGACCGTCGCCGGACCCTGCCGACCTCGCGGCGCTGATCGAGGAGGAGGGCGTCACCATCTCCGCGGGCGTCCCGACGGTGTGGCTCGGCCTCCGCGAGTACATCGAGGGGGGCAACGAGGTGGACCTCTCGACGCTCGACACCGTGATCATCGGCGGCGCGGCCGCGCCGAAGGCGCTGATCGAGTGGTACGACGACCGCGACGTCGAGGTGCTTCACGCGTGGGGGATGACTGAGATCGCACCGATCGGGACCGTCTCGCACCTCAAGAGCGACCTGCGCGACGCCGACTACGAGACGCAGGTGAACAAGCGGGCGAAGCAGGGCCTCGTCGCCCCCGGACTGGAGTTCGAGGTCATCGACGAGGACGGCGAGGAGATCGCGTGGGACGGCGAGGAGTTCGGCGAGCTCCGCATCCGCGGGCCGTGGGTCACGAAGGAGTACTTCAAGCGCCCCGAGGCCAACGAGGAGGAGTTCATCGACGGGTGGCTGAAGACGGGCGACGTGGTCACCGTCGACGAGGACGGCTACATGCAGCTCGTCGACCGGACGAAAGACGTGATCAAGTCGGGCGGCGAGTGGATCTCCAGCGTCGAGTTAGAGAACGCGATCATGGCCTACGACGGCGTCAGCGAGGCGGCCGTCGTCGGCGTGCCCCACGAGCGCTGGCAGGAGCGCCCCGTGGCGTTCGTCGTCGTGGCCGAGGGCGTCGACCGCGAGGAGCTCGTCGACCGGATCGAGACCGGGCTCCGCGAGGAGTACCCCAAGTGGTGGGTGCCGGACGCGGTGGAGTTCATCGACGAGGTGCCCAAAACCGCCACCGGGAAGTTCTCGAAGAAGGACCTCCGCGAGCAGTACGGCGACCAGTCGCTCGTCGAGGGCGCGGTCCCGGAAGACGACGCGCCCGAGGAGTAGCCGGCACGTCGCCGGCGGCAACGAGGGCAACCGCTCAGTCGTCGCGGTCGCCGACGACCCACTTGTGCGAGTAGCTCTCGCCGCAGGTGCAGTGGGCGTACGCGTGGACCACGTCGCCCTCGGCGTAGAGCCCGCCGACCTCCNCGTTTTGCGCCTCCGCGAACGCGAAGACGAACCGGATCTCGTGGTCGTCGTCGGGGTTCTCCGCGGCGAAGGGGCACGCCCCGTCGTCGAGCGAGCGCGCGATCTCTCCCTCCGCTCCCATCGCCGTCTTCGCGAACTCCATCGCGCCCATGCCCGTGCCGGCCTGGAACGCGGACCGGCCGGTCTCGCCGTCGAGGATCAGCCGGACGCCCCCGTCGACCTCGGTGCCGACGCTGCGGAGCCGGGAGTCGTCGTCGAGGTACGCGTCGCTCACGTAGAAGACCACGTCGTCGAGCCGCTCGCCCGCGAGGAACTCGTCGAGGTTGCTCATGCCCGTCGGTGGCGCGTGAGCGGTAAAAGGCGTGCGAGTCGCGATGGAGAACTGCGAGTCGCGGCCGGGCGGGAGAGGAGAGCGCCGAGCCGATAGTAAATCGTGTAGAATAGGGGTAAGCGTTAATACGTACCACGGAGATCCGACGCGTAATGAGCGCGCAGACGAGATCCGGTGACCGGCTCGCGGAGTGGGCGCAGCTGGTCGACGAGGACGTCCCGGAAGAGCTCCGAGAAGAGCGTTCCGGCGACCGATAACTTTCACCCCGCTTCGCGAAGGCTTTAGGCCGACGGCGGCGAAGCGTCGCCGATGGCGACCGAAGCCGCCGGGATCGACCGACCCCTGCTCGTCGACGGGTTCTTACAGCGACGCCGCTACCAGCTCCAGCTGGCGGACGCCGCCGCCGACGAACACACGCTCGTTTGTCTCCCGACCGGCCTCGGCAAGACGGCGGTCAGCCTGCTCGTCACCGCCGAGCGGCTCCACGAGGCGGGCGGGAAGTCGCTGTTTTTAGCCCCCACGAAACCCCTCGTCCAACAGCACGCGGACTTCTACCGCGAGGCGCTTTCGATTCCGGACGACGAGATCGTCGTGTTCACCGGCGACGTGAGACCGGACGACCGCGCCGCGCTCTGGGAGGACGCCCGGATCGTGATCGCGACCCCGCAGGTGGTCGAGAACGACCTCGTCGGCAACCGGATCTCGCTGCGGGACGTGACCCACCTCACCTTCGACGAGTGCCACCGCGCGACCGGCGACTACGCGTACGTGTACATCGCGGAGCGCTACCACGCCGACGCGGCGGACCCGCTCGTCACCGGGATGTCGGCCTCGCCCGGCGGCGACACCGAGGAGATCGAGACGGTCTGTGAGAACCTCGGCCTCGTCAACGTCGAGGTGATGACCGAGGAGGACGCCGACGTCGACGAGTACACCCACGACACCGACGTCCGGTGGGAGCAGGTCACGCTCCCGGACGAGGTCCTCGCGATTCGGGACGCGCTCAACGAGGTGATCACAGATCGGTTAGAGAAGCTGAAGTCGCTCGGCGTGACGAACACGACGAACCCTGACCTCTCGCAGAAGGACCTCAACAAGATGCGGGGGCAGCTGAAGCGGATGATGGACAACGACCAGTCGGACGGGTACAAGGGGATGAGCACCCACGCCGAGGTGATGAAGCTCCGGCGCGCGACCGAACTGGTCGAGACGCAGTCGGTCGAGTCCGTCCGGCGGTACTTCGAGCGCCAGCGCGAGGCCGCCCGCTCCTCGGGCGCGTCGAAGGCGAGCCAGCGGATGGTCGCGGACCCGAAGGTGCGCGAGGCGATGCGGAAGGCGGAGTCGTTCGACGGCCTCCACCCGAAGTTCTCGAAGGCCCGGATCCTGCTCGCCGAGACGCTCGGCATCGACGGCGGCGAACGCGCCATCCTCTTCACGGAGTCGCGCGACACCGCCGAGGCGCTCGTGGAGTTCCTCTCCGCGAGCTTCGACGTGCGGAAGTTCGTCGGACAGGGCGACAAGGAGGGCTCCGACGGGATGAGCCAGAAACAGCAACAGGAGACCCTCGACGCGTTCAAGGCCGGCGAGTTCGAGGTTCTCGTCTCCACGAGCGTCGCCGAGGAGGGGCTGGACGTGCCCGAGGTCGATCTGGTCTGCTTCTACGAACCGGTGCCGACCGCGATCCGGTCGATCCAGCGCAAGGGTCGGACCGGGCGGCAGGCCGAGGGGAAGGTCGTCGTGCTGATGGCCGAGGACACCCGCGACGAGGCGTTCTTCTGGATCTCGCGCCGCCGCGAGAAGGAGATGGCCAGCCAGCTCGCCGAGCTGAAGAAGGCCACCGACGACATCGAGGACACAGTCGGCGACGACGGGCAGGCCGGGCTAGACGCGTTCTCGGGGGAGGGTACTACCGAACGGACGGGTACCGGGGTTACCCGGGGTACGGGACCGGGACCCGGAACCGGGACCGGGCCGGGTCCGGGTACCGGACCGGACCCGGAACCGGGACGGGGTCCGGGTACGGGAAAGGTAACCGGTCCCGGGGCCGGGACCGGGACCGGGACCGGACCGACGGACGGGACCGGAACCGGACCCGGGACCCGGTACCTACCCGAACCCGTTACCGTTCCGGGCCGGACGAAGGGACCCGGGACCCGGAAGGGGAAGGGTACGGTACGGGGGACGGGGACCGAACGAAGGACGGGACGGGAAGGACGGACCGGAACGGACCGGACCCCGGAACCCGGAAACGGAAACGGAACGGGACGGGACCCGGAACCCGAAACGAAAAGGAAACCGGAACCCGGGACCGGGTC
>NZ_CBVY010000015.1:32014-33577 GCF_000513435.1 Halorubrum sp. AJ67 | reverse complement strand
ACCGAGGCGGTCGAGGAATCCGGCGGCGACGGCGACGCAGGCGACGACGCCGGACTCACCGACTTCGCGGCAGAGGCCCGAGAGGGATCGGAGGGCGACAGAGCGGAGAGCGACGAGCCGACCGACGAAGACGAGGCGACCGACAAGAAGACCGACGGCGTCGTCGCGACCGCCGGCGTCGAGGAGGGGGTCGAGGTCGTCGTCGACCAGCGCGAGCTCGACTCCGCGATCGCGAAGGACCTCTCGACGCGCGACGGCCTCGTCACTCGGCTGGAGACGCTCGCGGTCGGCGACTACGTGCTCTCCGACCGAGTCGCCGTCGAGCGCAAGTCCGCGGCCGACTTCGTCGACTCGATGCTCGACTCCGACCGCTCGATGTTCGAGCAGGTCGGCGAGCTCTCGCGGGCGTACGCCCGTCCGGTGATGGTCGTCGAGGGGACGAACCTCTACGGCCAGCGCGACATCGACCCCAACGCGATCCGCGGCGCGCTCGCGTCGCTCGCGGTCGACTTCGACGTGAGTGTCCTCCGCACCGAAGGGGAAGACGACACCACCGAACTGCTCGCGACGGTCGCCAAGCGCGAGCAGGAGACGCGCGACCGCGAGGTGAGCGTCCACGGCGAGAAGACGACGAAGACCCGCGCGGAACAGCAGGAGTACGTCGTCTCCTCCATCGCGGACATCGGGCCGGTTACCGCGCGCACCCTGCTGGAACACTTCGGCACGGTCGAGGCCGTGATGACCGCGCCGGAGGACGATCTGCTCGAAGTCGACGGCGTCGGTCCGGTGACCGCGGAGCGCATCCGCGAGGTCGTCGGAAGCGAGTACGAGTAACATCGGGCGACGAGCGCGTCGACCGGCGAAACGATATTGTATACAGAGACGTATACGAAACTGTATGAGCAAGAGCATCCGCGTCGACGAGGAGACACACGCCGCGCTCGCGTCGCTCAAGGGAGACGACGAGACGTTCGACGAGCTGTTGACGCGGCTGCTCCGCGAACGTCGTGAAAACGTCCGCTCGGGTGCTGGCCTATGGGAAGGGACCGATGCGGCGGAACGTGCGCGAGCCAAGCGTCGAGAGATGAAACGCGGGGTTGACTCGCGGTGACGCTGTACGATAGTAGCGTCCTCATCGACTACCTCGCGGGACGTGACGCCGCGGTCGAATACGTCGAGTTACACGCCGACGAGCGGGCGGTCGCCCCGCCGCTGGTACTGTTTGAGGTGTATCAGGGAGAAGTTTTCAAGACGGGCGCGACGGATCTCGACGCGATCGACGAGGCGTTGACTTGGGTCGACGTGGTCGAGACGTCGGCGGCGAGTGCTCGGGCGGCGGCGACTCTTCAAGACGAACTGCGAGCGACCGGCGAGCCGCTCGCCGCCCGTGACGCGTACATCGCTGGCGTCGCCGCGCTTCGGGGCGAACGACTCGCAGTGGCCGACGCCGACTTCGACGTGGACGGGATCACGGATCGACTCATCGTCGACTTTGTCTGAGTCGGTTAGTCGAACCCGCTCACCAGCGTCACGACCCACTGGCCGAGGTCGTACTCCGCCCGG
>NZ_CBVY010000015.1:27285-28870 GCF_000513435.1 Halorubrum sp. AJ67 | reverse complement strand
AGTCGAAAGCGGGTCGACGCATGCGCGGCCACGAGCGGGGCGAGCGCGAGACCGAACCCGACGTGGACCGAGAGCAGCGTCCAGTAGGAGAGCCGCACGTCGAGACCGAACACCCACGCGACCCCGGTCGCGAGCGCGCCGACCGCGGCGACAAGGGTGAGGACGGACAGCGCGGTCGACCGCCGCCACAGGGCGGGATCGGTGATTCGGCGGCGGACCCGCGCGAGCTTCCACCCGAGCAGCGCGACGACTCCGACCCCGAGCGACCGGTGGAGCCAGAACAGCGGCCACCCCTCGGGAACGCCGACGGTGAACGAGACCAGCCCGGTGGTCGCCTCGGCGACGACGAACGCGAACAGCGACCAGTCGACCGCGCGCGGCGGCGGCTCCAGCCGGTCGAGCGCAGCGTGGAGTCGATCGGTCGCGGCGCGGAGGCGGTCCGTCGCGGCCATCTGCGTCTGGTACGTGCTACCGAGGCAAAAGGGTACAGTTCGGAAGGTCGTCGCTCCTCACAGCTCGTAGACTTCGCCGTCGACCGCGAGCGGTTCCGCGAACGCCTCGTCGGCGGGGTAGAAGTGCGCGAGGTGGACGAGCCGCGTCCGGTCGGCGTCGAGGTCGTCGGCGAGCGCGAGCGCGCCCTCCCGGGTCATGTGTTTCGTGCCGAAGGTGCGCGGGACCCCGTCGGGACCCTCGTGACGCCCGCCGATCGGGTGGTGCTCGCACAGCGAGGCGGAGACGATGGCGTCCGCGAGCAGGAGGTCGGGGTCGGCGAGCGCCTCGCGCGAGCGCTCCGGGACATCGTAGCTGGTGTCGCCGGTGAGCGAGAGCTTCGCGCCCGTCTCCGGGTCCTCAACGACGACGCCGTAGCAGACGAGCGGCGGGTGGTCGACGGGGACGAACCGGACCCGTAACCCGCAGGTCTCGAACGGCTCGAAGGGGTCGCGGGCGTGGACGCCGATCCGGTCTTCGAGGTAGTCGTACTTGCGGCGGATGGTCTCCGCGACGCTCTCGTCGGTCGCGGGGTCGGTCTCGTTCGGGGCGTGGACCGGAAGGCCGTCGACGAGGCGGTAGACGTTGCCGAGCCCGTCGAGGTGGTCGAAGTGGATGTGCGTCACCAGCCCGGCGTCCGGGAGGGGAACGTCGGCCGCGAGGAACTGCCCTCTGAAGTCGGGGCTGAAGTCGACGAGCAGCGACTCGCCGGTGCGCTCGTTCTCGACGTGGACCGAGAAGCGCGACCGCGACACCCCGCGCTCGCGGGCCGTAACGCAGGTGTCGCAGTCGCAGCCGACCGTCGGCGTCCCGGTCGTGTCGCCCGTCCCGAGCAGGGTGACGCGCATGGAACGTGGTGGACGGGCCACGGCCTTAGCGTCCGCGGTCGGACCGGGACGGTCGCCCGTCGAGACGGCCCCCGTCGCGCGACCGCATCCCCGAGGTATAACCCCGAGCCGGACCGAGCCGGACACATGCACACCAGCCGCAGCCTCACCCTCGCGCGGCTCCCCTCGGGAGTCCCGATCCGGACGACCGTCCACGCGTACGGCGAGGGCAAACTCGTCGACGGCGACGACGGTCCCGAGCTCGACGC
>NZ_CBVY010000015.1:24363-26235 GCF_000513435.1 Halorubrum sp. AJ67 | reverse complement strand
ACGTAAGCACTGAACGAGTGAGTCGAAGCGAACGAGTTGAAGGCGCGGCAGCGAAGCGTCTGCCCGCCTCAACGGCTGGGGGCTTCGGCGGTCGTGTCCGTGGCAACGACTACGTCGTAGTGGGCGGCTAGAATTTTAGTCGCGTTCGCGTCGCAATCGCCGGCGTCCGGACTGTCCGTGGGGTGGGGGTCACCCCGAGACGCCGGTCACTTCCCCCCAGAAGTTCTCGCGGCTGCCGAGTCGCTCGCGGTCCGGGCGGTCACGACGGTGGTCCTCGTCGTCGTCCTCGTCGACCTCGCCGTCGTCCGCGCCGACCGCCTCGTCGTCGTCGGCCTCCTCGTCCGGGTCGTCGGGGAGGCGCTCGACCACGTCCTGCGCCGTCGCGTGGCTGGATTTGACCCGGTGGATCTTGACCTCGGCGCGCGCCGGGGGGAGGAGTCCGTCGACGAGGACGATGAAGCCGTCGTCGGTGCGGCCGACGCCGGCCCCGCTCTCGTGGATGTCGTCGACCTCGACCGTGACGACCTCGCCGGGCTGGACCGGCTGCTGTTTCAGCTCGTAGATCGGCATGTCGTAGTGGTTACACCACTCCGCGCCGCCTTTGTTGCCGTAGTGTTGACACCCCATCCCCTCGATTCGTTCGTCGAAACTGGGGCAGTCGTCGGCGAGTGGACAGTCCGCCATACCGTAGGGGAGACCGGCCGCCGTTGTAAACGTTTTCGACTCTCAGACCGAGATTTGCGAAAACGGCCGGTTCACGCGGCCGAGCGGCGGCTGCTGAGAACGGGCGGGAGACGCACGAACGGCGGGAGACGCGCAGACGGCGGAAAACGCGGAAGCAGCGGGAAACGCGCGAACGGAGGGGAGCGCGCGTCGGGGGGGTCTCAGAGGAACTCGCGGACCTCGGAGTACCACATGTCGTGGTGGTCGACGGCGTCGATCGCCTCCGCGACGTCGACCGCGATAGCGTGCCAGCAGCGCTCGGAGGGGTCGTCGGGGTCGAGGTTGTACGTCGCGTCCGCGCAGTCGCACTCGCCGTCCTCGATCACGTACTCGTCCTCGTGGCCGACGACGACGGTGAAGTCGCGGTACTGTTTCACGCGGCTCTCGCCGACGGCCTCGATCGCGCGCTGCCCGCGGTCGCCGTGCTCGTCGACGATGCTCGCGGCGATCGGGCCGGTCAGCTCTCCGGCCTCCGTGATCGCGGCGCGCCAGTCGTCGACCGGCTCCATGTACCCTCCTTTTCGGGCGGTCGGTTAAATCCCGTCGGTCATCGGGAACCGGGGGCGGCTCGTTCGACCGCGAACGCCGGACCCGGCGGTCACGTCCGCGGCAGCGCCCCGGACTCGTAGACGGGCTCCATGAGGAGTGCGACGGCGACCGCGAGCGGGAACGAGTACGACTCGTACGCGTCGAAGGAGACGCCGATCAGTCGGCCGCCGAGCGAGGCGACCATCATCAGGATGAGAAGGCCCCAGGCGGTGAACGCGAACCGCCAGAGCCGTCCGACGTCCAGTTCGGGACGCAGTCGGAGCAGGCCGAGCGCGACGGCGAGCGGAGCGCCGAATCCGGCTATTCCTTCGACGGTCGGCGAGACGGACGACGCGGTTCGGACGGCAAACGACGTGAGTTGTCCGACGGTGAGACAGAGCGCGATCCACGCCTCAACGACGCGACGCGAGGAGGGCATACCGGCCGTTTATTTTCCTCTGTGAAATTTTTTCCGAACAGAAATTCCTCGATAATACGAGTCTGCTTATAAGTCGCCGATCGACACGAACATTCCCGAAGTCCCAGTCGCTCGGCTGTACAGGAGTGGATCTGTTTATAAACCGTCGATCGACACGAACACTCCTGAATCCCCAGTCGCGA
>NZ_CBVY010000015.1:17410-18695 GCF_000513435.1 Halorubrum sp. AJ67 | reverse complement strand
CGAAGAGGCCGAGGCCGCCGACGAGGCGGACGACGACGAAGAGGAAGGCGACGGCGGCGAGGGTCTCGGCGAGCTCTTCGGCTGACGCCGGAGGACCGCTCGGACCCCGACCGGGTCGACCGACCGTCCGATTTTTTATCGGATCTCGCTATCCCGAGTGATAACGCCGTCCGCGAGTTTATGTGTCGATCTCGGAAACGGGGAAGCGATGAAGATCGTCGACGGCGACAAGGCGGAGTGCGATCGGTGCGAGTCGGTGTTTCCGCTCGCGGACGTCTCCCTGTTGGAGAAAGAGACCAACCGAGACTACGAGCGAGTGCTTTGCGACGAGTGTCTGGGGATCGTCGGCGTTCCGCGCGGGTACAACCTGCGGCGAGACATCACGCACCTAGCGAAGTGAGGGGACGGCCGGAGTGCCCATCGAAGTCCTTTTTTAGCGGCGACGGGAAGCCGCAGCCATGGAAATCGACGCGGAACTCCGTCGGCAGATCACCGTTTCGCTGGCGGCGGCCGCGGTGTTCATCGTCGGACTGGTCGGCATCGGGGTCACCTTCGGCGGATCGACCGTCCTCCCGGAAGCGGGCGCGCTCGCGCTCGTGGCGCTTCTGGCCGGGTTCGTCCTCCTGATGGCCGGCGTCGGAACGTATCTGATGCGCGCGGACGACGAGTCCTAGGCGGTTCGTCCCGTTTCTCCGGTATTAGCGGCCGCAGCGGCGCGTCAAACTCACGCCTCGCTCGCTTCGTCCGGCTCCCGACCGGCCCGCCAGTCGGTCACCTCGTCGGCCGCGGCCACCTGTTTCTCGTAGTACGAGAGCGGATCGGCCGCGACCTGCATGTGGTCGTCCTCGTTGTGACAGATCCCGTAGTTCGCGAGCGTCTCGCAGGTCGGCGGCGGGTACTGGGTGCCCCGGTCATCCGTCAGGTACTCGGTCTGGTAGCGGATCCCCTCAGCGTCGAGGCTGGTGTCCGCACAGAAGGCGACGACCTCGTCGGGCGTCATCCCGATGCCGACGAGGAAGGCCATCAGCGCGAACGACTCGGCCGACGAGAGCGTGGCGTCGCGCTCGGCCTTCTCGATGAGGTTGGTCATACACGGCGGGAACAGGTCGGGCGCGACGACGTCGGGCGGCTCCGCGTAGGTACGCTCGGAGAGCAGCCGCCTGAGGTCGGCGACGCGCGATTCGAGCGCCTCACCGATCCCCTCATCGGCCGCTAACTCGAAGGGGAGACCCTCGGCGACGCGCTCCTCGACGGCGGCCTCCAGCGCCGCGAGCAGCTCGTCGCG
>NZ_CBVY010000015.1:15009-17179 GCF_000513435.1 Halorubrum sp. AJ67 | reverse complement strand
CTCCTATCCCCCTGTGTGCCTTGCCCTCCACGACTCCCGCCCTTGAACGCCCGNTCGCGGCGCNCGCGGAGGTCTTCGATGCGGTCGTCCATCGTCACGGCGGACCACCCTGCGTCATTACCTCGTGGGTCGGACAGCGCCGTCAAAAGGGTTCCCCTATCCGACGTTTTCGGCTTCGACGCGCGTCGAATCGCCGTCGCAGCCGGTCGACCTCGCCCCACGGCCCCCGGTCTCGACGGCCTAGCCTCGATCACTGGCCGCAACTTCTCGCCCTCGACCGCCCGCACAGGCCCTGTCTTCGGTTCGCACGCGGACGAGCGGTTCGACGCTTTTAAACCTCCGATGAACCACTCTCCGATGAGACAGGCTTCGCCTGTTTCACTGACCCGTAGGAGCGACCTGCGTACTACGGAGGTGAAAATGGCAGACACAATACAAGAGGCCGTAACCCTCGCACTCGACGATGCGCCCGAGCGGAACTTCCGCGAGACCGTGGACATCGCGATCAACCTGCGAGATCTCGACCTCAACGATCCGTCGAACCGTATCGACGAGTCCATCGTGCTGCCGGCTGGAACGGGGCAGGAGACACAGATCGTCGTCTTCGCGGAGGGCGAAACCGCCGTCCGCGCAGAGGAGGTCGCTGACGAAGTGCTCGACAGCGACGACCTCGAAGACCTCGGAGACGACGACGACCGCGCAAAGGACCTGGCCGACGATACCGACTTCTTCGTCGCGGAGGCCAACCTGATGCAGGACATCGGTCGGTACCTCGGTACCGTCCTCGGTCCGCGCGGGAAGATGCCTACCCCACTACAGCCGGACGATGACGTCGTCGACACAGTCAATCGGATGAAGAACACGGTGCAGCTCCGGTCGCGCGACCGGCGCACGTTCCACACCCGCGTCGGTGCCGAAGACATGAGCGCCGACGACATCTCGGACAACATCGACGTCATCATCCGACGACTCGAAGCAGACCTCGAGAAGGGGCCGCTCAACATCGACGGGATCTACGTGAAGACCACGATGGGTCCCGCGAAGGAGGTGCCCGTATGAGCTCGGTCCGGAAGACCGAGACGATCCCCGAGTGGAAACGCGAGGAGGTCGACGAACTCGTCGACTTTATCGACTCGTACAACTCCGTCGGGATCGTCGGCGTGGCCGGCATTCCGAGCCGCCAGCTTCAGGCCATGCGCCGGGAGCTTCACGGCTCGGCCGCCGTCCGCATGAGCCGAAACACGCTCACGAACCGAGCCCTTGAGGAGGTCAACGACGGGGTCGAGGCGCTGACGGAGTTCGTCAGCGGTCAGGTGGCGCTCGTCGGCACCAACGACAACCCGTTCGGCCTCTTCAAGCAGCTCGAAGCCTCGAAGACCCCCGCCCCGATCAACGAGGGCGAGGTGGCTCCCAACGACATCGTGATCCCCGAGGGAGACACCGGCGTCGACCCGGGACCGTTCGTCGGCGAGCTCCAGACCGTGGGCGCGGCCGCGCGCATCCAAGACGGCTCGATCAAGGTCACCGAGGACTCGACGGTGCTGACGGAGGGCGAGGTCGTCGACGCCGACCTCGCGAACGTCCTCGTCGAGCTCGGAATCGAGCCGAAGGAGGTCGGGCTGGACCTGCGCGCCGTCTACTCCGAGGGCGTCCTGTTCGAGCCGGACAAGCTCGAAATCGACGTCGACGAGTACCGCGCGGACGTCCAGTCCGCCGCGGCCGCCGCGCGCAACCTCTCGGTCAACGCCGCGTATCCGACGGCCGCCACCGCCGGCACCCTTCTCGCGAAGGCGTCCGGCGAGGCGAAGTCCGTCGGCCTGTTCGCGGAGATCGAGAGCCCGGACGTCGTGCCCGACCTGATCGGGAAGGCCGACGCCCAGCTTCGCGCGCTCGCGGCACAGATCGACGACGAGGAGGCGCTCCCCGAGGAGCTCCAGGGCGTCGAGACCGCGCCGGCGACGGAGCCGGCCGACGACGCCGACGCGGAGGAGGAACAGGCGGACGAAGAGACGGAAGACGCCGAGGACACCACCGACGACGACGCCGACGACGACGACGGCGACGACGGCGGCGAGGGACTCGGCGCGATGTTCGGATAACACGAGGTACACACCAATGGAATACGTTTACGCTGCGCTCATCCTGAACGAGACTGGAGCAGAGATCAACG
>NZ_CBVY010000015.1:0-10900 GCF_000513435.1 Halorubrum sp. AJ67 | reverse complement strand
CGTCGAGGCGTCGGAGAGGTCGAGGTCGGCCTCGCCGGCGAGCGCGTGGAGCCGCGCGAGGTCGTCGCCGCCGTACTCGGAGCCGGCGCGGGCGACCCGGAGGGTCTCGCGGAGCAGTTCCTGCCCGTCGTAGCCCTCGTCGAGGAGGTCGTCCAGCGTCGACCGCGCGTCCTTCAGGTCGCCGTTACGGGCGTCGGCGAGCGCCTCGCGGAGCGCGTCGTCGTCGCCGACCTCACCGAGCGTCTCGTAGGCCGTCGACATCGTGATCTCGTCGCCCTCGACCGCGGTCGCCTGCGCGGAGAGGATCGCCTCGCGGAGGTCGCCGCCGGCCGCGCTGGCGACGAACTCCAGCCCGTCGCCGTCGTGGTCGACGCCCTCGCGGTCGCAGATCGTTTCGAGGACGTCGATCGTCTCGTCGGTCGTCGGCGAGCGGACGCGGACCGGGAAGCAGCGCGACCGGATCGGCGCGATGAGCTTCGAGGGCTGGCGGGTGGCGATCACGAACTGCGTGGTCCGGTGGTGTTTCTCCATCACGCGGCGCAACGCCTGCTGGAAGTCCTCGCGGATCGCCTCCGCGTTGTCCAATAGGACCGTCTTATACTCGCCGGACATCGGCGCGTACGACGCGGACTCCTTCAGCACGCGGTTTATCATGTCGCGTTTCGCCATGCGGCTCCGGCCTTCGAGGAACCCCTCGAACCGCGGGTCGGTCCGGATCTCCTTTTTGGTCCGACCGAAGAAGTCGGCGACGTTGATCTCGATCAGATCGGCCTCGGGGTCGGCGTGGGAGGCGTCGGCGAGCGCCCGTGCCGCCGCCGTCTTCCCGACCCCCGGCGGTCCCTGAACGACGAGGTTCATCGGCTCGTCGACGGCCCGACGCAGGCGGTCGCGGGCCTCGTCCTGCCGGATCTCGTCGAGGTCCGGCGCGTGCGTGTCTATCCACAGCGGTCCCTGCATTACCGGTACGTCGGGACCGCGCGGCCAAGAATCGGTCGGTCACGGCGGCCCCTCACCGCCGTCTCGCGCGCTCGACGGCCCGCCCCCAGAGGTACGCGGTCACGAGGAGCCCGTAGGCGAGGACGAAGGTGCCGGCGAGCGGTCCGATCCGAGAGAGCGTGAACAGCGCGCCGCCGACGCCGACCGTGACGACGAGCGCGGTGAACCCGAGCGTCCACCCGAAGAAGTAGGCGGCGTGGCCGGCTACCGGCCGGAGCGAGTCGGTGGAAAACGCCCGTCGGAGCGATCCCTGCCGGCCGTAGGTCGTCAGTGAGATCGGGACCAGATAGAGCCCGATGATCCCCATGAACAGGACGGCGGTCGAGCCGGCGAGGATCACGACGACCGGCGCGTCCGCGCCGGGTTCGAGCGTGATGACACCGTAGAGGGTCACGAGGAGCGCGGCAAACGGGACGCCGAGGAACGCCAGACAGACGACCAGTCCGCCGAGCGACCGGCGGAGAAGCGTCCGCCCGTCGGCGAGGAACGGCGGGAGGGAGTCGCCGCGTTCGCTGGCGGCCAACACGCGGACGAGGTAACCGACGACCGGCACCGCCGGAAGGACCGGGACGAGGACCGACAGCGCGAGGAGCAGCCAGACGGCGAGGAGCGGCCGCTCCGCGGCGTCGCCGGCGACCGGATACGAGACCGCGGCGATCGAGGGGCGCATGGGTGTGCCCATCCGCCGGACCGTAGTATGCCCGTCGGTCCGGCATCGGTATCTCTCTCGATCCGGCGTCGGTATCTCTCTCGATCCGGCGTCGGTATCTCTCTCGATCCGGCGTCGATGCCCCCGCAGTCCCGGCGCGTCCGAAAACGGAAACCGGAGGAATACAACCGATTCATGGCGGTCGACGGCGTTTTAGAAATTGTTCTAGAGTAATGAGTAAGTATATATGCCAATCGTCCATTGTCTACCGTGAAGTACCATGACAGACCAAGACAAGCGGTTATCGCGGCGACACTTCGTCGGAGCGACTGGGGCGGCAACCCTCGCGGGTCTCGCCGGCTGTTCCGGCGGCGGCGACGGAGGCGACGGGGGAGAAGGTGCGCTTGAGGTCCTTCACGCGTGGACCGGCGGCGACGGCGCGACGGCTGCGGAAGCGCTCGTGGAGGCCTTCGAGGAGGAGTATCCCGACATCGAACACGAGTTCAATCCGATCGGGGGCGGCGGCAACCAGAACCTCGACGCGGTCGTCGCGAACCGGCTCCAGAACAACGAGCCGCCGAGCGCGTTTGCCGGCTGGCCCGGCCCGAACCTCCAGCGCTACGACGGCGTCCTGGGCGACGTCGGTAGCGTCTGGGAGGAGGAAGGCTTCGAGGACGTGATGGTTCAGGAGGCCGTCGATCTCCACCAGCGAAACGGCGCGTACCGTGCGGTCCCGCTCGGCTCGCACCGACTGAACTGCCTGTTCTACAACACCTCGGTCGTCGAAGAGGCGGGCGTCGACCCCGACTCGCTGACGAGCGTGTCCGCGTTCATCGACGCGCTGGAGACGGTCCAGAACGAGACGGACGCGATTCCGATGACCCACGGCGTGAGCGGCACCTGGACGACGACCCAGCTGTTCTCCTCGACGATGCTCGGTCAGGAGGGGTACGAGGCGTACATGAACTTCCTCGACGGGAGCCCCGACGAGGCCGCGGTCAGTGCGACCTTCGAGTCGCTCGCGGAGATCCTCGAGAACTACATCAACGACGACGCGTCCTCGATCGGACTCACGGAGTCCAACCAGAACATCATCGAGGGCAACGCGGCGTTCATCCACCAGGGGAACTGGGCGGCCGGTGCCTACCGGAACGCCGAGGACTTCAACTACGACGAGGACTGGGGCTTCAAGACGTATCCCGGCTCGGAGGGCATGTACATGCTCCACTTCGACTCGTTCCTCTACCCGTCCGACAACCCGACGCCGGACACGACGGACCAGTTCATGGCGTTCGTCGGCAGCGAGGCGGCGCAGGTCGCGTTCAACCAGTATAAGGGATCGATCCCGACGCGAACCGACGTCGACATGAGCGAGTTCGGCCCGTACCTCCAGGAGACGCAGGAGGACTTCGCCAACGCGGAGGAGCGTCCCCCGAACCTCCAGCACGGGCTGGGCGTCCCCTCGGAGACCATGACGGCGCTGAACGACGTGATCTCCAGCGAGTTCTCCGGACCGTACAACGTCGACGCCGCCACCGAAGGCTTCGTCGACGCGGTCTCCAACTAACTCCGGTCCACGATGCGACCGGATTTCGGCGGTTTCGGCACACGACGAACCATATGACACGGAACACTGACACCGGTGACGACAGTGGCGACGCAGTCACGGACGGCGGCGTCGCCGAGGACCGGAAGGGCTCGGGATTCAGTCCGATCACCGCGTTGAACGACCGCTTCGGCAGCGACTTCGTCGGGTCGTCGCAGTTCTGGCTCCCGCCGTTCCTGCTGGTGGGACTGTTCGTCTACGGGGCGATCATCTGGAACTTCCTGATATCGCTAACGGACTTCACCGGCTTTGGGAACCCGAGATACGGCGACTTGGACCTCGAAATGTACGGCCGCGCGCTGTCGGAGAGCGGCTTCGTCGACGCCGCGGTCAACACCTTCGTCCTCCTCGTCGGGTTCACCTTGGTGACGCTCGCGCTCGGGCTCGGGTTGGCGATTCTGGTCGACCGGAATATTCGATTCGAGAACACCTTCCGGACGATCTACCTGCTGCCGATGAGCCTCTCGTTCGTCGTCACCGCGCAGTTCTGGGCGTGGATGTTCAACTTTAACAACGGCGTCATCAACATCGTCATCACGTCGCTCGGGCTCGGCCGGGTCGACTGGATCGGGAACCCGGACATCGTCCTCTGGGCGGTGATGTTCGCGTTGATGTGGCAGTTCGCGGGGTACGCGATGGTCGTGTACCTCGCGGGCCTGCGGGCCATCCCGAACGAACACTACGAGGCGGCGAAGGTCGACGGCGCGTCGACGATCCGGATGTACTGGCGCGTGATCATCCCCCAGCTGAAGGGGTCGACGATCAGCGCGTCGGTCGTCCTGATGGTGTTCGCGCTGAAGGCGTTCGACTTCCTGTACTCGCTGGTCGGCGGCTACCGGCCACCGAACGGGGCCGACATCCTCGCGACCAAGATGGTCCGTGAGGCGTACGCGAACCTGAACTGGGCGTACGCGTCGGCGATCGCTATCACCCTGTTCCTGATGACGCTCGGTATCGTCGGTCCGTACCTCTACTACCAGTACAATCGAGGGAACCTATGAACGACGACACACGAACCGACGGAGGAGCGGTATCGAAAGCGGACCCAGGAGCATCCGCGGGGGTGTTCTCCGGGATCGACGGGTACCGGGCCCTGCTGTATCTCGGCCTGCTCGGGATGTTGTCGTTTTTCCTGATCCCGATCGAATCGGGCCTCGTCACCTCGTTTAAGACCCCTAGCGGCGTCAGCGGGTCGCTTCCGTTCACGCCGCCGACGGGGAGTACGTTCACCCTCGAGAAGTGGCAGGCCGCGTTCGACGCGCTCGGCCGGGGACTGATCAACAGCGCGCTGTACGCGATCCCCGCGACCGTCATCTCGGCGCTGCTCGGGAGCTTCGCGGCCTACGGGCTCACGCAGTCAAATTGGAAGCCGAGGTACAAAGCGCCGATCCTCGCGCTGTTCGTCGCCGGGGTATTCATCCCGTACCAGGCGGTGCTCGTGCCGCTCTCGCAGTTCTGGTCGATGATCCCGCTTGAGGAGTCGCTGAGCTTCCTGTGGGGGCTCGGGATCAACGACGACTACACGGGGATCGTCGAGCTTATCATCACTCACGTGGCCTACGGACTGCCGATCTGTACCGTCCTGTTCAGGTCGTACTACAAGAACATGAACGAGGAGATGATCGAGGCGGCGCGGCTGGACGGCGCGTCCATTCGCCGCATCTACCGCCGGATCGTCCTCCCGCTCTCGGGACCGATGTTCGCGGTGGTCCTGATCTATCAGTTCACTCAGATCTGGAACGACCTCCTGTTCACGCTCGTGTTGGTCCAGACGGAGTCCAGCGCGGCCGCGCCGATCGTGTTGATCCTCGCCGGGCTGGGAACGTCGCTCGAAGGGCAGGACTTCGCGCTCCGAATGGCGGGCGCGTTCATCGCCGCCCTGCCGACGCTCGCGGTGTACATCGCGTTCGGCGAGGAGTTCGCCGAGGGGGTGGCGACGTGATCGCCGCCTCTCGCCAGCAGCAATCCATGATTCGACAGCAACCACGTACCCGACCGCACGCATCGATCTCGAACCGCCGCGCCGTTCCACGGGGGCGATAGCATGGGAACGCTCGAACTCGACGGCGTGACTAAGGTGTTCCCCGACGGCGACGGTGAGATCGTCGCCGTCGACGACGTCGACATCGAGATGCGCGACGGCGAGTTCCTCGTCGTCGTCGGTCCCTCGGGCTGTGGCAAGTCGACGACGCTCCGGATGGTGGCGGGGTTAGAGACGATCTCCAGCGGGGATATCCGGCTCGCCGGCAAGATCATCAACGACGTGAAGCCGCAACACCGGGACATCGCGATGGTGTTCCAGTCGTACGCGCTGTACCCCCACATGACGGTTCGGGAGAACATGGCGTTCGGCTTAGAAGAGTCGACGGACCTCTCCGACGGCGAGATCGACGAGCGCGTCACCGACGCCACGGAGACGATGGGCATCGCCGAACTGTTAGACCGGAAGCCGTCCGACCTCTCCGGCGGACAGCGCCAGCGGGTCGCGCTCGGGCGGGCGATCGTCCGCGACCCGGAGGTGTTCCTGATGGACGAGCCGCTCAGCAACCTCGACGCGAAGCTCCGGTCGGAGATGCGGACGGAGCTCCAGCGGCTTCAGGACGACCTCGACGTGACGACGATGTACGTCACGCACGACCAGACGGAGGCGATGACGATGGGCGACCGGATCGCGATCCTAGACGCCGGCGAACTCCAGCAGGTGGCGACCCCGCTGGAGTGTTACCACGAGCCGGCGAACCAGTTCGTCGCCGGGTTCATCGGGGACCCGTCGATGAACTTCTTCGACGTTCAGCGGGACGGCGAGACGCTCGTCAGCCCCCTGTTCGACTACCCGCTCTCGGAGTCGACGCTCGACGACATCGGCGACGTGACCGACCTCACCCTCGGGGTCCGCCCCGAGGACATCTCGCTTGCCGGCGACGCCGAGGGCGAGCACACGTTCTCGACGGTCGTCGACGTCGTCGAACCGATGGGCGACGAGAACACCGTGTACCTCCGGTTCGAGGACGCGCCGGAGGACCAGACGTTCATCGCCACCGTCGACGGTCTCCAGCAGGTCGCGGCCGGCGACGAGATCACGATCGAGATCCCGGAAGAGACGATCCACCTCTTCGACGGGAACTCCGGCGAAGCGGTCCACAACCGAGAGATAGACGACTAACGGCCGACGCGGCGCACCGATCGAGTATCGGAAGCGGCCCGGACGGGACGCTTCACTCGCGTATCCGTTCCACTTCGCGGCGAAGCCCCTCACGCACCCTGTCAGCGACGTCGCCGTCCCCCGGATCGACCGTCTCGGCGTCCTCGGTCTCCAGCAGGCGGTCGAGTTTCCGCTCGAACTCGCGCTCGTCGATCTCGCCGTTGGCGTACCGCTCGCGGAGGGCGTCGAGCGCGGGGTCGCCGGTGGCGTTCTCGGAGCCGGCGTCGTCGTCCGGGATCGGCTTCACCAGCGTGTGGAGGACCGGGAGCGCGATGACGAGGCCGAAGAACCACACGAGTGGGAGGGTCCACCAGAGGCCGGAGAGGATCGGGGCGGCGACGCCGGAACCGACGACACAGAGGGCGAACACCCGCCGCCAGCGGTGGCGGAGGTTCCACGCGATCCGGCGAGCGAGTCCGGTCATGGTCGAGGCGACGGTTGCGACGCTGAAAGCGGTTTCGTCGGGTGGTCGCGTCGGGTCAGACGGCGGCTTTACTCCGGGTCGAACGGCGGCTTTACTCCGGATCGGACGGCGGTCTCACGCCCGGTCGATCACCAGCCGATCGCCCGGGTCGACGCCGTGACGGTCGCTCCACCCGCGCGGCACTTCGAGGACGTAGCGGCCGGTCCCCTCGTAGCGCGTGTACGGCCGCGGCTCGGGTTCGGCCTCGTGGATCCGCGTGACGGTCCCGTTCGCGTCCGCGAAGACGATGTCGATCGGGAAGGCCATGTCGCGCATCACGTAGGCGCGCTCCGCCTCCTCGCCGTGGACGAACAGCATCCCCTCGCCTTCGGGGAGGTCCGGGGTCGCGGAGAGCCCGACGTACTGCTTCACGACGCTGTCGGCGACGCGGGCGTCGGCGGTCGCGAGCGACTCGCCGGTGTCGCCGTCGACGGCCCGACCGTGGCGGTGTCGTAGCCGGCGATCAGGAGCGTCGGGTTCGTCGCAGCGACGGCGACGCCGACGAGGACGACGCACGCGAGGACGCCTGCGATCCCGATGAGGCGGCGGTTCACGGCGGGGGTTCGCGGCGCGGAAGGAAATCGTTTTCCGCTCTCAGGGGGTTGTTCCGGTGAGGGCTCGTGGTCTAGCTGGTTATGACGCGGCCTTTACAAGGCTGAGATCGGCGGTTCGAACCCGCCCGAGCCCATTCGCAGTGTGGACGCCTCATAGTTGCATGAAAGCGAGAGGGTTCCCCACATCTTCTTATATACGTTAACCCGCTCAGCGTCGTTGATTCCACGCATTCTGTGGACGCGCCCCCGTTCTGTCCCGTACTCACGCGTAGTCTAACGTGTGAGTCACATAGATATTTCGACCGTTTAGGCCAGAATATGGATTAGACATGCGCGCCAAGTAGACCGCCGAGGTCTCCACGCGCTGCGCGCGACACGCGGCTGTTGGTGTGGACGGAATTCACTCAATTTCATTCACTACAGTGCGGTTGACCCGCTCACTCTCTTCAACATGCCACGGTCTCAACGGATTCAAGACCCACGGTGGAAGGATTAGGTCTTTGCGGGGAAGGGGGTACATGGCATGATGGGCCATTTTCACGCGAGCGCCCTCTCTGAATTTCACTTTCACCGTAGTGACGGTACATTTTACAACCTATCAGAATTTAATTATTCATATGCCTGACAGTGATTCCTCTGAATCAGGGATTCTGCTCAAAGAGCTGAGACGCCAGTCGGAAGAACGGGAAGAGCGTCATCAAGAGCGTATCCAGATTCTTGTAGCTCTCTCGCTGTTTGCGGGATATATCACTGCGTTCTTCAACAATCTATTCAACAATGTCGTGCTGAATGTCGCAACTACGGTACTCTTCGGGGTAATTCTCGTATTTCTACTCTACAAGCTCATTCTTAATTCACATGTCACTAACAACGACTTGATAACATCCGACAAAGTGGATAGAGTATTCTCAGGACTTTATTTGTTTTCTGTTGTTGGATTTGCCGTTGTAGCTGTATTTATCATCACCGCTGAGCAACTGAATATTTCGATTCAAGATATTGGGTCAGGTACTATTGGCTCAATACTTGTCGCGTCTATGTTCCTGCTCATGATTATATTATTTACATTTATAGGAAAGAAACAAAATCAGAATCTCCGTAATCAGGAGAAGCGGCTGCGTGAGGAACTTCCAGCGGCGCTTAAGTTACTGGAAATGGGAGATATGTTAGATTCCTCAAAAAGAAGCGCGCTAATTGAACGGCTTGAGGCACTACTAGAAGAGGATAAAGAGAAAATACCAGACTTGTTCTGGTTTGGTAGTCTCATGATGGCAATGGAGCCAGATGGTTTCGTTTCGCTCAACCACAGCGACCGCTCGCGTTTATTGACTATTGTTGAGAGAGTCGCGCGGCGAGATAAACACGGGAGACATGACGAAGAAGATCTAGAAAAAATTGAGGCGATAATTGAGCGGGCAGAGGAGTCTGAAAGGTCGGTTTCTCTATAATGTCGCCTTAGACCGCAACCGATCTCGAAACGCCGCGCTACTTCTGCTATCGTCTACGTCACAGACGCCGTGATAATCTAGTGCGGTCGCGATTTCGTACGTATGAGCGGGACTATGGTCAAAGGCTCTGTACACCTCAGCACATTCGTAAACTGACGAGGCCCCCTGTCTTCGGATTCCGCTTAGCTTCTCGCCACAGCGCCTCAACTACCTCTGTCTCATAGAGCGATTCACGTGATAGGAATGCCTCTTTCCGAAGCACTTGTGTAGACGAATCGCTCTGTGCGTCAGCCGTCACTACAGCCATGTCACCACGGGGTCGAAGCGGGTTCTCCACTCCCCACTGTGACGGTTCTCTCCTACAGAACTCTTATTTAATGCCAATATATGTTCTTAATATGGTCGCTCCTTCGACTCTTCTAACAGCATTCAATACTTTGCTGATTTTGGGTACAATCGGACTCGGGATAAGTACGTATATTTTTCAAAAGCGTACGAGTCTGAGGGAATCCTTGGAACAATTAGACTCACTCTGGGTCGAACACAGAAGAGAGTATATCGGGGTTTTTCTACACGAATTTTCTTATCTTCCTCTACTAAGGGAAAACGCTGTTCTGAAGTTCTATGTTAGAAGTCCTACACCCGAAGAAAAGGCGAATGTGGGGATGATTCGCAACGCCGAGAATTTAATAAGAGATACTTTTGGTAAGGCCCCAGAGGATTTTCTCGAATACGATAGAGTTACAGAGGCATGGGATGATGAGAGCGGGCTCTATCTCAAAACCAATACGGTTGATGCTGTAGAAGTTCGCCAGTTGGCAGAGCAGATTCAGGTTGATTTAGAGCTGTCAATAATTGACGACGATGAGATCCCCCCTAATTGAAACTCTCCTCCGATAGCCACAGAAAAATAACTGCGAGCGGCGTCGCGGCGAGTCGCGACCGCTCAGAGGTCGTCCGCGTCGAACTTCAGGAGTCCGGCGAGCGGCGGGGCGACGGTCCAGAAGACCAGCATCGCGGCCGCCGAGAGCTGCCGGTTCGCCTGCTGGCCGCTGAACAGCTGTCCGCCGAGGAACGCGTTCGACAGCACCTCGACCGCGCTCGTGGGGTTCGAGACCTGAAGGAACACGCGTATCTGCGTCGCCGACAGCGGGAGCGCGTTGATGACGGAACCGGGGACGGCTCCGACGAGCCGGCCGGTGAGCACGCTCCACAGGAGGACGAACAGCACGTAGACGCCGATGCTACCGATGAGCGCGCGCAACTGGGTCGACGAGGCGGCCGAACAGCCGACCGAGATGGAGACGAACACGACGCCGAGCGCGGCCGCGAACACGGTGTACCCGAGGAACGCGCCGGCGTTGAACGTGACCGGCACGACGATCAGCACGGCCGCCGGCAGCAGGAAGCCGGCGAACACCGCGAGCGCGAGCGCCGCCCCGCGACCGATGACCTTCCCGAACACCACGTCGGCCCGCGAGTGCGGGAGCGACAGGAGCAGTTTCAGCGACCCCGACTCGCGCTCGCCGCTGACTGCGCCGTAGCCGACGACGACGCCGACCAGCGGGACGAGGTACGTCACGAGGACCGGGCCGACGAAGAAACTCAACAGCGCCTCCGTGGCGAACTGCTCGTTCTGTCCCGTGGGACGAACGATGAACGCGAGCACCGAGACGAGCAGCGAGAACAACGCGATGAGCGCGATCATCCCGCGCGATTGGACCGTCTCCCGAAGGTCTTTGCGGGCGACGGCGGGGAGGCTCATGAGTCCACCTCCTCGGCCGCGGTCTCGTCGTCAGGCCGAGTCGAGTCGGAGGCGTCGGTGTCGCGCTCCGCAGCGTCTCCCTCCGTGTACGCCAGGAAGAGGTCCTCTAAGGACGCCTCTCGGGTGTGGAAGTCGGCGACCGCGACGCCCGCGTCTTCGAGGGCGGCGATCACGTCGGTCTTCGCGTCGCTGGCGCAGTTCACCACCAGTTCGTCGC
>NZ_CBVY010000014.1:123756-126032 GCF_000513435.1 Halorubrum sp. AJ67 | reverse complement strand
TGAGCGGCGCTCGGAACGGGTCGCGGCGCGCCGCGGAACCGCTCCGAGGCGTAAGTATTTTCCTCGGGGTCGCGTCGTAAGCTCGGGTATGTTCCCCGCTCCCTTCCGGCTGTTCTTCGCCGTCGTTCCCCTCCTCGTCGCCGGCGGCGCGCTGGCGATGGCGGCGTTCCCCCGTCGACTGACCCGATGGAACCTGCGCTCCGCGGACGGCTCGACGGAGACGATCGAGCCGAGCGACACGCGGATCCTGCTGATGCGCGTCATGGGCGTCGTCGTCGCCGGTCTCGCGCTGTTCATGTTGTACACGAGCTTCAGGATACTCCCCTGACGGTCGTCGACGCCCTTCCCCCGATCGGAACCGACGCCGCCCGCGACCGACCGTGCCACCCGCTGTCGACGCTCCGATACGGTTTTGAGTCGCCCCGCGGAACTCCCGGCAAATGCTGTCTCGACAGTTCGTCCGGGAGAACCCCGAGGTCGTCCGCGAGGCGCTCGACAACAAGGGCGTCGACGTCGACCTCGACCGGATACTCGACGTCGACGAGGAGTGGCGGGAGCTGAAACAGCGCGGCGACGACCTGCGCCACGAGCGCAACGAGGTCTCCTCGAAGATCGGCGAACTGAAGGGGGCCGGCGAGGAGGAGGCGGCCCAGGAGGCGATCGAGCGCTCGCAGGAGCTCAAGTCGGAGCTTCAGGGGATCGAGGAGCGCGCCGAGGAACTAGAGACCGAACTGGAGGAGTCGCTGCTCGAACTCCCGCAGATCCCGCAAGACTCCGTCCCTGTGGGCGAAGACGAGTCCGAGAACGTCGAGCGCCGCCGCGAGGGGTTCGACGACCTCCGCGAGCTCCCCGAGGAGGTGACGCCGCACTACGACCTCGGCGAGGACCTCGAAATCTTAGACTTCGAGCGCGGCGCGAAGGTCGCCGGCGGCGGCTTCTACGTCGCGAAGGGCGACGGCGCGCGCCTCGAACACGCGCTGATCCAGTTCATGCTCGATGTCCACCGCGAGCAGGGGTACGAGGACGTGTTCCCGCCGATCCCGGTCAACTCCGCCTCGATGCGCGGCACCGGTCAGCTCCCGAAGTTCACCGAGGACGCCTACCGAGTGGAGGGATCGAACGAGGACGCGTACGACGACGACGACCTCTGGCTGCTCCCGACCGCCGAGGTGCCCGTCACCAACCTCCACCGCGACGAGATCCTGCTCGGCGAGGACCTCCCGCTCAAGTACCAGGCGTACACCCCGAACTTCCGGCAGGAGGCGGGCGAACACGGCACCGAGACGCGCGGTATCGTCCGCGTTCACCAGTTCAACAAGGTGGAGATGGTGAACTTCGTCCGCCCCGAGGAGAGCGACGAGCGCTTCGAGGGGCTCGTCGACGAGGCCGAGGAGGTGCTCCGTCGGCTGGAGCTTCCCTATCGCATCCTTGAGATGTGTACCGGCGACCTCGGCTTCACGCAGGCGAAGAAGTACGACGTGGAGGTGTGGGCACCCGGCGACGACATGGACGAGGGCCCCGAAGAGGGCGGCCGCTGGTTGGAGGTCTCCTCGGTCTCGAACTTCGAGGACTTTCAGGCGCGCCGTGCCGGCATCCAGTACCGCGAAGAACACCACGAGTCCGCGGAGTACCTCCACACCCTGAACGGCTCCGGGCTCGCGGTCCCCCGGATCGTCGTCGCGGTCTTGGAGTACTACCAGAACGACGACGGCACCGTCACCGTTCCCGAGGCGCTGCGCCCGTACATGGGCGGCACCGAGGTCATCGAGGGGCACGACCCGGTCGGCGAGACGAAGCTCGGAAGCGGGGAGTGAGCGGGTCGGCCGCGATCGGCCCGAACCGCTACCGACGCCAGAGGATCAGGACGCCGGCCACCACCGACAGGCCGACGACGGTCAGCGCTTCGCCCATCATTCCCGGATCGCTCAGCGTTGCGATTCCGACGGCCGTCGTCACGAGCCCGACGACCAGCGCGATCGCCCCCAACACGACGTTCGGAACGAATCCGAGCAGGACATCGAAGACGAGTTCGACAACGTCGTCGATCATGGGTCTCTGAGTCTCGTTCGCCCTCCGACGATAACGTTTCGGCAGGAAAATAGGAATAAACCGTTCGGTAGAGTCTCACGAATTGCTCAGTACAGGAGACTTAGCGACCGATCCACCAGATCGGTGCGGTGGCGCGCGCCTGCGAGGCCGCCTCGCGGCCGAGCAGCACGCGTCGAGGGAGTCGGCCGCAACGAGGGCGACCCGAAGGGAGCCCGACGGACGCGGCC
>NZ_CBVY010000014.1:115887-118827 GCF_000513435.1 Halorubrum sp. AJ67 | reverse complement strand
CGTCTCGCAGCTGCTGACGGAGCTGGACCGCGCGGGCGACAACCCGAACCTCGTCGTTCTCGCGGCGACCAACCGGCGGAACGCGCTCGACCGGGCGCTGCTCCGCCCCGGCCGCTTGGAGACGCACGTCGAGGTGCCCGAGCCGGACCGCGAGGCGCGCCACAAGATCCTCGACGTTCACACCCGCGAAAAGCCTCTCGTCGACGGTATCGACCTCGATCGGCTCGCCGACGAGACGGAGGGATACTCCGGCGCGGAGATCGCCGCCCTGTCGCGGGCCGCCGCGATGCGCGCCATCGAGCGCGTCGCCGACGAACACGGCGAGGCCGCAAACGACCACGCCGACGAGGTCGGCATCACCGAGGCCGACTTCGACGCGGCGCTCGAATCCGTCCGCCCCGAGACCGCCTGATTGCGGCCGTCGCGGAAATCATCCGCTAGATTTGTTGAAATCCTCCGCAGTTGATCGTTGTTCACGCTCAATGGGTCAATACAGGTAACGTAGAGAATATTCTGCTAGATCGGTGCGGTGGCGCGCGCCTCCGAGCGCCCTTTTAAGGGCGCGAGGAGCGCCGCGCGAGGGAGTCAGTCGCCGGAGCGAAGCGACGGCGACTGACGAGGCTGGGGAGGTGTGAGGTGCGGTTGCGGTGCTGTGCGGGGTGGGAATTGAAGGGGCAGCCGCGAGGCGGGCACAGGCGACGGAAGCACTGGAAGGAGCGAACGGAGTGAGTGACTGAAGCGCGCACCGAGCGTGCGCCCGCCTCGCGGCTGGGGCTTCGGCGGTGTTCACCGCGCCAGCAACAATCCCATTCCCATCACCAACATCAGACACGAAATAACCGCCTTATAAGCACGCTTCACAGACCGGCTGTTCCAGCTCACTTTCCCTCCGCAGAATAGGATTTCCACGGAATCTGTCCGCTCAGTCCTCTCCGGTGGACGCGTCCTCGGTGTCTCCTGAGGATCCGTGGCCGTGGGCGTGTGCGCCGCCCTCGCCGAGCGGGCCCGCGCCGAACTCGTCGACGGGGGTGACGCTGTAATCGACCGTGAGCGTGTCCTTCGTCGCGCGCACCTTCCCCACGAACGTCGATATCTCCTCCAAGCCGCCCTCCAACACGAACAGCTCCATGCAGTACTGCGAGCCGACGTGGCTGTGGAAGTTCGAGGCGACGATCCCCTCGTGTTCGTGGCGCAGCCGCATCATTCGCTCTTCGACGCTTGTCGTCTCGTAGTTGAAGAGGACGGTCACCACGGCCATCAAGGCCCGGTCTTCGAGTTTCGCGTCCTCGAACTCGCCGAGAAGGTTCCGGGAGGCCTCGCGGACGACCTCGCTGCGGCCGGTGTAGCCGTGTTCGTCGGAGAACTGGTCGATCCGTTCGAGCAACTCCTCGGGCATAGACACGCTGACGACTGTCATGTATTAACCTAAACCGCAGAAGTTGTTAATCCTTGAGGTTCGGCTCGTCGCGCTCCGCTCCGCCCTCGGGTCGGTCGTCATCCTCCGGCTTTCCCCCGCCGTCGATCCGCTCGCCGAGCCACGCGTAGTGGTCGAGCAGCGCGGTCTCGCCCGCCTCGGTGAGCGTATACACGTCGGCGATGCCCTCGGTCCGCCGGTCGAGGTAGCCGCTCTCGACGAGCGCGGAGAGGGTCCCGTAGAAGGAGCCGGGGTCGATCCGCTCGTCGTAGTGCGATTCGAGCCGGCTCTTCGCGGACTGCGCGCGAAGCTCGCCGTGGTCGTACAGCAGCGCACAGAGGTCGCGGCGGCGGCCGCTGTGGAACCACTTCGCCATACGACCGCTCTCTCGCGACGCCTCACGACGGTTTCGATCGGAACTGCCCGGCCGCCGGGCGGAACGTCGAAATGACATACCATGTCGTGTCAAGAATATTCTTCTCCAAATGTCGTCTATACTGAAGAATAACTGAGCGAATAACGTATAATATGTGTATATATGTGGTTCTACGGAACGTTTTTACTCCCGATCGTCGCACGAAACGATATGCGCGAGACGATCGAACGGCTCGTCTGCCGACACCGGTACGAGCGACGCGCGGTGGTTATCAACCCCGACGAGGTCGTAGAGCGCTGTCCGAAGTGCGGCAAGGAACGGGTTCGGACGCAAACGGGATCGTAGCGACGGCTCAGGTCGGCCCCACCAGTTCGTCGAGGCGGTCGACGCGCCGGTCGCCGAGAACGCACCGCCCGCGGTCGTCGTGGCCGACGCGCTCGACGTGGACCGCGTCGAGTCCGGCGTTCCAGGCGGCGGCCACGTCACTCTCGCCGTCGCCGACGTAGTAGCCGCGGGCGGTCCGAGGGTCGACGCCGAGCTCGTCCATCGCGGCCTCGATCGGGTCCGGGTCGGGCTTCCACCCCGTCTCGTCGGTGCAGCAGACGACCGCGTCGAAGCGGTCGTCGAGATCGACGCGGTCGAGGACGGGGTCGGCGAGGAACTCCTGACAGTGGGTGACGAGCCCGGTCGGGCCGCCGACCGCCGCCACGTGGTCGAGCAGGCGCGCGGCGTCGTCGTGGAGGTACGTCGCCTCCGCACGGGCGACCGGGTCCTCGACGGCGTGGAACGCCGGCCAGAACGCGTCCGGGTCGACGCCGATCTCGCGGAGCGTCTCGCCGCGCGGCCCGCCGAGTCCGTGCCAGAGGACGTACGCCTCCCGGTCGGAGAACTCGCGGCCCAGTCGGTCGCCGACGCGGTCGAACACCGTCCGGGTGTACTCCCACTCGGCATCGACGAGGGTCCCGTCGAGATCGAACAGGTGGAAGTCGTAGTCGGCGACGGCCATCGGGGACCGTTCGTAGGCAGGGTGCGGATAAGTGCGTTGCGGGTTCGCCCACCGTCACGCCGCCCGTCCGTCACCCTCCGCTCGTCACTCCCGGACGTGGACCGAGGATCCGAGGTACTTGCGGACCACTTCATCGACCGACTC
>NZ_CBVY010000014.1:109190-112726 GCF_000513435.1 Halorubrum sp. AJ67 | reverse complement strand
GTCGACCTCGCTCGCGACGTTCGGAGCCGTCAGCCGCTCGTCGACGGACGCCTCGATCGCGGTCTCGTCCGGGTGGTCTGAGGCGAGCCGGAGCGCGCGTACGAGCGCCCAGTGGCTGTGGACCGCCGAGTGCCAGTCGAAACAGCCGTAGAAGACGGGGTGATTCTCCGCGGGACGCGTCGGGGCCTCCGGTCCCTCCACGACCCCCTGATAGTGCGGGTACTCGGTCTCGACTCCGTCGAGCGGATGCGCGGCGAGCGCCGTCGCGACGGCGTCGTCGAGCGCCTCCGCCCGTCCGTCGCGGAGCGCGTCCGGCGAGAACTCCTCGAATGCGTTCATGCCCGACGGTCGGCGGGCCGCCTGTTCAATCGATCGGTCGCGTGCGATCGGATGGCACGCAGAAAATCGGTTCTCCCGGAGTTACGCCCGGTCGCGACCGGTCACGCGGAAATATACCGTACCGCGCCGCTCACGCCGGGTTCTTCCGCGTGAGGTCGCTCCCGCAGATCGGGCACCGCTCCTTGTTCTCGTCGAAGGTGCGGTTACAGCCGACACACTGGAACCGCCACTCCCGCTCCTCCGAGATGCCGTCGCGGGCGATAGCCTCGACCGGGAGGTCGAGCCGCTCGGCGACGTTCTGCATCGCGTAGTCGTCGGTGACGAGCGTCGCGTGAAGCTCCAGGGCGGTCGCGATCAGCCGGATGTCTGTGTCTGACAACTCCGCGGCGTCGCCCGACCCCTTCGCGGCCCGGCGGACCCGGTCGACCGCTTCCGGGGCCGGCACGTGCACCGTCATCCCGGAGCCCTCCATCGCGTCGAAGCGGAGCGCCACCTCGCCGGTTAGCTCCTCGTGGACCGCCGGAATGGAGACCACGTCGTCGTCGGTGGTGTACTCGTGGATGAACGCGGACGAGTCGAGGACTTCCATCAGCGGGAGACGACGATGTAGTCTTTCACCGCCTGCACGTTCGCAACCGGTACTCGGAGCCGCCCCATCTCGTCGACGTCGAAGTCGACGCGTCCGGGCCTGAGCTGTTCGTGCGGGCTGACGAGCAGGTGGTTCAGCTCGCCGGACTCGAGGTTCATCGTGATGTTGTACAGGTCCCCGAGTTCCGTGCCGTCGGAGCTCATCACCGCCTTCCCGGAGAGGTTCTCCGCGAGGATGTCGACCATACCCGCACGGTCCCGGGCGACGGTATTAAACGCCACGGGCCGTCCGACGGGCGACGGACGGGCGTCGCCCTCGTCGTCGCGGTTCGTCGCGGCATTTTGAAAGGCTTAACTGACGCCCGGGCGGAACGGACGGTATAACCTTCTCGGGGCGATCACATATGACCGACCACACACACGCGGACACCCTGCGAACCCCAATCGTCGCCGTGCTGGGCCACGTCGACCACGGCAAGACGAGCCTGCTCGACACGATCCGCGGCTCCGCCGTCAGCGAGGGCGAGGCCGGCGCGATCACCCAACACATCGGGGCGACGGACATCCCGCTCGACACCATCTCCGGGATGGCCGGCGAGCTGATCGACCCGTCGGACTTCGATCTGCCCGGCCTGCTTTTCATCGACACGCCGGGCCACCACTCCTTCTCGACGCTGCGCGCCCGCGGCGGCGCGCTCGCCGACATCGCGGTGCTGGTCGTCGACGTCAACGACGGCTTCCAGCCGCAGACGGAGGAGGCGATAGACATCCTCCGCCGGACGGGAACGCCGTTCGTCGTCGCGGCCAACAAAGTCGACACGACGCCCGGCTGGAACCCGCAGGACGGCGAACCGATCCAGCGGAGCATGGAGGCGCAGTCCGAGCGCGCGAAGTCGATGCTCGACGAGAACCTCTACGAGATCATCGGCCAGCTGTCGGACGCCGGCTTCTCCGCCGACCTCTACTGGCGCGTCCAGGACTTCCAGAAGAACATCGGGGTCGTCCCGCTGTCGGCGCTCACCGGCGAGGGCGTCCCGGACCTGCTGACCGTCCTCATGGGCCTCTCCCAGCGGTTCATGAAAGAGGAGATGGCCATCGACGTTCAGGGGCCGGGCGAGGGGACGGTCCTCGAAGTGAAAGACGAGCGCGGGTTCGGTGCCACCGTCGACACCGTCGTCTACGACGGCGTGATCCGCAACGGCGATCAGATCGTCGTCGGGGGACAGGACGAGCCGATCGTCACCGAGGTCCGCGCGCTGCTCCGCCCGCAGCCGCTCGCGGAGATCCGCACCGAGAAGGAGTTCGAGAAGGTCGGCGAGATCGGTGCCGCGGCCGGGGTGAAGATCGCCGCCCCCGACCTCGATCAGGCGATGGCGGGCGCGCCGGTCCGAGTCGTCCGCGACCGCCCCGTCGAGGACGTGATCGAGGAGGTGAAGGCGGAACTCGCCGAGATCGAGGTTGACACGGCCGACAACGGCGTCGTCGTCAAGGCTGACACCCTCGGCTCGCTGGAGGCGATGGCGAACGCGCTCCGCGAGGCCGAGGTGCCGATCCTCCGCGCCGAGGTCGGCGACATCGCGCCCCGGGACATCGCCGTCGCGGAGACGGCGAATCAGGACGAACACAAGGCTATCTTAGGCTTCAACGTCGACCTCCTCCAGAACGCGGAGTCCGACCTGGAGAACGCGGACGTGAAGCTGTTCAAAAACGAGGTCATCTACCAGCTCGTCGAGGACTACGAGCGCTACGTCGAGGAGAAGCAGCGCGCCCAACAGGAGACCGTGCTGGACAAGGTTGTGCGCCCGGCCCGCTTCCGCATCCTCCCCGACCACACGTTCCGCCAGAACGACCCCGCGGTCGTCGGCGTGGAGATCATCGCCGGCACGCTCCAGAACAACCGCAACGTCGGCTACTTCGAGGGCAACGAGTTCGAGCGCGTCGGCGGGCTCTCCGGGATTCAAAAGCAGGGCGAGGACGTCGACGAGGCCCGCTCCGGCGAGCGCGTCAGCATCGCCATCGACGGGCCGACCGTCGGGCGCGACATCGAGGAGGGCGACACGCTCTGGACCGAGGTGCCCGAGAAGCACGCGAAGATCTTAGAACAGGAGTTGAAAGAGGAGATCACCGCCGACGAGCGCGAGGCGCTTCAGGGGTATCTCGACACGCGCCGGAAGCGGGACCCGTTCTGGGGGAAGTAGGCGTTTTCACGCCCGATTTCGCGGAATCTTCACGCGTACACCAGAATGATCACGGCGACGAACGCCAACTCGCCGCCGACGAGCAGCGCGGCGAGCAGCCACGTCCGGTAGGTCCACAGCCAGTCGCGGGCGTCCGCGAGCCGACCTCCGCCGTCCGCCGTCGACTCGGCGCGGTACGCGGGATCGACCCGCCACCCCTCCTCGGGGTCGTAGGTCGCGGGCACGCGAGCGCCGACGAGTTCGTCGACATCGAGCGGCGAGACGCCCGCGGCCTCTAAGAATTCGAGGAATTCCGCCGACTCCGTGAGCGACCCGTCTCGGGGCGCGTCGAACCGCTCGGTGTGGGTGGCGTCGCCGTGCGGTGGGCGCATCTCGACGACGACGCGGTCGCCGACCGAGCGCACCGCCGTG
>NZ_CBVY010000014.1:106065-107220 GCF_000513435.1 Halorubrum sp. AJ67 | reverse complement strand
GATAGCGCAGTATCGCGGCGATGCCGCCGAGGTTCGACAGCTGTTCGCCGGGTGCGAACTCGGAGGAGAAGACGACCACGTCGCCGCCCTGCTGTTCGACCGACTCGATCACTTCGTTCACGTCGATGGTCCAGTCACCGTCGTTCTGGCGCTCGGTGCGGAGCCGCTCGTCGACGACGAGCAGCGTCTCTATCGCGCCGAACTCGGCCGCCTCGGCCACGTCTTCGGGTCCGTACGTCGCCTTCGCGCCCTTCGCGATGTTCTCGGTCAGCTCGTCGATGAGGCTCGCCTCCTTCGAGATGCGGGTCTCCTTTTGGACCTCGTCGACCGCGCCGCGTTTCAGGACCTCGTGGACGCCGCGGTCGCCGACCGCGGAGGTGTCGACGGTGGTGACTCGGTCGGAGAGGTCCCGGTACTCCTCGTCGATGTAGTCGCGCGCGTCCTGCTTGGTGAAGCCGGGGCCCGCGAGGATGACCGCGTCGGCGTCGAGGTGCGCGAGCGCGTCGCCCAGCTCGGAGAACAGCTCCTCGCGGGGCCGCGAGTACTCGCCTTTCCCGGTCGGCTTCGTGAACGAGGCGTACTCCTCGGTGCCGTACTGCTGGACGGTGTGGACGAACGCGGCCCCCTCCTCGACGGTCGCGATGGCCACGTCGGGGTTCTCCGCGGCCTCGGTGGCCTCCTCTAGCCGCTCCGTCTGGTCCGGCTTGAAGTGTTTCTCGACCGTGATCTCGTCGTGTTCCTCGACGTTGAGCGTGTGGTGGGCGTTGAGCTGGTCCTCCCGCGAGCAGCCGACGATCACGCCGGAGACGCGGAGTCGGTTGGCGAACCGCGCGAACTCCACGTCCTCGACGTCGAGCGTGACGAAGATGTGCTCGCGCTGGCCGCCGGTGTCCCGCATCTGGTCGTCGTTCCGCTGGATGCGTCGCGTGGTGTCGCCCTCGACGAGGTCCCCGGGTTCGAGGACGTGCGCGAGGTGCCAGAGGTCGTCGACGTTCTCGGGGACCAGCGTGAGCCGTTCCCGGCCCTCCTCGCCGTACCCCCGCTCGGAGATGCGCATGGCCGTGGGTTCGCTCGGGACCGTATCAACTCTTGTCTTCCGCGTCGCCCAGCGCGGGCCCCCACTCGAAGCCGCCGTCCGGGCCGAGGCGGTCGTCC
>NZ_CBVY010000014.1:100024-102424 GCF_000513435.1 Halorubrum sp. AJ67 | reverse complement strand
GTCAGTCGGCCGGTAGCGAAGCGAGGCCGACTGACGAGGCTGGGGAGGTGTGAGGTGCGGTGCGGGCGGGAATCGAAGGGGCAGCCGCGGGGCGGGCGCAGGTGACGCAAGCACTGGAAGGAGCGAACGCAGTGAGCGACTGAAGCGCGCAGCGAGCGTGCGCCCGCCTCGCGGCTGGGGCTTCGGGGGTCACAGTCGTGTTCGAGACAGAATTCCTGTAGCGCCGGGCGTCAGAACCGCCACACAAATCCCGATCTCCGGCGACCGCTTAAGTGACCGCACCGCGCATCCACGCCTATGACAGCGATCGCGATGTTGAGCGTTGCGCCGGTGATCGAGGGGAGCATGGCGGAGGAGGTCGCGAAGGCCGTCGCCGCGCTCGACGAGTTCGACGTGAGCTACGAGACCAACCCGATGGGAACCGTCATCGAGGCCGACGACGCGGAGACGCTGTTCGCGGCCGCCGCGGCTGCCCACGAGGCGGTCGACGGGGACCGCGTCTCGACGTTCCTCAAGATCGACGACAAACGGACGAGCGACGCGACCGCGGCCGACAAGGTCACCGCCGTCGAGGACCACCTCGGCCGCGAGGCGAAGCGGGAGCGCTGAGGCGACCCGTTCCGACTGCGCTCAGCCCTTGATGTTACAGACGGGGAAGGTGCGGGCGACCTTGTCGCCGATGCCGAGGTCGTCGCTGACGCGGATCACCTCGTCGATGTCCTTGTAGACGCCGGGGGCCTCCTCCGCGATGGTCGCGCCCGACTGCGCTTTCACGTAGATCTGCTGGCCGTCTTCGAGGTCGTCCTGTACGTCGCCGCCCCAGAACTCCTGTTTCGCCTGCGTCCGGCTCATCAGGCGTCCGGCACCGTGCGCGGTCGAGCCGAACGACACCGACATCGACTCGTCGCCGCCCCGGAGGACGTACGAGCCGGCCCCCATGCTCCCCGGGATGATGACTGGCTGGCCCACGTCGCGGTAGACCGCGGGCACGTCCGCGTTGCCCGCGGGGAACGCCCGCGTCGCGCCCTTGCGGTGGACGTACAGGTCGCGCTCCTCGCGGTCGACGACCGCGTCGCCGACGGCGGGATCGCCCTCGGCGTCGACGCCGATCTCGTGGGTCTCCCGCTTCGCGATGTTGTGCGCCACGTCGTACAGCAGCTCCATCCCGAGGTCGTCGATCGGGTCGGCGTCGAACACCTCGCCGAACGTCTCGCGGGCCTGATGGGTGATCAGCTGGCGGTTCGCCCACGCGAAGTTGATGCACGCGCCCATCGCGCCGTAGTACTCCTCGGCCAGCTCCGACCCGGCCGGGGCGGCCGCGAGCTCCTTGTCGGGCAGCTCGTCGAGCAGGTCGCCGTGTTCCTGCTCGATCCGGCGGAGGTAGTCGTTACAGGTCTGGTGGCCCAGCCCGCGGCTCCCGCAGTGGATCAGGACGACGACCCCGTCCTCGCGGAGGCCGTACTCGTCGGCGACGTCCTCGCGGAACACGTCCGTGACGCGCTGGACCTCCAGGAAGTGGTTGCCGGAGCCGAGCGACCCCATCTGGTTGCGGCCGCGGTCCATCGCCTTCTGGGAGACGTACTCCGGTCGCGCGTCGGGCCGTCGCCCCTCGTCCTCGCAGCGCGCGAGGTCGCTCTCGATCCCGTACCCCTCCTCGACGGCCCACTCGACGCCGCGTTCGAGCGCGCCCTCGATCGCGTCCGCGGTCCCGCCGATGACGCCGCCGCCGCCCAGCCCCGAGGGGATCGCCTCGAACAGGGCGTCGACGAGTTCCTCCTCGCGGCCCCGAACGTCGTCGTAGGTGAGGTTCGTCCGCACCATCCGAACGCCACAGTTGATGTCGTAGCCGACCGCTCCCGGCGAGATACAGCCGTTTTCGGCGTCGATCGCGCCCACGCCGCCGACGGGGAACCCGTACCCCTGATGGCCGTCGGGCATACAGAGCGCGGGGGCGGCGATCCCGGGGAGGTGCGTCGCATTGCGGAGCTGTTCGAGTGTGTCGTCCCCGCCGATCTCCTCAAGGAGCGACTCGCTCGCGAGCACCCGCGCGGGGACGTTCATGTCGCCCTCGCGGGGGAGTTCCCAGACGTGCTCGCGCACCTTCCGCAGTTCGAAGCCGCCGACCTCGCGCGTTGTCATACGACGGCGTTCGACGCGGGCGGGGAAGGGCGTTGCGTCAGGCGGGCGCGACCCGGCGTGCCGGCGACCCGGCCCAGCGAGGCTTCCCGCGGGTCACACGTCGAAGACGACGTAGGCGTACCAGCCGCCGTCACGGCGTTCCAGCGACATCTCCGAGTACGTGACCGCCCTTGACCTCCCGGGCGGCGACCGCGTCGAGCGGGACGCCGTCGCGCGCTCGCCGTCAGCCAGTCGTGGGAGGCAAGGCACACAGGGGATAGG
>NZ_CBVY010000014.1:98416-100004 GCF_000513435.1 Halorubrum sp. AJ67 | reverse complement strand
TCCAAGGCGACGCCGCTCGTGACCAGCGCGCGGATCCCCTCTTCGACCGTCAGCTCGACGTCGACGATCCGGCGCTCGGGGACGAAGACGACGTGGCCGCCCATCACCGGGTTCGGGGCCATCGGCATGAACAGGGTCCGCATCCCCTCGCCCTCGGAGTCGGCGTGGTCCGCGATGACCTCGGGCGTCTCGCTCGTCACGAACGCGAGCGTGTACGTCTCCTCGGTCGGAAACTCCACGAGGACGACCTCGCGGAAGTTCCCGCCGTCCGAGTCCAGCATGGCGTCGCTCATCTGTCGGAACCCCTGATAGACGGAGCCGACCCCCGGTACCCGCTCGACGGCCTCGTCGACGTAGTCGACGGCGCGCTCGCCGTACCGCGAGGACTCGACCGCCGCGCCCAAGAGGAGGATGGCGGCCACGAACACGACCGGCGTCGCGATCTCGATCGCGACCTCGCGGGGGATCGCGCCGACGATCGGGAGTCCGCGCCCCGGCGACACGGCGACGACCGCCGACGAGAAGGCGTCGAGGTAGTCGTACACCGCGTTGAACGCGAACGCGAGGACGACGAGCGTGATGACGGCGGGGACGACCACGGCGACGCCCGTGAGGAACGCCCGCCGGAGCAGTTCGACCCCGGACGACTCGTCGGTCATTGATCGCGACCACGAGTGACCGCGACAAAACCCTTCGGTCACGGTATTGGCCGTCTCAGTCGCGGCTCCGACGCAGACCGACGCCGATCCGCCGAGAGCGCGTCTTCCGCCCGCAACGGTCCCCGATGGTGGTGGAAATCGTCCCCGCTGGCGGTGGAGTTATATTCCGCTGGCGTGTTAGGTCATCGCAGTGAGCGTCAACGTCGAAAAGCGGATCGACCCGCCCGGCGAGTCCGACTACGCGACCGCCGCGTGGGAGCTCAAAGAGCGCATTCGGTCCGCCGAGGGCGTCCTCCGACAGCGACGCGGCTTCTTCGTCGACGCGTATCGCCGGTCGACCGCCCACCTGCTCGTCGAGAACGACCGGCTCGTCGCCTTCGCCTCCGTCCGCCGGGACGGCTACATCCTCTTTCTCGCCGTCGACCCCGACTGCCGCGGCCGCGGGTACGCCGAGCGCCTCGTCGCCGACGTGGCCGAGCAACACCGGTCGGTCACCTGTCACGCCCGCACGACAAACCGCTCGGCGCTCGGCTTCTACGAACACCTCGGCTTCGAGGTGATCCGCCGCATCGACGACTACTACGAGGACGGCGGCGACGCCTACTACCTCAAGCTGGGCGGCGAGTCGATCCGCGAGCGGCTCTCCGGGTTCGTCGGCCGGTAGCCGCCGTTCGATTCGTTCCCCGTCCCCCGCGAGAGGCCCGGAACCGACAGTCATTAGCGCCCGCCGCGAGGATCCATCGGCATGTCGAAACCGACTCCCGCGGACCTCGCGGCTCGCGTCCGCGACGGTGACCTCCGCTTCCACGAGCTGGAAGACCACGTCGACGCCGACACGGCGACCGCCGCGCGCCGGCTGCTCGTCGCGGAGGCGACCGACGCCGACCTCGACGCGCTCGGCGAGTAACGCGTTCGACGCCGAGGCGGTC
>NZ_CBVY010000014.1:90839-94613 GCF_000513435.1 Halorubrum sp. AJ67 | reverse complement strand
ACCGCAGGTCCCTCGGACAGCCGGCGGCGAAGCCGCCGGCGAGAGCGCCGCGCGAGGGAGTCGACCGGTCTCCGCGTTGCTCCGACCGGTCGACGAGGCTGGGGAGGCGTGAGGCTGTGCTGTGCGGGGTGGGACTCGAAGGGGCAGCCGGGAGGCGGGCGGAGGCGACGTAAGCACCGCAGCGAGCGTCCGCCCGCCTCCCGGCTGGGGCTTCGGGAGTGTCCGTGTCGATCGGCAATTCATAAGCAACCACATACCACCGAGCGGCTGGGGCTTCGGGAGTGTCCGTGTCGATCGGCAATTCATAAGCAACCACATACCACCGAGCGGCTGGGGCTTCGGTGGTCGTGTTCCCAGCAGCAACTGTGTCGTAGTGAGCGGCTGGGGCTTCGGTGGCGTTCGCACCGGGACGCCCGAGAAAATGAGGGGATTGACCGTGCGCAGGGATTCCTTACAGCTCGTACTGTTCGCGCGCCGCGGCGTCGAGACCGGCGTCTGCGAGGATATCCATCGGGACGAGCATGTCGAGCTGGACCACGCCCGGGAGCCGCCCGATTTGGACGCCGCCGGTGAACGTACACCGGGCGCGGACCTCGCCCTCGGTCATGTCCAGCAGTTTTCCGGCGCGGTCGAATGCGTTCTGCGTCGCGTCGTTGACGGTCGCGCCGGAGCCGATCACCTGGATCGGCGCGGCGTCGGTGTCGACGTCGACGCCGTGTTCCGCGCCGAGCCCCTCGCCCGCTGCGACTTCCTCGTCGGTGTACGGCGCGCTGATGAACGGGAGGTCCTCCTCGTTCGGGAGGAGGACGGGACCGCCGAGCTCGACGTCCTCGATCACCTCCACGTCCATCGTCACCGTCCCGCTCACGTCGGTGGTGTGGAGGGAGAGCTCGCCGTCGCCCTGGTTCGCGTGGAGGTCGCCGACGTAGATCCCGCCGCCGTCGACGACGACCGGGCAGATCAGCGTCGCGCCCGCTCGGACCTCAGGCACGTCCATGTGGCCGTCGGTGCGCAGTTCGAGGTCTTCCTCCGTCTCGACGCCGTAGTCATGGTCCGCGCCGATCAGGTTCTGCCCGAAGTCGCCCGCGTTGTGCGAGTCGGGCATGGTGACCGGTGGGGTGGTGCCGATGTTGCCGATGAAGGGACGCAGTCGGCCGAGCGTGCCGGGAATCTCGTCCGGCTCGTACAGCAGGATCGGGTGCTGGCGCGCGTTCTCGGGGATGTCCATCACCTCGTCGGCGTCGAGGGCGAGTTCGTGCGCGCCCTCCTCGTCGAGCGTGATCCCGACCGCGTTCTCGTGGTCGAACGCGACGGTGTAGCCGTACTCGAAGCCGAACGAGGAGGCGTTCGCGCCGCACTCCGCACAGCGGATCGCGTCCTCGCCGGTGCCCTCGACGACGGAGTCCGGCCACGCCGTCCCGCACTCGGGACACCGGTGGTCGACGAACGGGTCGTCGCCGAACGCGCCCTCGCGCTCCGCCATCGACCCGGTGCTGGTCGCCATGCTCGTCACCTCCACGTCGCGGACGTGGATCGCGACGGCGTCGCCGACCTCGGCCCCCTCGACGCGGATCGGGCGGGTCACCTCGTGGCCGCCCCGGAACGAGGGGGTCACCATCGGCCCCCAACAGCCCGGCGGCGTGTATGTCTTTACCGTCCCGCCGTCCGCGACCGTGCCCGCCCACTCCTGATCGGGACCGACGAGTCCCAGCGTGTACTGGTCGACGTAGAGCTCGTCGCGTACCTCCTTCTGTGACATTCCGCGTATTGGTACGACGTGACACAGCATAATCGTGACGTTCGCGGCACCGTCGACGAGACGAAGCGGGGCACACGGGGCAGCGACGCGCTGACGGGGGGCGTGAAGGTGGGAAGCTCGACCGGCACGGCGGGCGAGGGGCAACGCATACTTTCCGCCGGTCCGTTCCGGCGACCGTGACCGACGCGACATCAGAGCCCGAGCGGCTCCGTGAAACGGTGCATAGCTACTACGAGCGTGTCGACGCCGACGACTACGACGGCCTGCTCGCGCTGTTCGCCGACGACATCGTCTACGACCGGCCGGGACAGGACTCGATCGAGGGTATCGACGCGCTAGAGCGGTTCTACCGCGAGGACCGACCGCTGTCCGACGGCGAACACGAGGTGCTCGTGGTTGCGGTCGACGGCGATACGGCGGCGGTCCGCGGGACGTTCGGCGGACGACAGGGCGGCGAGCGGGTCGCGTTCGGCTTTGCGGACTTCCACACGGTCGACGCCGACGGGCTGATCGCCCACCGCGTGACCTACACCGACCGCGACACGGTGTGACCTGCTCGGCGGCCTGACACCCGGAGACTCGGTACGCGCCGCCCACGGATCGGTCGCGAACGACGCGCCACTCGGAGAGATCCACGGACTGACGACAGGTGAACGCTTCCCGGACCGGAGACGATTCGAGTGCCGGCGAGCCGAAACGAGAGTTCCGACACCCTTCCGCGTCGGATGCGCCCGACGGCGAGGCGCAGTCCCGCCGTCGCCCGGTTCGCAGACCGGTCGCATTCGCGTTCCCGATGATCGCGACGACCGACCACAGTTGAACGACGCAGAGGCGTGTAGACGGGTGAAAGAACTTCGATACAGTATGACGAGGTAACTAAGTCAACTACAGTCGCCTATTGAAGACAAATTCTTTTCAACACGCAGTTCTAGAGACTCAGTTACGAAGGTAGTCGACGATGCCAGCAATGGAAACTGCGGAGTTCGAGACTGATCTCAGTCTCTTCAAATACGACAACCTCGAACAGCTTCCACCTGAATACCGAGCGCTCACCGAATCGGAGCGAACGGAGCGCATCGAGGAGGCGCTGCGGACGCTCGGCGACGACGTGGTGATCTTGGGCCACAACTACCAGCGGCGGGAGATCGTCGAACACGCGGACTTCGTCGGCGACTCCTACCAGCTGAGCAAGGAGGCCGCCGCCGCCGACGCCGAGTACGTCGTCTTCGGCGGCGTCACGTTCATGGCCGAGTCCGCGGACATCATCACCGACCCCGGACAGAAGGTGATCCTCCCGAGCATGGAGGCGTCCTGTCCGATGGCCGGGATGGCCGAGGCCCTCCAGGTCGACGCGGCGTGGGCGGAACTGACTGCCGAGACCGACGCGGACGTGGTCCCGGTCACCTACATGAACAGCTACGCCGACCTCAAGGCGTTCTGCGCCGAGCAGGGCGGGCTGGTCTGTACGTCCTCGAACGCCCACGACGCGTTCGAGTACGCGCTCGACCGGGGCGACAAGGTGCTGTTCCTCCCCGACAAGCACCTCGGAGAGAACACGGCCAACCGCCTGGGGCTCGAAGACGAGATCGCCGAGTGGGACCCGTGGGACCCGGAGTCGGCGGACGCGAGCGACGTCGTCGAGAACGACGTGATCCTCTGGGACGGCTACTGTCAGGTCCACGAGCGCTTCCGCGAGTCGCACGTCGAGTCGGTCCGCGGGGAGTACGACGACGTCAGCGTGGTCGTCCACCCCGAGTGCCGCCGCGAGGTCGTCGAGGCGGCCGACGTGGTCGGCTCCACCGCGACGATCTGCGAGACCGTCGCGAACGCCGACCCCGGCGACACCTGGGCGATCGGGACCGAGATCCACCTCGCCAACCACCTCGGGCGCTGGCACCCCGAGGTGAACGTCGTCCCGCTGTGCGGCGACGCCTGTATAGACTGTAACGCGATGCGCCAGATCGACCCGAACTACCTGGCGTGGGTCCTCGAAGAGCTGGCTGCGGGCCGCGAGC
>NZ_CBVY010000014.1:85847-87749 GCF_000513435.1 Halorubrum sp. AJ67 | reverse complement strand
CCACGTCGCCGAGCTGGGGCTGGTCGGTGCGATCGAGCGGTTCCGAGAGCGGGCCTCCTTCGCGACCGCCCTCGACGTGGAGGTGGAGGACCCGACCGACGCCGCGCGCGCCGCGGCGGCCGGCGCTGACGTGGTCCTCCTGGACAACATGACGCCCGCGGAGACGCGCGAAGCCGTGGACCGCGTGGCGGCCGGCGACGCGGACGCGCTGACCGAGGCGTCCGGCGGGATCACCGTCGAGACCGTCCCGGACTACGCCGCGACCGGCGTCGACGTGATCTCGATGGGCGGGCTCACCCACTCCGCGCCGACGCTCGACCTCTCCTTCCGCACCGGGGGAGACGGATAGCGTCGAGCGACGAGGTGTGACTCGTCTCGCCTCGTGCGCGGCGCGACCGTCGATCCTCTCGCGGCGCGGGCCTCGACACGGTCCGATTTTTATGACCCCGACCAGTACGTCCCACGTATGCAGACCCACATCGTTCCGGTCGGGTTCGACTACGACCGGATGATCGCCCCCCTCATCCGGGACCAGTTCGACGTCGACCGGGTGATCCTGTTGGAGGGGACGGTCGGCAGCGAGGGCAACGTCGAGTACTCGCGGAACATCGCGCGGAAGCTCGAACAGGACTTCCAGAACCTGCTCGGCGCGGAGACGGTGCGAGAGAAGCTGACCGACGTGTACGACTACGACGCCGCCTTCGAGCGCGCCTACGACCTGATCAACGCGGAGCTCGACCGCGACGGAGGGGCCGCGGAGGACGCCGGCGACGCCGCCCCTCCCGCGGACGAGCGCGAGGTGTGGGTGAACCTCTGTTCGATGCCGCGGCCGGTCTCGTTCGCGTTCGCCACCGCGGCCCACTCGATCATGGTCGAGCGGCAGGCGGACCGCGACCGCATCCACACCTACTACACGGCCCCCGAGAAGTACCTCGAGACCGAACTCGCCGAGGAGCTGCGCGCGACGCGGGACCTCCTCCGGGACCTCGACGCCGGGAGCGACGCCGACGCGCTCGCCGAGGCGGGCGTCGACCCCGACCGCGTTTCCGACCGGCTGGCGAGCACCACCGACCTGCTCGCGGAGTTCGACGAGCGCGGCACGACCATCGGCGCGAAGCGCATCGGCGACAGCCACGTCATCGAGCTCCCGGTCGCCTCGTTCCAGAACGTCAAGCCGTTCGAGGAGCTGGTACTGTTCACCCTCGGCGAACACGGCGAGTTCGAGTCCGTCTCGGAGCTGGCGGAGGCGCTCGCCGACGAGCTCAACGAGGAGTACACCGACTCGTTCCGCTCGAAGGTCATCTACAACGTCGACCGGCTCGGCCCCGGCGGGAAGGGATACATCGAGCGCGAGGAACACGGGAAGTCCTACCGGACGAGCCTCTCGCGGATCGGTCGGCTGTGGGTCCGCGCGCACGCCGACGACGACCGCGACATCGCCTGATACGCGGTCACCGAAGCCCCAGATGTTCGTTACGGGACGACGAACTCGGTGACCGAGACCGCCGAAGCCCCAGTCGCTCGGCTGTACGATACTGTTTTTGTCGAAGACGGCTTCACAACTGAGACCGCCGAAGCCCCAGTCGCGAGGACTCGATGCGCTCGCTGCGGTCCTCGTCGCTCGCGTTGCTCGCTCCTGCGGTCCTTACGTCGCGCGTCTTCGTCCTCGCGACTGCCCCTTCGAGTCCCACCCCGCACCGCAACCGCAGCCTCACGCCTCCCCAGCCTCGTCGACCGGTCTCCGCTTCGCTCCGACCGGTCGACTCCCTCGCGTGTGCGGTTCGCGCCGCGATGCGGCGCTCACCGGCACGCGCCACCGCACGGGTTCGGCTTCTGCGACACCGGGTTCACCGATACGCTCGCCTGCGCCCGGCGGGCCGTCGCGACGGTCCGGCCGGGATC
>NZ_CBVY010000014.1:80679-83553 GCF_000513435.1 Halorubrum sp. AJ67 | reverse complement strand
GCGACGACCGCGCCGCCGCCGAGGACCGGAAGCGCGGCGAGCGGACTCGTCGGGGCGGCGAGGAGCACGCTCCCGCCGACGGCGATCGCCGTCCAGTAGACCGCGACGGCGACGGCCGTGCGGAGAGGGTCGGAGACGGACATACCGTACGAGTTTGAGCGGGTGCCACAAAACAGTCCGGGGAGCGGCCGCCGAACCGCGGCGACGTTTATATTCCGACGCCGCCTACGTCCGCGCATGACCGAGAAAGTCCTCTTCGAGTCGGAGAGTCGGCGGAGCCGCGAGGAGATCGCCGCGTACCTTCGGGCGGTCGCGGACTCCCTCGACGCGGGCGACGCCATCACGCTCTCGCGCGGCGGCGAGTCGACGACGCTCGAACCCCCCGCCCGTCTGACCTTCGAGGTGAAGGCGGAGCGCGAGGGCCCCGCCGACGGGCCGGGAGAACTGAGCGTCGAGTTCGAACTTGAGTGGAACGAGGACGGCGACGAAGCGGGAGCAGACGGCGAACTCCGGATCGAGTGATCGGGGTACAGGCGGTTGCGGCCCGCGCTACGGCACTTCGCCGGGGACCTCGACGAACGCGTCGCGCGCGGAGAGGAGATCGAGCGTGTCGTCGACCTCGAGGCGGACGGACTCCATCCGCTCGATGAGCTCCTCGTACTCCTCGGAGTTGGTCGTGCCGCTGGCCTCCAGCGCCGCTTTCTTCGAGGCGAGCGCGAAGAACTCCTGGCTCTGCTCGTCGAAGGCGGCGCGGTGGAGGAGGACCTCGACGAGCGTGAGGAGATCCTCTTTGGTGACCGGTTTCGTCTTGTAGTCGTCGAACGGCATCTCGACGATGTCGACGTCCGGCTCGACCGCGGTCAGCATCGCCACCCGGGCGTCGTACCCCTCGCCGCGGATCTCCGTTAACACCTCGTGGCCCGACATGTCGGGCATCCGCCGGTCGAGGAGGACGACGTCGACCGCGTCGTCCATCGCGTCGATCGCTTCCTCGCCGCCGGTCGCGATCCGTACGTCGTAGGCCGGGTCGAGGTACACCCGGTACAGTTCCGCGAGGTCCGGCTCGTCGTCGACCGCGAGAACGGTCGCGTCCGGAGCCTCCGTCATGGGAGGGCCCTCCCGGTCCGCGGATCTCGGTCTGCGAGTACCGGGTCGGCGCGTCCGCCCGCCATGCGTGCGTCCATATGCCGGTGTTCGCTCGCCTTGAGTTAAAAACCTCACTTCTGCCTATCTAAATTGATAATCCCGGTCGGCAGGCGAGTGTCCGTCAGATTCGGGAGACGGCGCGGCCGGGACACGATCGCGGCGGCGACCGGAACTCGCGGGTTCGGGCTCGGCGATCCAACGGTCTCTCCGTGACCCAAAGGCACATTTACGCCCGCATCTTATCCGGGCATAACGAATGTCTCATAGCCCCTCACTGCCCGACCGCCCGCGGTTGGAGCTCGACCCCGAAATGAGCGACGCGGAGCGGCTGGAGGCGATCCGCCAGCACTTCCGGCGGATCGTTCACGTGAACGAGGAATTAGAGGACCGGCTCGCGGACGCCGAGGGACGCCGCGGCGACCTGAAAGACGACGTCGAACAGCTGAAACGCGAAAACGAGGTGCTGAAGACCTCCTCGCTGTACATCGCGTCCGTCGAGGAGATCACCGACGACGGCGTCGTCATCAAACAGCACGGCAACAACCAGGAGGTACTCACGCAGGCCGCCTCGCGGCTCGACGAGGACCTCCGTCCCGGCGACCGCGTCGCGATCAACGACTCCTTCGCGGTCCAGCAGGTGCTCGACGACGAGACCGACTCCCGGGCGCAGGCGATGGAGGTCACCGAGTCCCCGGACGTCACCTATGCCGACATCGGCGGCATCGACGACCAGATCCGGGAGGTCCGCGAGGCGGTCGAGGACCCGCTCGAAAACCCCGAGCAGTTCGAGCAGGTCGGCGTCGAACCCCCGAGCGGCGTCCTCCTCCACGGCCCGCCGGGGACGGGGAAGACGATGCTGGCGAAGGCGGTCGCCAACGAGTCGGACGCGACGTTCATCAAGATGGCCGGCTCAGAGCTCGTCCGGAAGTTCATCGGCGAGGGCGCGCGGCTCGTCCGCGACCTGTTCGAGCTCGCCGCCGAGCGCGAGCCGGCCGTCATCTTCATCGACGAGATCGACGCCGTCGCCGCCAAGCGGACCGACTCGAAGACCTCCGGCGACGCCGAGGTCCAGCGCACGATGATGCAGCTCCTCTCCGAGATGGACGGCTTCGACGACCGCGGCGAGATCCGGATCATGGCCGCGACCAACCGCTTCGACATGCTCGACGAGGCCATCCTCCGCCCCGGCCGCTTCGACCGGCTCATCGAGGTCCCCGAGCCCGGCCCGGAGGGCCGCGAACGCATCCTCGAGATCCACACGCAGGAGATGAACGTCGCCGACGACATCGACCTCGGCGTCATCGCGAGCGACCTCGACGGGTACAGCGGCGCGGACATCGCGTCGCTGGCGACCGAGGCCGGAATGTTCGCCATCCGTGACGGCCGCACTGAGGTCCGGCAGGCGGACTTCGAGGCCGCCCGCGACAAGCTTCGGGACGCCGATACGGAAGACGAGCAGGTCATCAACTACCAGTACTGAGACGACGATAGCGGGGCTGGCGGTCGGCTTTTCCGAGTGAGTCTTGGACCGGTTACCGCAGCTGGCGTTTCGGCGGGTCACTTATAATAGGTTGATAACGGAGCGTCCGCGACCGCCTCGGAACTCCCGGCCGCTCGCTACGATGTAGTCGCTTCCGACGTTCCGACCGAGACCGCCGAAGCCCCAGCCGCGAGGACGACGCACGCTCGCTGTGCTCCTCGCTCAGTCGCTGCCGCTCCTTCGCTGCG
>NZ_CBVY010000014.1:77073-78125 GCF_000513435.1 Halorubrum sp. AJ67 | reverse complement strand
AGGTGACCGGCGAGGACGGCGACGACGTCCGCGACCGGATCCGCGACGGCCTCGACGCCGGTGTCGACCTCCGCGACTGGGAGCTTCCCGACCGAGAGACGCGCGTCGAGACGGTCGCCGCCGAGGCGGACCGGTACGCCACCGCGGTGGTGATCGCCGCCTACGGCGAGTCCGAGCCGATCCTGTAGCGCAGCCGGGCGGATCCTGTCGCCGCCGACGCCTTTTTGACTCGTTGCCGCGTACGTGTCGTGTCTTCGAATGAACGGCAACAACCCGTACGCCGGGGCACCGGGTGTGACGGACGCGGGCTCGCCCGCGGCCGTCGACCTCTCTCCGGATCAGGAACGACAGCTCCGGCGCGCGGTCGCCGGAATCGTATCGCGAACCGAATCGTATCTCCCCGACAGCTACGCCGTCGGCTCCGAGCTGTCTGTCGGTGCGAACGGTCCGCAGGCGACCGTCGCCGTCAACCCCCCGGCGGGCCACCCGGTCTCCGCCGGATTCACGCCGGACCCGGAGGACCTCGACGCCGGAATTGCCGAGTCCGACACCGACGAGGTCGCCCGCGGGCTGGCCGCCAGCGCCGCGGTCCAGGTGATGGACGCCGTCGGCGACATCACGCCGACCGCCAAGTAGCGACGCCGCTCGTTCCGATCAGTCTGAACCGTTTCGTTCAGTTCGCCCCGCCTCGTTTTCCGTCGTCCTCGCTTCCGTCGTCGCCTCCCGTACTCCCCTCCTCGCCCTCCGCGTCGTCCTCCTCGTCGATCGGGTACACTCGATTCTCGCCCACTCCGGGCGGTTTCACGATGCCGGTGACGCGGCCGTACATGCCGAAGATATCGTCGTAGCCGCGTTCGCTGGCGAGGATCGGGACCACGCCGGGCTCCTCGACGCGGTGGGTGTACACGTCGTCCTCGGCGAACACCGCGCCCTCCGGGATCGGCTCGAAGTTCGCGAAGTGGACGTGCGGCTCCCCGCCGCCCTTCGGCACCTCCTCGCGGCCCTCGACCACCGTCGTCTCCGAGAACGTCGGCTCCTCGTCCGCGATCGCG
>NZ_CBVY010000014.1:68779-72832 GCF_000513435.1 Halorubrum sp. AJ67 | reverse complement strand
GTCACGGTCGGCGAACTTCGCTCCGAGTCCGGGACCGTCTCCAACCCCAACGCCGCGCCGCGCTCGCGACACCGCGCCGCGGCCGTCTCGTGTCGCTCCCGGACCGCGTCGAGCCCCTCCGCCAGCCATAGGTCGAGCGCCGCGTCGAGCGCGACGACCTCGGTCGTCAGGTGCGTGTACGGGAATTCGTCGCTCACGTCGCGGAACGGGAGGAAATTCGCGTACAGCGAGTGCGGGCCCCGCTCCTCCATCGCGGCCCACGCGCGGTCGCTCACCGCGGCTGTCGCGAGCCCCGGCGGGGCGCTGAAACACTTCTGGGACGCGCCGAGACACACGTCGATGCGGTCGGTCGGCACGGCCACCCCGCCGAGCGAGGAGACGGCGTCGACGACCGTGAGTATCTCCCCGTCAGCGGCCTCGATCCGGTCGAGCGCGGCGTCGATACCGTTCAGCGTCCCGGTCGGCGTCTCGCAGTGGACCATCGTCGCGAGGTCGAAGTCGGCGTCGTCGGCCGCCAGCGCCTCGTCGAGCGCGTCGAGCGGGAGCGGCTCGTCGTGGTCGGCCGCCACCAGCGTCGCGTCGCCGCCGTACGACTCGACGAAGTCGGCGAACCCCTCGCCGTAGAGCCCGTTCGACAGGCACAACACCTCGGTTCCGGGTTCGACCAGCGAGGCGACGGCCGCCTCCAGCCCTAAGATTCCCTCGCCGCCGAGGACGACCACGTCGCGCTCGGCGGTCGCGGCGCTTCCCCGGTCGTCCGCGCCTGCGTTCTCGGCTCCCCTCGAATCGACGCCGTAGACGGTCGCGAGTCGCTCCGTGACCCGACCGTATATCTCCTGGAATCGCGGGTCCACGTCGGGATTGATCAGCTCGCGGGACATCGCCTCGCGCACCGGTTCGGGGACCGCGGTCGGTCCCGGCGTCATGAGCATACGCCCCGGTTTGGCCGGGCGAACATAAACGGACCGCGGGAGCGAAAGAACGATCTGCGAGAGCGCGGGAACACGAAAATGACCTGCGGGAGCGCGGGAACGACTCCACGGGAACCCGACACGTTCATATCGTTCTGTCGCCTCGTTTCCGCCACGATGATGCTCCCGACCCACGTGCTCGCGGGGATGCTCCTCGCGGCCCCGCTGGTTCGGGTCGCGCCGGAGCTGGCCCCGGTCGGGTTCGCCGCCGGCTTCCTCGGCGGTCTCTTCCCCGACCTCGACATGTACACCGGGCACCGCAAGACGTTCCACTACCCCGTCTACTACTCCGCGCTCGCGGTTCCGGCGACGCTGGCCGCGCTCCTCGCTCCCTCCACGGTCACCGTCGCCGTCGCCCTCTTCCTCCTCGGGGCGGCGCTCCACAGCGTCGCCGACGTGTTCGGCGGCGGCTTGGAGCTCCGGCCGTGGGAGGGCAACTCCGACCGCGCGGTGTACGACCACTACCGCGAGGAGTGGGTCGCCCCGCACCGCGGCGTCCGGTACGACGGCGCGGTCGAGGACCTCGCGATCTGCGTCGCGCTAGCGATCCCCCTCCTCCTCTTGGTCAACAGCCCGCTCCGCGAGGTCGTGATCGGCACGGTCGTCGTCGCGGCCGTGTACGCCGTCCTGCGCCGACGCCTCGCGGAGATCGCGGCGGCGCTGATCCGGCTGCTCCCCGACGCCTCGACCCCTACCTCCCCGAGCGGTATCGGTGAGGCGTCGTCGCGGCCGTCGCGGCGGCCTCGCCGTTTCCGCCCGGCCGGGTCTCCCGCGAACCGACTCGGATCACGGTCGACGTCGCCGGCTGGATCAACGTTATTAGGTGTCCCGACTCGTTTCATCCGACAACAGTCCGCGCCGGCGACCGGGTCGGTTCCGGCGCGCACGACCCACCATGCAACAGTACCTCGACCTCGTCGACGACGCGCTCTCGACGGGCACGTACAAGCCGAACCGGACCGGCGTCGACACCATCGCGACGTTCAGCGGGCAGTACACGATCGACCTCGCCGAGGGGTTCCCGCTCTTGACTACGAAGAAGATGGACGGCTACCGGTGGAACTCGCTCATCCACGAGGTGTTGTGGTACCTCTCCGGCGAGGAGCACATCCGGAACCTCCGCGAGGAGACGAAGATCTGGGACGCGTGGGCCGACGACGAGGGGAAGCTCGACACCGCGTACGGCCGGTTCTGGCGACGTTATCCGGTTCCGGCGGACGACGCCGCGCTCCCCGGCGAGACGTGGCCCGACGACGCGCACCGCTGGGTCACCGTCGAGGAGGCCGACGATGGGACGGAACGCCGCACGTTCGATCAGATAGGGTACGTCCTCGACACGCTGGCGGAGAACCCCCACTCGCGCCGGATGGTCGTGGACGCGTGGCACCCGGCGAACGCCGCCGTCTCGACGCTACCGCCCTGCCACTACACCTTCGTGGTGAACGTCCAGGACGGGCGGCTCAATCTCCACCTCACGCAGCGCTCGGGCGACATCGCGCTCGGCGTCCCGTTCAACATCGCGGCGTACGCGCTGCTCGCGAACGCGCTCGCCCAGCGGACCGGCTTCGAGGTCGGCGAGTTCGGTCACACCGTCGTCGACGCCCACGTCTACTGCGGCCGCGGCGACCGAGGGAAGTGGTACGCGAACAACCTGAAGTACGTCCAAGAGCGGCTCGCGAACGTCGAGAGCAAAGAGGAGTACCTCGATGTGAAAAGCTGGGTCGAGCGCACCGCGCCCGACGAGCCGAACGGACAGGAGGGGTACGACCACGTGCCCGGCCTGCTCGAACAGCTCTCGCGGACGCCCCGCGACCGCCCGCGGATCGAGATCGCGGACGCGCCGCTCGACGAACTGACGTACGACGACGTCGAACTCGTCGACTACGAGAGCGCGGACGGCATCTCGTTCGCGGTCGCGGAGTGATGGCGGGCGACGACGCCGATCCCGACCTCGTCCTCGTCGCCGCGGTCGCCGAGAACGGCGTGATCGGCGACGACGACGGGATGCCGTGGCACTACCCCGCGGATCTGGCGCACTTCAAGCGGCTCACGACCGCCCACCCGGTGATCGTCGGCCGGAAGACGTACGAGGGGATCAGAGACCGGCTCGGCGGCCCGCTCCCCGACCGGACCAGCGTCGTGATGACGACGCGGTCGATCGACGACGGCGATCTCTCCGACGGCGCGGTCGTCGCACACGACCTCGATGAGGCCGTCTCTCGCGCGACCGCGGACGCCGCCGACCGCGGCGTCGACGCCGTCTACGTCATCGGCGGCGCGACGGTGTACGAGCAGTTCCTCGACCGCGCCGACCAGCTGGTAATCACCGAGATCCCCGAGCGTCCCGGCGGCGACGCGCGCTTCCCCGAGTGGGACGCCGAGGAATGGGCCGAAACCGACCGCGAGAGAGCGGACGACCTCGCGTTCGTCACCTACGAGCGACGCGGCGCGAACTGACCGCCGCCGCGTTTTCTCACTCTATGAACCGCGACTCCACGTCCCCTGACGGCATCATACATCGGTCCTTCTTGCCGAACCAGCGGTATCGGTGCTCGGCGACGAAGTCGTACACGCGGTCGCGGACCGGCGCGGGGACGTATCGGAACGGGGAGAGCAGCCGGTAGCGGCCGCCGAGTCCCGTCGCGATCCGAATGACCGCCGCCGACTTCACGTAGCTCTCGCCGTCCTCGATCAGGACGATCGACTCGATCTCGTCAGTCGGGAGGTCGTGTTCGGCCAGCAGCGCCTGTCCGACCTCGGACTGGAGGGAGGCGAACCGGTACTTCCCCTCCGGGTCGCGGGGGTGGACGAACTGTACGAACCCGCTACAGAGGTTACAGACGCCGTCGAACAGTATGATCGCGGCGTCCTCCGGGATGTCCCCGTCCATCACCCGTAATCGTACGCCGCCGCCGCAGTTCAGGATTCCGGTGCGATCGGACCGAGTCCCCCCGGAAGCCGAGCGACGGCGACCACGCGACGGCGACCGCGCGCCGTCGCACGGAAAACTTATACTGATTCCTCCGCGTCTCCAACTAGTTGGACTCCAAGATCATGGCTCGAAGCCTCTCGGTCGCGGGCG